>NZ_KB895565.1:0-529930 GCF_000374885.1 Bacillus sp. 105MF | reverse complement strand
GCCTTACAGATCGAGCGATTAGACGTATTTGAAAGTGAAAAGAAAAAGCTAACAAAATTGTTTGCATAAAGAAAAAAGAACACCTTGTCCCAGTCTCTTACACTTGTTACCAGAGCAGATAACAAGTCTAGGAACTGGATGCATGACAAAGTGTTCTACACCTCGATATAAGAAAAAAGTAGCTGTACCTGTTTTGTTTTCCACGGAAGATAGAATAGGTCGCCTTACATAAGGGCACTACGGAACTTCTATATCGTTGTATCCTCTTTGTTGAACGAGAGGAACTGTTTTTGTGAGGACAGAGACAGGAGAATCCCTCACCTCAAGCTCTTGTAGAGGTAGGTGGGGGTAGTTCAATCGTTAGTTTGTTCCAATCCCCTCGAGATCTATTCGAATATTCACAACCATTCAAGGTAAAAAGACATGCACACAGTACACCTATCATAATACCTTTTTTACAACTCACGCTAAACCACCCTTAATCGTAAAAACTAGGCAAAGTATTCATTCGTTACCAAATCTCAAGTATAAATAGCATCATTCATATTTTTAAATATTACATGAATTCACTTAGAACAAAATATGCAATTATACATACTGATTTTATTAATCATAATATTATGATTAAATTACTTAACGTAGTAAGAATTCAGGGGTGAATAGAAATGAAATTCAAAGTAAAAAAAAATCCTATACATGTATTTATCTTTATATTAGTAACCATTATTTTGTGTACACAAATTTCCCTTCAAAGTGATGATCATATCTATTTTAGTTGTATTATGCTATTGAATCTCTTCAACTTTTTCTCTCTTTATAGATCTACTTATGAAATAACTAATCATTCACTTGTCGTTAAGTACTTTTTTACAAATACTGAAATTCCCTTTGAAAATATACGTCACATAAAATATTATGGAAAACAATTAGATTCGGAAAAATGGACCAGACAACGATTAGAAATTATGTATGGACTATTTGATACTTTAACGGTTTGTGTGCCAAAAGAAGAAGAAAAATTTATCAGTTTATTAAAAGACAAATGTCCCAACCTAAAAGTAATTGACAAACCTACCAATTAATCATATTAGCAAGTTTGTCTATCATATGAATTGTCAAACTTGCTAATTTCCTTCTTTCCCGTTAATCAGAATCACTTGACTTATTATACGTTCAGTTTCCTGACCATAAAGTGAAAAGCAGTTGAGTTTTTCTTCATCTCCCACTGAGTATTATCCCTCACCAATCCGACTTTTACGGACAGTTAATCCCCAGCCTAACTTCTTTGCTTTCGCCGAATTTTGAGATGAAGGTTTTACTGCCCGCAAATAGCAGGATAAATGAAACTCCCTCTTATTTCTTATCTATCTGTTTCTCAAGATAACATTACTGCTTCCTCTCTATTCAATCCGCTCCATATAAGTGCAATCTATACCCACACACAAAATATTTTTTTATTTTTATAGACAAAATCAAAAATAGTTTGTTATAATCCGAACAAAAGATAAATATGTTTACTTTTTAATCCGACGTTATTCATCTGAAAATATAATATACATCCACAAAAAATTGAGATTTTATTATGACAATCATCATATTTTGTACTTCGCACTGCTATAGGAATCATTACTGATAAAACTTGTATTCTCTTTGCTAAGGTATGTATCAAACTATATTTACTGGAGGGATAAAGATGAAAAAAGCGCTTTACATCAACATTGGTGGAGAAGGACATGTAAATCCAACACTTGGATTAGTAAATGATTTAGTAAAACGAGGAGAACATATCACCTATTATTCATCCAATCATTTTGAAGAAAAAATCAAAAAAGCCGGTGCCCAGTTCCGTCCCGTTGATCAAAAGGCACACAGAAAGCTTGCAGAAAGTATGGGTCTTATGGCTTCCCAGCCTCAAGAATATTTATTGCAATTTCTCAATGCAATGGAAATGATCACCGACTCCATCCTAGAAGAAATTTCCAACGAAACGTATGATTATATTATATACGATGCACAATCTTTACCTGGAAAATGGATTGCCCACCAAAACAAATTATTATCTATTGCAACTTGGACCACTTTTGCATATTCACAAGATCCAAAAATAAATATGTCCCTGACAGGAATAGATGATATGGAACAAAAACAAGAGCGTTTGACCATGCTAAAAGCATTTTTACAATTAGAAGAAATCGCCAAACGCAAACAATATTTAGAAAACAAATACGAACTTCCATTATCTTACAACTTCTTACTTTGTCCTGGTTCAGGAGATTTAAATATCGTCTTCACTTCTTCCTATTTCCAAAGGAATAGCAGCGCTTTTAAGAATAACTATATTTTTGTCGGACCTTCCATTACTAAAAATGAAACTGCAAACGATTTTCCAATGAATCTATTAAAAGACACACATGTGATTTACATTTCTATGGGAACGATAATGAACAACCAGCCAGACTTCTATCAAAAGTGCTTTACCGCTTTAAAAGATTTAAAGGTTAAAGTGGTGCTTAGTATAGGCAAACAATTAAAAGCAGAGCAGCTAAAGAATATACCCGATAATTTTATTGTTCGTAACTATGTTCCTCAATTAGATGTACTTCGCCAAACTGATGTCTTTATTAGCCATTGTGGAATGAATAGCACCAGTGAATCACTTTATTTTGAAGTACCCTTAGTTATGCTTCCTATCATAAATGATCAACATACGATTGCTGAACGAGTGAAAGAACTTGGTGCAGGAGCTATGTTAAATATTCAACAACTATCGGCGGAGGATATCAAAGAAGCTGTTAGTGAAGTGTTAAGGAATCCTATTTATAAGAACAATACGAAAAAAATTAGTCAATCATTTCGTAACGCGGGTGGTTATTCTAGGGCTGCTAATAAGATTTTCAAATTTACTCGTTCATGAAAATCATTAAAGATCCATGTTTTCACTAACATAGATCTTTTTTCATAGCCCATAAGCATTATCTTGTAGCTCCAATTACCGGATTTACTTTTAATCTAAACTCTTTTCCTTCTCTCAATAAATTTAAGTGTAACAAATCCTACGATGAAAGATAAAAAAACGAAGAATAATTGTATGTAGTCAACATCAAAGAAGTGATTAGCAGATACTGCTGGAGTTATTGTTGCAACGCTCGTCCAATCCCGTGAATCCTGCATGTAAAAGTATGTGAATATAGTTCTTGGTAACAATTGTAATACGATAAATGTAATCAGCACCGCTAGTGTAGAAATGGCGTATTTCATTCTCCTCACCTGCCTTTCATTTCAAATATTTTACCATGAAAAAAGAGCCAAGATTCTAAAATTAGAACCTGGCTCTCTCTCCATTATGAATTAAAATTATTCTTTCGGCGCAATCATTTTCTTCGGATCTACAATTTCATCAAACTGTTCTTCCGTTAATAACCCTGATTGTAATGCTGCTTCTTTTAACGTTAATCCCTCTTTATGAGCATGTTTAGCAATTTTCGCTGCATTTTCATAGCCAATATGTGGATTTAATGCTGTAACAAGCATTAAAGAACGATTTACATTTTGGTTAATCACTTCTTTATTTGCTTCGATACCAACCGCACATTTATCATTGAACGAAACTGTTGCATCAGCTAATAAACGAGCAGATTGTAAGAAATTATATGCAATTACTGGCTTAAATACGTTTAACTCAAAGTTACCTTGGCTCGCCGCAAATCCAATTGTTGCGTCATTTCCCATAACTTGCGCTGCAACCATTGTTAATGCTTCACTTTGCGTTGGATTTACTTTACCTGGCATAATAGAGCTTCCTGGCTCATTCGCAGGAATAATAATTTCACCGAGACCACTACGCGGACCGCTCGCAAGCCAACGTACATCATTAGCAATCTTCATTAAATCAGCTGCTAATGCTTTTAATGCACCATGTGCAAACACAACTTCATCATGACTCGTTAATGCATGAAACTTATTCGGTGCAGACACGAATTGTTTTCCTGCAAACTGACTAATTTCCTCTGCGACCATCTCACCAAATTTAGGATGAGCATTAATTCCTGTTCCAACTGCAGTACCACCAATCGCAAGTTCTTTCATATATGTATTGCTATCCGCAATCATACGCTCTGTTTTTTCAAGCATACGATGCCAACCGCTAATTTCCTGTCCTAACGTTAAAGGCGTTGCATCTTGCAGATGCGTACGACCAATTTTAATAATATTTTGAAACTCATTTGCTTTTTTCTCTAATGTTACTTTTAATTTTGTAATTGCCGGTAACACTTGGTTTTCCACCGCAATCACGCATGCAACGTGAAGTGCTGTCGGGAATGTATCATTTGAACTTTGAGACATGTTTACATCATCATTTGGATGAATATGTACATCAAGCCCTTTTCCCTTTAAAATTTGATTCCCCCGGTTTGCGATTACCTCATTCACATTCATATTTGATTGTGTACCGCTACCTGTTTGCCATACAACAAGCGGGAAATGTTCATTCCATTTTCCTGCTAGGATTTCATCCGCTGCTTCTACAATCGCCTGCGCTTTTTCTTCTGATAACTTCCCTAGTTTCTGGTTACTAATCGCAGCACTTTTCTTTAAAATTGCAAATGCTTGTACAATTTCAATCGGCATATGCTCCGTTCCAATCGGAAAGTTTTCTTTACTGCGTTGTGTTTGCGCTGCCCATAATTTATCAGCTGGAACTTTCATTTCTCCTAATGTATCTCTTTCAATTCTGTACTCCATGTTTTCATCCCCTTGAAAATATAATAGCTACGCTTTCATTGTAACAGACTTCCCTTCAAATGATAAGGATTCTCACTCCTGTTTATTCATAATTCTATATTTAAAAAACTATGTTTCAGATGAATCGGGAGATAAAAACCAACCAGAAACGCCAATCGCAATTAATACGATATAAAAAATAGCTTTCCACGTAACCGATTGGGGAAAATCCTTATTAATTATTCCAACCATAGGATGTGCTAGCGTTGAAATAATAAGTTTCACACCGACCCACCCAACAATCATAAAAGCTGCCGTTTCAAGACCTGGTCTTTCACGCAATATCTTCACGAAATAAGTAGCTGCAAATCGCATAATAATTAAACCAATCATTCCACCAGTTAAAATAACGAAAAATCGCCCTGCGTCAAGGCCACCTATCATTCCTTTATTCAAGGGTGTAATTGTCAGTGTAAGAGCCACTGCTGCTAAAATCGAATCAATCGCAAATGCAGTATCTGTAACCTCTACTTTCAGAACTGTTAGCCAAAAACCACTTTTCTTTTTTGGAGTATTTTCTTCAATCTTTTTTTCCTGCTCTCCGTACTTTTCTCTTTGCCACTTCTTTTTTCGATATACTTTAACCAAACTTCTAGCAGAGAGAAACAATAAATAAATTGCACCAATCGCTTGCATCTGCCATACATTCACAAGAAATGAAATTAAAAACAATGACCCAAATCGAAATATGAATGCTCCGAATAATCCATAAAATAAAGCCTTTTTTCTATCATCTTCAGGTAAATGTTTAACCATAATAGCAAGTACAAGAGCATTATCTGCAGATAAAACTCCTTCTAATGCAATAAGAATTAATATAACTCCCCCATACTCCAGCAGTAATGATTCAGTCATATTTCTCCTCCTGTTTTTGATACTATATATTTTGCTTTTTGATAAGGGAAATATACTAATCTCATTAGAAACTGAACAACCCGTAAGTTCTAATCGAACTTACGGGTTAACTTCGTACTATACGATGAAGAATTGTCATCTTCTATAGAAATTAAAAATCTCTAATACACCAATGGAAGGGATGATTTTATATTATGACACTTGCTTCCCTTTTTCAGCATCATCAACATACCAAATGAATTTCCCTGTATATCCGTATATAACTGCCAATGCTAATGATACAAAGCTCATCCACATGAATGGAATGTATGATAATGTTGCGACCCCTAATATACCAGCCATGTAAATCCCATTATCAGACCATGGAACCATACCTGAAGTTAGCGTTCCACCCACTTCTGAGTTACGAGCCAATATACGACGATCGAGCTTTAATTTATCATAGCTGTCTTGCATAATTTTTGGAGTTAAAATAAGTGATACGTACATTGCGCAGCCGAATACGTTTGCCAGGAAAGCGACGATTAATGTGGACAGTGTTACATTTCCTGCAGAGTTTAGTTTCTTCTCAAATTTTGATACGATTACTTTTAAAACACCGAGTTTTTCAAGTAACCCTCCGAAACCTAATCCAAAAATAATAACTGCTACTGAACCAAGCATACCATTGATTCCACCGCGATTTAGCAACTTATCAATGAAGTCCACACCTGATTCAATAGAAAAACCGTTATATGCTGTTCCAATTGCCTCTCCAAAGTGCATACCTTGGAACAGAGTTGCCCAAACTGCACCGAGAAGCGCTCCCATTGCAATTGTTGGCATTGATGGTTTTTTCATTGCTAATAGTGCGATGACAATAACTGCTGGTACAAGCATCCATATTTTAATATCAAATTGCTTTAATAAAGCTTCTTTTAAAAATTCCACTTTGTTTAAATCAACATTATCTCCACCATACATCCATCCGGCAACTGTAAACATAATACCGGTAATAATATATGCTGGTACATCTAATACAAGCATAGCTCGAACATGTGCAATAACATCTACTTTTGCCATTGAAGCAGCAAGTACCGTACTATCAGAAAGCGGAGATAACTTGTCTCCAAAGTATGCCCCTGAAAGTACTGCTCCAGCAACTAGTGGAAGCGGTAAACCAAGACCTTCACCGATTGCCATCATGGCAATACCAGCTGTACCAACTGTTCCCCATGATGTACCTGTTGCAATGGAAGTAATTGAGCAAATAATTAAGGTTGCTAATAAAAATACACTCGGATGAATAAATTCTAATCCGTAGTAGATCAATGTCGGTACAACACCGCCAGCAATCCATGTCCCAATTAATGCTCCTACAGCAACTAAGATGAGAACAGCTTCTAATCCGTTGGAAATTCCTTTTGTAATTGCATCTTGCAATTCTTGATAACGAAACCCTAACCTTAGTCCAAGCGCAATTACTAAAAACCATGAAATAAATAGCGCTAGTTGAATCGGCAAATTAAAGATCGTTTGAAAGGAAAAGACAACAGCAAGAAATAGTAATAAAAGAATAATGATTTCTGGAATTGATGGTAATCTTACACTTTTCATTTGCTTCTCTCCTTACAAGTCGATAACATGATGTATGTCGCCTAATATGTACTTTTGTATATAATGCACAAAGACAAACTATAATTTTCATATTATTCCGATTTGTTTTTTTAGTATAATAAATATACACCTTTTCTATTGTAAAAGTAGAGCGGACATTTCGCAATGAAAATTATAAAAAATATTGTATTTTTATTTATAAGAAAGTCTAAAAAATAGATTTTAAAATAGAAATATACGTAATTTAAAACACTTTTTTATCTAAAGTGAAACCATATGTACAACAATTATTCCATTTTTCCCTTTTCTAACATTGTTATTTTAGAATGATGCACATCAAAAAATAATATATATGGATAAATAGAAATATCCGCGCTATATTATTATAGTTGCCATTCTTAAAAATTCATCCGCAATCAAAATACCCACTAAAATCTAATTTGCTCAGCAGGTTTAACATGAGCGAACCATTGTCCAATTACTTGGTTATGATGATCGATAATTTGGGATGCAGATAAGATTGTGGAGTCGTATGTACTATGTCCATCTTCTACAAGAGTAAGATCATATCCAAGACTATAAGCACGTCTACATGTTGCATCCACACAAATCTCAGATTGAATTCCTGTCACTACAATTTGTGTTATATTTCTTTCGTCTAGCTCCTGTTGCAGATTCGTTCTATGAAATGAATCTGGGTGATTTTTCTTAAGAACAATATCCTCTGCTAATGGAGCTATAGATTTATGAATCCCCCAACCTAAAGTCTTTGGTTTAAGTGGTGAACCAGCTTTCCCATTATACTTCATATAAAAAATAGGTGCTTGAGCAGATCGAGCTTTTGAAATTAACAACTGAATATTTTCTAACAATTCCTTTCCTTTATATAAAGGTTGCTTCTCTTGAAAAGAACCTGTTTGTACATCAATAATGAGTAATGCTACACAATTTCTTATCATAAAAATACATCCCTCCGAAAGTTTTCCTTCCCAATACAATTACAAAACATATTCACTTATAAATTCATATTTTTAATCTATCCAAAATACGCTATCCAATTACGTATAATTGTTTAATAAAATAAAGGTGTAGAGTTTGCTGTAATTTATAAAGTGACAATTCTCTTCATCCCCACTAATTATGAGTTAAAGTAATTGAGGTTTCGGAAAAATAATATCCTGAAGACCAATCCATAAAAAAGCTTTCTTTACCCTAATGAGTAAAGAAAGCTTTTTTATTTAATGTACCAGATCTTTTCTTTTAAAATCATACAGGCTTAATACTCTTTATATATGTTTTGTAATTCTTTTTTTCGATTACTAACTTTCACAAACTTATCCATATGTCGCTTTAGAAAGAAGATACAGTGGGTATGCCTTCACCCCTTATTCCTTAGCAATGCTAATTGCTCTTTCAAATTATCATTGCGGCAAAGCATCATACACATATGGATCCTTCGGCTTTTCCACCTTTTCTACTTTACTTACTTTTACAAGATGAAGCAAGTCAAGCAGCTGGTTGGATTCAGGAGTTAAATAGCGAACACCATACACCAGAAACAGAAGAATACGGCATTAGTTCCTTTGTTTATCGTCGCAAACGTCCATTTCATCCTGTTCGACTTATGAATTGGTTACAAAAATGGCCATTAGATATTGTAAGAGCGAAAGGTTTTTTCTGGCTTGCATCTCGTAATCACATGATGGGGCTTCTCTCTCAAGCTGGCTCTTCCATTACCATTCAAGGAGCTGGTGAATGGGTTGCAACATTACCTGCAGCTGAGCAACAGCAAATACTTAGGGAAGAACCAGAAGTCTTAAAAAATTGGGATGATCAATATGGGGATCGAATAACAGAACTAGTCTTTATTGGAGTTGAAATGAATCAATATGAAATTGAACGCTCTTTGGATACATGCTTATTAACCGGGGAAGAAATGAATCAGGAGTGGGATGATTTTGTTGATCCAATTCCCCCTTTTACCGTTGTCTCATAATACAAAATTCACAAGATTACTAACTATAAAGTGATTTCAAAAACAAGATGGCTTCCTCAAAAGGTTACCATCTTGCTTTCGTTTATCATTCAGATTTGTGAGGCTTATTTATTACATTAGCCCATATAACAAGTACAATTGTACTTATAACAACAAAAATCCCATACCCAACCCCTGCAGCATCACCAATTGATTCTAGTCCAAATGGTAACAGAGCGGTAGTAATTCCTATTACGTAAGAAAAAATCCCAGATATTTTTGCAAGTTTCTCTTTATCCCCCACGAAAGTCTCTTCTTGGTATCCTGCAATGAGAAATAATCGCTTTTTTATATGAATTTGGTATCCCATAATAATGATTAACATGCCTACAAGAAAACTGATTATAAATCCACCGATCATCAAATCCCTCCTTTACAATATTTTACCATAATTATAACTATTACATGTCTATCTTTAATATTAAAAAATTCTGTTTATTTTTAATATTACTCGTGATATATTACATATTGTATTCAATATTTCAATTAGATTTTCTTTCTGAAAGGAGGAACCAGCCATGGATTCAGGAAGATTGAAAGGCATTATTATGGTCATTACAGGTGCTAGTTTATGGGGATTATCCGGGACCGCTGCACAACAACTGTTTCAACAAGAAAATGTTTCTACAGAATGGTTAGTTACAATTCGATTACTTATATCCGGAATTATTTTACTCTTTTTCTCCTCATTTGGCAGTAAAAAATCAGAAGTACTTGGCATTTGGAAGCAAAAAGCTGAGGCAAACAAAATAATTCTGTTTGGATTGTTAGGTATGCTTGCTGTACAATATACCTATTTTGCTTCTATTCAGGAAGGAAATGCTGCAGTCGCAACATTGTTACAATATTTAGCACCAATATTTATAACTGTTTACCTTATCTTTAAATGGAATATTCGTCCTACTAAAATCGATTTTATTTCTATCGTACTATCTTTAATCGGGACCTTTTTCTTGCTAACGAATGGATCCATTGATAATTTAGCTGTTTCAACACCAGCTATCGTTTGGGGTATTTTATCCGGTTTATCACTAGCATTCTATAGCCTTTATTCAAAGGAATTATTAGAGAAATGGTCTTCATCTGTCATTGTTGGATGGGGGATGATTATTGGAGGAGTTGGTGTAACCGTCTTACATTTTCTCTCCACGAACGAGTTTATCTTATTATCTGGCATGAAATATTTTCAGCCTAACAATCTTTTTCTCATTACATTCGTTGTTATTTTCGGCACACTCATCGCATTTTATTTATATTTAGACAGCATACGATATCTTACACCGAAAGAAACTACATTATTTGGTTGTACAGAACCACTTGCAGCTATCATTTCTTCTATTCTCATTTTGCATGTTCCGTTTCAATCATTTCAATTTTTAGGTGCTCTTTGTATTATTGTAATGGTACTTGTACTAAGCCAAAAGCCAGATGAAGGAAAACCGAAACTACGACTTGCCATTACGAAAAAACAAAACATAAAATGAAAGGAACTGTTCGATCATGCCTATTCCTCAAAACTATCGAAAGCAAGAAAGAGTATCTGCTAAATCCCTCGTTTTAAACCAACTACAAGATTGGATTATTGAAGGTGTTTTACAACCTGATGAAAAGATTAATGATGGAGAGCTAGCTGAAGCTTTAGGTGTGAGCAGAACACCGGTTAGAGAAGCACTGCAAGTGTTAGAACTTTCAGGACTGGTCGAGATGGTTCCAGGACAAAAAACAAAAATCACCCCTATAAAATTAGAGGATGTATCTGTCATTTATGAAACGATCGCTGGTCTTCATACCATTATTGGAAAACAAGCAATTCATCAAATAAACGACACCGACCTGATAAGACTTTCTGAAATAAACGAGGCATTTCAAAATGCTATAGATGAAAAAAATTCAAAACAAGCATTAAACTTAGATATACAATTTCATAATACAATCGTATCAATCGCTAAAAATACATATATCGAGCCTTTCTTAGCAAACATACAACTTCATGTGTTACGTCTTGAATACCTTTTTTTCCAAAACTTCATTCCTGCACGTAAATCGATTGAAGAGCACAATTTAATAATTGAGGCATTAAAAAACCAGGATGCAGCACAAATAGAACAAATCATGTCTCAAAACTGGTTACGACCAATGAAAGAAATCCAAAAAATAATCTCTATGAAATAATGAAAAGAGCCGTTTACGTGTTCTCTCAACGCAAACGGCTCTTCCTTTACAATTCTATATAACTATGCGCGAATCTCGGCATATTTCTCAATGTCCCTATACTCTTTTTCTAGTTCCTCTAAAGAAAGCTCGTATAATTGTCGATCGAGAATTTTAAACACACCCGCCCCAATTAACTGATCAATTAACTGCCTCTTACGATTTTCAACAGCAAAACGGAGTTGACTACTCATCTTTTAAAAACTCCTTTCTACAATCATTGAAAATGATAATCTCTATCAATTACCACTTTGATTATAAAAGATGATATTTTAGAAGTAAAGTAATATCATGAAATATTTACCTTACAAACTGTTTGTGGCCACATTATATATATGTATGTTTCCTAAGATGGTTTATGACACTTTTTATCATCTTTTTTCTTTCATACTTTGCAAAGTGGTTCTTTATGGATAGAGTCCCTCTCTATTTCTATTTGAATCGTAACATGCTCGACATGAAAACTGTCCTTCAATAAACGTGTTGCTTCTGCTAATACACTTTGTGCTTCCTCACCTTTTTCTATAACAAGATGACACGTTAAAACTTGAAAATCTGATGTAACCGACCATATGTGTAAATCGTGTACTTCTTTTACAATTGCAATGTTTAATAATGTATCTTTCACTTCTTCCACATCAATATATGAACGGTATCATGTGTTACACGCCAGCCACTTATAATGACTAAGATGGAAACGAGGATACTGGCAATTGGATCGGCAACTGTCTAGCCAAAAAATTTAATAAGTAGCGCTGCAATAATTGCCCCCGCTGATCCTAATAAATCACCTAAGACATGCAAAAAAGCACTTCGTACATTTAAATTTTCTTTCACATCTCCGCCTCGCATTAAAATCCATGCTGACGTAATATTAATGAACAAACCGAAAACAGCAATCATTAACATCCCATTACTAGCAATCTCCACTGGTTCCTGAAAACGGCGAATTGCTTCGATAAAAATGTATATCGAGATAGTAATAAGAACGACACCATTGCACAATGTGGCTAATATTTCAATTCGCTTATACCCATATATTTTGTCTAAAGTCGCCTTTTTTTCTCCAATTTTAAAGGCAAGTAAACTTAAAGCAAGAGAGACTGCATCACTTAGCATATGCCCAGCATCTGATAAAAGTGCTAAACTATTCGTTACAAATCCACTAATAACCTCAGCAATCATAAAACTTGTCGTTAATATGAATACAACCATTAACGCTTTTTTATTTTGTGAATGACCATGATTATGTGAATGTCCCCTATAAATACCCCTTCAATAATAATTCCAGTATTCTATTATGCGACAAATATTACTAATTTATCATGATTTATCCATTTCAATTCATACACCACGAGTCACCCCTTTACTTAATTTCTTCGTGATTGTTAACACCAGTTCCTTGTTTCCCCGCAAAAAATATAACTATTTATTGTTTATAGTGGTTTCATGAAAAAGGACTACCTTATGTAAATAAGACAGTCCTTACACCTATTACTTCTTCAAATCAATTACGATATCATCTAAAACAATATCTTTACTTTTTGCTTCTTTTTTAGGTACTTCAATCTTCTTCTCTTTTCCACCACTCATTTCTACCCCGCCATGGTTTTCAGGAGTATGAACTCGCAAATTAATCCGGGGAGTAATAATTAGTTTCGTTGCATTTTCATGTAGCTTTTGAAATGTATCACTCCAATGAATATTATAGGAATCCTTACCTGATCCACCATTTCCTTCTCCAGAATAATGATTACCTAAATCATCTTTAACTTCCAACTCAACATCTACAGCATCCCATTCCTTCCTTGTATTTTTAGAAACTTCTTGATTGTAATAAAGAATAAACGTTATCGGTGACACTGCCACCTTTTCCATATTTACTTTTACGCCTTCTTTTTCGGAACTTCCACTAATTATTTTTTCTTTACTATCCATTGCCTTTACAGTAAGAGCAAAATTCCAATTCCCTTTTATTTCTTTCTTTTTATCCAGTATTTCTATTTTGTCTATATTCCATCTAAGGTTTATTTTGTCTTTTTTATTACTGCTATGATGTGTCGTTGTCGCCATACCTACATACTTTTTATCTGCAACTTTAGAAATTTGAGAACTTCCTGTTCCTCCATCAGACCCCATTATATCTAACCCACCTAATATAATTGGGTCATCTCCTAAATCTTGCTCACTTTCCATTGAATATGTTATTGATACAGTTCGTCCATCAGAAATCACATCATTGATTGTTATTTTAATCCCATTACTTTCCCTCACCATATTTAACTCAGTAGAAAATTCTTTATAATTTTCATAAAGTCCCGTTCTACCATTATCTAAAAATCGAAAAATATTACCTACAATCGGAATCCCTCCTGCATAAGTAGGAAATCCAATTCCAAGTGTTGCAACTGACAACCCTACTAAAATAGATGCAACAGCGACACCCTTTTTCCAGTTCTTCGTTTTTTTCTTTATATATATAGCCTGTTTTAAGTTGCGTTTCACTTTTTCCTTTTCAAATTCATAAGCCTTCATTTCCTCTAATTCTTTTTCATCTATATCAATGTCATTTAACAGCTCGTAAATGTCTTTCATATTACACTACCTCCTAAACTAAGATTCGTAGCATTTTTTTGTAATTTCTTTTTCCCTCGATAAATCCGATTATCTATCGCCGCTCGCGTTAAACCGAGCTTTTCTCCTATTTCCTCCGTCTTTAACCCTAGAAGAAATTTCATGATAAAAATCTTTTGATCTATAGGCTCTAATTGATTAATTAACTTTATCAGTTCATCCCTATCTTCCATTATAATCAGTTCATCTTCTATCGATTTTCCTGTATTTACATCAAAATCATTTGAGGTAACCTCAACTTCCTTAATGGATTTTCTGTAGTAATCAATTGCTTTAAACTTAGCAACCGCTGCAATCCATTTCTTAAAATCTTCCGGCTCTCCATGAAACTTGTTTGCATTATTCCAAACTGAAAGAAAAATATCATTGATACATTCGTCTATAAGTCCATCATTTTTAAGCGGAATAAGAACCTTATGTACGATTGCTTTTATTAATGACAAATAAGTATCGACAATAAACTCTAACGCATCTTCTTTTTGTCGCTGCAGCCTTTTTATAAAATTTTTCTCATTTGATTTCATTTCGCAATTCCCCTTATTTTTTTGTAAAAGCTTTTACACCTTATATAACGTACAGGAAAATTTTTTCTCTCATATTTATAATCATTTTTTCATTTTCACAGAGTAAATGTGTTTCCACATATACAATAAACCTTCGATACACTAGAAATATACTGACGGTTTGTTTTCATTGGATTATTTAAATTTTACGTTTATTCAAGAAATAGAAAATGAGCTTAGAATGGATTTATCCTAAGCTCACTTTATGAAAAATATTAATCCGCATATTCTCTATTTTCTGTATCAATTGACCACCCAATGATAGTCGCACAATCTCTTCCCTTCCATTCAAGCACATTCGCTAATGCAGGTTCAATCTGAAGAGAATCTCCTTTATGCAGTACTTCAAGTAAAGATTGATCATCATCAAACGTTTGCTTATCACACTCTAACACACCGTCTGTCGCCAAAACAATATGATTCATTCCCTTCTCTAATCCACGAACCCCAGAAGTGAAGCAGGGCGAATTAGCAGCAAAAACATTTTTTCTTCCAATATATTCATAAAATTTACGTTTATTTAATCTCCCTTTTCCATTCTGTAATTGTTCCGAATGAAATAAATAAGCAAAGCACTCTCCTACTGATAACCAATATAAAAATTCACCTTTTCGTAAACAAATTAAGCACGCGAGTTCTTCATTCTCTTGTTCACATTTCTCAATAAATAACTCATCAGTAAATAACGCTAATAAATACATATGTGTATGATGAAACGCAAGATGAACTGGATATGAGAATAATTCTTGTAATTTTTCTTTTCTTTCAGAAATTGCTTCTATTATATAATGTATATTTTTCGTTTTATGATGAGCATCAAAGATCATAACAAATTCAAATTCTAATTGCGGATCCCACCAAGCTAGTACTGCATCTCCTCTTTCATACGCATCACTCTCTTGATTCCCGCCATATACACCAACTGAAAGAGGACCACATTTTTCAACATGTATTTGGTCTAAATACATCTTTTCATGACTAATCCATTTAAATGTATTCACTTCTATCATCCTCTCTCTTGCTATTTGTATGCCTTTACATTAAGAGTACCGTATATTTCAAGAAAAATAAACTTTTTCAATAATTTTTATGAAAATAAAGGAATTTACTTCTTGTAAAACGAATATATCGTATTGTAAGATATAAATAAAAAACGGAGGAATATTATCATTATGAAGAACATCAATCAAAATTGGGAAACCATTTATTATCATTTACGGTATGAATATGAAGATAATCTTTCTCACCAAGCCATTCGGATTCTTCAAATCATTTCCCGAGAAACGGAGACTACAATTGGGAAAGTTGCATCTGAATTAGGCTTATCTCATAATACAGCATCAGAGCATGTGAAACGCCTTATTCAAAAAAGATTCGTTATAAAGGAGCGAAATAAACAAGATGAACGAGTCGTTAATCTAACATTGACTACAGAAGGTAAGGAAGCGTTAACGAAACATACATTATTAGATGAAGAAAAATTAAAAATATTAGAATCTCAATTTTCAAAAGAAGAACAGCAATTAATCGAAAAGGCTTTTTCATTACTAGCAAAGGAGTCAAAATATGCATTTCCTCGTTAAAGTAATCGTTTCCGCCCTCATCATCGGTGGTGTAACTGAGTTTGCCAAACATTATAGTACAATTGGTGGTTTTATCGCTGCCCTTCCTCTTATCAGTTTGCTTAGCTTGTTTTGGCTTTCATTTGAAGGTGGGAGCAAACAAGATTTAAGTCAATTTACTTTAGGAGTATTATACGGCTTTCCTGCATCAGCACTTCTATTATTTGTTGTTTATATTGGATTAAAAAATTCTTTTTCACTCAGTACCTCTGTACTATTCGGTGTAGGCATTTGGTGTATCGTATTTGCTTTTCAAAAAACATTTCAATCTTAGTGGAGGCTATTACCATGAATCGTTTTGTAAAAGTACGTGGAAAGAAAATAGAAGTTTGCACAATGGGAAATGGCTCTCAGACCGTTGTAATTCAAACAGGGATGGGATGTTCCTTTTATGATTGGTTCCAAATTGCAGAGAAACTTTCTTCAAATTATACCGTAGTTCTATTTCATCGCCCTGGTTATGGGAAAAGTGAACTTGGTAACGAACCACGTACAACACTACAAGCAACAAAAGAATTACAGGAACTATTACATATGTTAGCTATTCGACAACCCATAATTTTAGTTGGTCATTCTTATGGAGGGTTATGTGCGCAACATTTTGCTATGGTACACCCCAATCAGTTAAAAGCTTTGATTCTTGTTGATTCTACTTCTGTAAACTTACATCGATTAGATGAACTGGATTTACCTACCTCTGATCAAACCGATTCGGATGATATATGGCTACAAAAATATAGGGATTATTCCAATATGAATGTAGAAGCACTTCGTGCAGAACTAGACTCTACATTAAATCAATACAGTCACTTGTCACCATATAAACAAAAACAATACGTGAAATTCCTTACATCACCTTTCTTATATAAGGCTACTACTTCTGAACTTTCAGAGTGGAAATCTTGTGCACATAGAATAAAACAACTTAGAGTCACATTAAAAACACCATTAATCGTCATTGGAAGAGATCCCAATCATTCTATCGGGCAAATGATTCAAGAGGGAATGCCTAATGAAGAAGCTAAAAAGCTTGAAAAAACATGGCAAGAACTTATTCAAGAACAACGTATGCTCTCCCAAAACAGCCGATATATTCTCGCTCAAAATGCTAGTCATGGAATCGAAAGTGATCGCCCTGATATCATAATTCAGGCAATCCATTCCTTCGAAGTAAGTGACGTACATGACCCTGAAAACAATGAGCATTCTAGAATTAAATAAACATGCAAAAAAGAAAGCAGCCTTCACTGCTTTCTTGCCTTTTCATCTATTCATAATCTTCCTCGTCTTCATCACCATCATAATACGAGTTTCCATTATTCACATATATAGGTCCATTCGCAACATCAACACGAAGTACCCATGCCCAAGGTACAGCTAAGCGTTTATGTAATGCCCGCCAAAACCCTATTGACTTTCTTTCATACTCCTGGAACTCCTGAAGTATATCCTTGTAGGAGGAACCGTCTAGCTGAATATTTGCTTCTAGTAAACGAGAATAGGCATAGTGCTGTAATTCGAGTTCGGCAGCAACTTCCATCTCTTCTGGTGTTGCCATACCAATAATTGTTCCATCAGGTGGCACAATTTCATATACGTTATGAACTTCAATGAGCCCTTCTGGTGGATGATCTACTAACCCCTTCTCTTTCTCAAACATGTAAACAGCCTCCTTTATCATGCATTTTTTTATGTTACAAAAGCATACTTCTCTAACAAACCCGTTCTTTCCTGCTTTCTCGATAAAATTTTACAAATTATTCACATGATGACTTGTTTCTATATTTTAGTGCGCTCTTCTACTCTTGCAGTAGAAAGTAAACTCTCTTCATTAAAAGTCAATTTATATACATCTGGCATGTCGAGTGTTTTCCAAAAATGATAATCATATGTAGAATCAAAATAATTCATTATTAATACCATAATATTTCCATGGGTACCAACTACAATATTTTTCCCTTTATATTGTTTTAATATATTTTGAATACATGTAACACCACGCTTTTGTGCAATATTATTTGATTCCCCGCCTTTAAACGAGAAGATGGGATTCTCCCACACCTTCATAATTGCTTCCTCAAAATCTTCTACCGATTCTTTACTTAGTAGTCTCTCACGCAATTCTTCTTCAAATTGTATTGGCAATTGGAATTGGTTTGCAACCCCTTGAACCGTTTGAATCGCTCTTTTGTATCGACTAGAGATTACAACATCAATTTTCTCTTCTTTTAATAACTCTGCCACACTTTGCGCATCATTCCGTCCTTTTTCGGATAATGGACGTTCTCTTTCTTCCGGTGTATATATAGAATGGGCGTGACGGACAAAATATATATGAGTCATGAAAATCCTCCTTTTATTTCCTCTTCTATCCCATTGATTCTATTAGATATAGACCAATTCCTTTCAATATTTTTTGCTGTATAACAAACAAAAGGCACTTCATGAAAAAAGCACCTTTTGTTTACATAATAAAATTATATTGTTATAACTTTTTTCTAAATTCCTCACTCATTACTACAGATCGAATAAAATAATCTAAGTTATTCTTAAGTTTTTGTAATTCCATAGAATCTAAATCATTAGACATAAAGACTATTTCAACCTTGTTTCCTTCTTTATCTGTACCATAAAAACTATTTGTCAATACAAATGGAGTTGAACCTCCTTTTTTACCAGCATATTCATATATACTATCTCCAACAGTCCCATTAAAAATCTTCTCAATCTCATCTTGCATTGGCTTTGGAAAAGCAGTTCTATTATTGATTTTCCCTATTAGACTCATGTAGTCTTTTGCAGTTGCCCTTACTAGCCTATCAGACCAAATACGTTGAAATTCCATGTCAACTTTTAATGGTAGATTGTGTTTTTTCCATTCCGCTTCATCTTTCATCCATTCATGTATTTTCAAAGCATGCTTTCTATATTCATCCATAGACATTTTACGTAACACTTCTAATGATTGATCTTTAGGTACATTCAGTTCTTTTTCTACATACCCTCTCATATATAAGGGGGATGTATATGGATAGAATGCATCATGGCTATTTAGCTCTAATTCTTTTAAGCTATTATTTATTCTTTCGAGTCCTAATTTTTCTAATAAATAGGTTGTATTTGCATTAGAACTAAAGTGAATCATACCTCGGGCTACTTCTTCTAAAGAAAGCTTTTCATTTTTTATTGCATTTCTTATTTTTGCATCCTCTAACCATGCCGGATGCGCTCCAGCATCTGTGTCTGGTACGTAGTATTTTTCTAAATCTTGTAATGGAATTTGCTCCTGTGGATTTATCTTTTCTTCTGAAACTTGTTTTGCAAATTCCACTGCTACTACTATTTTTGCCATACTTGCTAACGGTAGTTTTTTATTCTCATTCACAGTAGCTAAAATTTCACCATTTCTTCTAATCATTAATGAACATGTTTGCTCATTCTTATGCTCTTTTATGTAATCTAGCACATAGTTTGGATCTTCTTTTGAATAGTAATATTCCATAATCGCTATGATGATTGCTATAATAATAAAAATACTCCATCCTATAACCTTTAACACCTTCACTATATTGCTCCCCCTAACAAAATACCTTTTATCAATATATTCATTATATCAAATGTATAAGGGAGTTTTATGTAAAAAAATCCAGTATTTTGCTAGAAACACACAAATGAAATAGCCCTCACTCGAGAACAAGGGCTACTCTATCTCACACGAAGTTACCTCTCCGTTTAATACAACCACTATATCAGACCGCTGTTCATCCGTAAAACGCTTTAAATTAGGTGGTCCAATCACAACAGATTCTTTAATAGGTGCAAGATCCTTAGCTAAATGTTCAGCATTAACACCGTAAGCGACTTGGAATACTTCTGGTGGGGTCATTCTAAGGACATCTGAACCCTCAGCTGTTTCAAATTGATCATTATTGAAGAAGAGATGTAAATGGGCTTCTTCTGATACAGCCGTAATCCAGTGCCACCAACCCATTGGAATAAATACCGTTTGCCCAGCTTTCGCTCGATAATTTTGCAGTTGATTCGTTTCTGGATTTAAAATAGAAGTAATTGCTTCTCCAGAAACGATGACATCTAATTCCCAAGCGTTTGGATGCCAATGTGGTTCCCTCATATGACCTTTCGTCATAAAAAGATCGACAAACGCTCCTCCAATCATTGCTGGTAATTGTGTTGAAGTCACTTCATAAGCAATATTTTTATCATCTCGTTTAAAAAATATATTTTCCCGTGAGTCAAAGAAAAGATTTGGTGTCCCAGAACTTTTCTTTAAGTTTTTATTATCTGGAACATATCCTGAATTAGCCATTCGATCCCTCTTTTCTATTCCCAACATTTCATACTTAACATTGTATCGTATGGAAGAAATCAAACTGATGTGCCTATCTACTATCGTTTTTACATAACAAAAAAACATGCTCCACAATGCTAGCATGTTTTGTGATATCCTTCACATTGTTTAACTAAAAAATAAACCTCTTTACTTACCATGATGTAACATTAAATCGCCAAGTTCTTCTTCAATATGATTTAACTTTGCAATCCCTTCTTTCCATTTGTGGATATAACGTGAAACTCCAAAAACAAATAAAGCAATAATAGTAGAAAGAATAATACCATATACGATAGCTACTGTACTCATAAGTTACACTTCCTTGTAATAGGTTATACATTTATTATATTCCTTTTTTTGATGAAATAGTGGAAATTCAAGTTATTGTAACAAAATTGATTTTTCTAATTATACAAAAAAACACCCTAATAGGAGAAACCCTAAAAACATTAAGATTCCTCCTATATTTAAATATTACTCCACACCAACAGAAACTGTTTCTGGCAATGTACTTCCACCATCAATTACAATGTGTGTTCCTGGTATGTAACTTGATTCGTCAGATGCAAGGAATCCAGCTAATTGTCCTACTTCTTCAATTTTCCCTAAACGTCCTAACGGAACACCTGAAGCGATTCCATCAATAACACTATTCGGTTCATTTGGATCAGACTTATTTGCAATTTGCTCTGCCATTGGCGTCATAATATAGCCTGAACAAATCGCATTTACCGTAATATGATGCTTGGCTACTTCACGTGCTAACGCTTTTGTAAATCCCCAAATAGCGGCCTTGGTTGTCGCATAAGCTGTTTCTCCTTCATCTGCAACTAGCGTTCCTGTTACAGAAGACATGTTCACGATTTTTCCATAGTTTTTCTCAATCATATATGGCAAGACTGCTTTAGAGAAGTTCCACACACCGTTAATATTTACTTGAAATTGAAAATCACGCATTTCATCTGACATCTCTAAAAAGTTAGCAAGACGAATAACTCCTGCGTTATTCACTAATATATCAATCTTCCCATATTTTTCGTATACATCTTTTTCTATTTCTTTTACAGCTGCAAAGTCAGTTACATCTACTTCGTAACTAGCTGCTTCTAACCCCTTACTAACAATTTCTTTTGCTGTTTCATGAACCTTTTCTGAAATATCAACAAGTAATACTTTCGCTCCTAATTCAGCAAATACATGGGAAATTCCAGCACCATTCCCCATTGCAGCACCGGTAACAAAAGCAACTTTTCCATCTAATTTTCTCATTTCATAGCCCCCTTATGATTTGTAGAAAACTTTTCCAATAACTTTATCATACCAAATATTTCCTGTGTTTTTTTATTTCTTTCATTTGTAAAAAATGTTCAAAAAGAAAGGCTGTCATAAAAATGACAGCCTCATACATACCTTTTCAAATACTATTCTATTAGTTTTTCTTCGCTTCTATTTTTTCTTGTGCATTTTCAGCTTTATCCAATACTTCTCCAGCTTTCTTCTGCTTTTCTTTTACTTCATCAATACTATCTACCGCTTTAATTACTTTATCAATTCCTTCTTCGTCCACTTTTTTCTGCTTTGCAATTCTTTCCTTTTCTTTTTTCTCAATGTCTTTTGCCTTTTGAAGCATATTTTCTGCGTTTGACTTTACAGATTTCTCAAGGGATGCATCCTTTTTCTTTTGTAATACTTGGTTCGCGTCATCCTTTGCTTCTAAATATTTACCATCTTTTAACGCCGTTGCACCATGATCCATCAGGCTAGCAACTTCTTTATAGGCTTTTACCTCGTTCGTAGATTTTTCTTTTTCTGCTTTTTCAAACCACATAATTGCGTCACTATATTTCTCATCTTTTAATGCCTGCATACCTGTATCAACTTGGATATCGTAATTACTGCTACATCCAGCCACTATAAACAGTACAAAAAGCATTACAACCATTTTGTATTTCATGTTGTTCTTCTCCCTCTCTCTTGCCATTCAACATGGATTTCTAAATTTAATTTATCATAACTAAAAAACACTTTCAAAAAAGAAAAAACTTCATTTCCTTCAAAATGAAGTTTTCCTAGAAAAACATTGTACATCTATGCTGATACATCCACTTGTTTTTTCACATCCATTTGTTTCATCCCTAATAATACTACCATCCATACTCCAATAGCCGAAATAACCATTACCATACTAGTTGGCATTATATCTAATAAAAATCCATACAAAATAATTCCAAGAGGCGTAATTGCCGTAGAAATTGTTTCAATTAATCCAAAAACCCGTCCTAGATATTGTGAATCAGTTGTTTTCTGAACATATACTTGAAGGGGAACATTGATGGAAATGCTCGTCATTCCAAAAATAAGCATAAAAATTATATAGTAAATAAAACTTACCGTCCCTGGAATTGTAACTAATAACGGAAATGCAGTACACAAATACAAACCCGCTAAGACAAATAAACTAATGCGAACCGCGCGAAATAAATTATTCATTTCCTTACGAACAGATAAAACAATTGATGCAACCAACATTCCTACCGCCAACATTCCTTCCACAACACCTAGTTGCTGAGACGATAAACGTAAGTTTTGAATGATAATATACGGAAGTGCAACAAACAGTGCACTGCCAAAGAAATTAATCCAAATAAACACTTTTAACATCGTATACATATCATCACGTCTTTTTACATATAAGAATCCTTCTTTAATACTGGATAAAAAATCAGCTTTCTTCTGTTCTGCTTGTACTTTATACAGATCAAATGCAATAAAGAACTGTACAATTACTGCTAAAAAAAATGTAATACCATTTAGAAGAAAAAAGAATTTCATTGAAAACAAACCAAACACTATTCCACCAATAACTGGTGCTAAAATAGTCGAAAGTGCTGTCGCTGTTTGGTTTAAAGAACTCGCTTGTTGAATACGTGCACTGTCAACTAAAGTTGGAATAGAAGCCGTAAAAGAAACAGAATAGAAACTTGCACATATCGATAACAGTGCTGCAGATACATAGATGAATAGAAGTGAAATGTCAAATAAAGTAGAAAGTGCAAACATCGTGAACATAATAAGACTACTTAATAAATCCGCACCAATAACAACCCACCGTCTGTTTATTCGGTCTGCCACAGCCCCTGCAATTGGTCCACATACCATTCTTGGAATAGAACCACAAATAAGCGTAATTGCAAAACCTACTCCTGATCCTGTTGTTTTTAAAACATATAACCCCATTGCAAACGTATAAATCCCTGCACCTAATAAAGAAGTCATTTTTCCAATCATCATCAAAATGATATTTCTCGTTGCGATTTTGATTCTTGGATCATTTTGACTTATACTTACATCCCCCATTACGCCACTCTCCCCTAAAAAGTTAAATTGTGTTAAACTTATTATATAATCATTTTTCGAATTTTTACAACAAAAAGTTTAATTGTATTTAACTTTTTTTATAATAAAGGAGCAACGATATGGCTACTCTTGGTGAAAAAATTAAAGCATTGCGAAAAGAAAAGCGTCTTACTCAGACACAATTAGCTGGCTCAGAGCTAACGAAAAGTATGCTGAGTCAAATTGAAAATGGGAAAGCAACACCTTCTATGAAGACATTACAATATCTTGCTAGTCAGCTTGAATGTGAAGCAAGTTTTTTACTAGAGGAGGACAACGAAGAAGTAACAAAGCTGATTCCAAAAATGGAACAAGCTATAAAAAATAATCAATTTGAAGAAGCGTATCGTACACTGCTACCTATTGTTCAAAAAGAACTACCACCTACTTTAAGTACAGCTCGTTTATATAAACAATTTATAAGCGTTGCATTTAATATGAAAGATTACAGCATACATTCCTATATTGAAAAAGCAGTAGAAATTTTTCAAAAGTATACTTTATATCGTGAAAGTACACAAACTAGTTTAAAGCTGTGTTATGTATTATTTGTCCATAAAAAATATAAAGAATGCCTAGAACTTCTTACCTCTATTCGAAAAGAGTATGAAGCAAAACAATTAGAAATGGATCTTATTATACAAATAGAATTATTCTTATGTGAGGCAATTGTTTTACTCGCATTTGGTGATTATGAAGGGTGCGAAAAAATTATCTTACAAGCTCTTGACTTCTCAAAAGAAAATCAAGTGTATTATAAAACAGATGAATTTTATCGAATTCTCTCCTACCAAAATGTAATAGTAGCAGATGAAAATAAATATCTACACTATATAAAAAAATCCGAACAATTTGCCGTTTTCACAGAAAATATTTTATCTATTGCGATTATAGATATATTAAAAGCTTATTATTATAATACAATAACAAATGAATATACATTAGCTCTCAAACATCTAGATTTATTTAGAACAAAACTTCAAGATAAACCGCTCTTTCAAGAGGACGGGGTTTATTACCTAGAAAAAGGAAAGGCTTTATACGGCCTTAAGCGATATGAAGCAGCATTAGAAACATTACAGCAAGCGACAATTCCAGATTATATGTTTCACCCACTAGACCAAGCATGGATTATAACTGGGGGGGCTTACCGTGCCCTTTGTTATATGGAACTCAAAAATAAGCAAAAGGCGCTTCAAGAAGCAACAGAAGCTTTTCATGCTATACAAGAATTCCCTGATTCGACATTTACTGTGTTTATTAAAGAAACATTACAAATAATACAAAAACTTTAAACCCTTCTCAAAATGGTATATTATTCCTCCTTTTCAGCAAAAATAATAAAGATGGGAGGAATGTAAGAATGAATGTACAACGTGCAAAAGAGCTTTCCGAGTCATCAGAACAAGCGCATGTTAGTTTTCAAGGCATGCCCGTTATGATTCAACATGTTGATGAAAGCAATGAAACCGCCCGCATATATGATGCAACGAATCCAGATCGCGAATTAACAGTTCCAGTTAATAGCCTAGAAGAAATATAAGAAACTCCACTTCAGTTTTATTTGAAGTGGGGTTTTTCTTGTATGCCGTATGATTTGTCTTTCCAAATATTTTTATCATCACTGCATGAATAACGTAAATTTCTATTTTTTCAACAGTTCTCCCAATACGGTCCGTGATATTTCTCAAAACATTTTTATACTCAAAAGACATACTATTCAATCTTTATGATATGATACAATCCATAAGTATATTTGGAGGGATACGATGAGGGATACAAAGCAAAGTAACGGACCTTATTATGCAGTTATATTCACTTCCCAGCTTTCACAAGACACGACTGATTATGGCGATGTCGCTGAAGAAATGGAAAAACTCGCTAAAGGGCAACCTGGCTTTATAAACGTTGACAGCGTACGGGATGCATCTGGTCTCGGTATTACAATTTCATATTGGGAGTCACTTGAAGCAATTAAACAATGGAGAGAAAATGCAGCACATACTATAGCAAGACAAAGAGGTCGTGAACAATGGTATGAAAGCTTTCATATGAAAATATGTGTTGTAGAAAGAGAATATAATTTTCAGAGGAAAGGTTTATAATCAATGAAGAACAAAGTAGCTTTGATTGTTGTTCACGAAATATACGGCATAAATCAGCATATGCAGGATGTCATATCCAGGTTTTCTTCACCACAGATAGATATCTTCTGCCCAAGTCTTTTACAGCTAGATGCTCCTTTTCATTATAATGATGAACAAAAAGCTTACTCCCATTTTATGCAAAACGTTGGATTTCAACATGGAAAAGAAAAAATTGAAGAAATGATTATACAGTTTTCAAAAAATTACCCATATATTGGACTCATAGGTTTTAGCATTGGCGCAACCATCTCTTGGCTATGCAGTAACAATCCAAAAGTTAATTTTATTATTGGCTGCTATGGCTCTCGCATACGAGACTACTCTTATATTATTCCTACATGTCCTACTCTTTTAATTTTTCCAGAAACAGAATTGAACTGTTCCATTTCTTCTCTTATTACGACATTGCAAAGACAAGACAACTCATTTCTACATATACAACAGTTCCCAGGAAATCATGGATTTCTGGATCCTTATACTACAAACTATAACGAACAATCTACAAAACAAGCATATGAAATGATTGATTCATTTCTTCTAAAAACTATAACGAAACAAATGTATTAAAGGAGTTTTGCTATGTCATTTACATTACTTTTACTTGCTTTCGTTATTCTAATCATTCTCATAACGTTAGCTTTCATTTTTACAACTCTTAAAAATCGTAAATATTTAAACCGTCCTTATCGACATTCCTTTATCGTTATGACCTTATTTCTTGGACATTGGATTTTAGTTTTGACTAGTTTTTATACATTACTCCCTTATTATATTAGCGATTTTATTTTTCTACCAATCTGGTATTTTCTTTGTATTTTAGGATTTATGGTTTTCATAAAAGAATGGAAAAATAATCGAATTATTTCTGTATCCGTCGGTGCTTTCTCTTTTATCAGTCTACTCTTCGGCATACTATTACAAGGAATTGCTAAAATGTAAGTTTGTTTTATAGGAGCTGATTTTTAAGAATCAGCTCCTTTTTCTACACGTAAATAGGAAGCATTTTGCAAACGATCGTTCCATCCATACAGGAATGAATAGATATAGTGCATAGGCTATAGCCATCCAAATTGCGAAAGATAGAACTTGTTGTGATGAAAGCGTCGAAAAAATACTAGAGGAAGAATAAAGAATGAAAGTATCTAAAAACAACCCTATCCCGATGCCGAAAATCCCCCACCTAACTTCTTTACTTTTTCTGAATTTTGAGGTGGGGTCTTACTGCACGTTAACGCGGGATAAATAAAAAGAGGAAGAAAAGCCTAAAATCAACCTCTCTTCCCTCTATTTTTTTTATGAGATTGTATTGTCATGGAATCACAAGGTGTGTAGTAAATTTGTGGAGTTGCTTTATTAACAAGCATTGTAAAAGTAAGCAGACCAATGATGAAGAAGATAAAAACTATAAACAAAATAGCACCTATCGTTAAAAGAATCATAACACCACCCCTATTTTTTTCATGATATTACACTCTTCGATATACTATGAAAGAAATCCTTGTTATATAAACAAACGTAACAAAATAATCACAATCACCCCAGTTAACACTGTTCCTAACAGGCTACGTGTATAAACAGCAACAAAGAATGTCGGAATTGCTGCCATTATATAATCCCATTGCATCGTTTTATTCATAAAGAGCACTTCAGCAAGGAGCGCCGCCAATATAGCAATTGGTATATAACTTAACCATTTTAATCCCCAATCTGGAATTTGTATTTTACTAAATACAATGAGCGGTAATAGGCGCGGAATTAAAGTAACCAGACCTGCTCCAATTAAGAGTAATAACACATCGATTCTTACTTCCATCTTTCAATCACCACCCCTATTGTCGCTGCCGTAAGTGTTGCAATTATAACTGCTACGCTTGCCGGAACGAAAAAATGTATGCTATATGCGATTACAATTGCCACAATCGCAACACTGAGATGAATGACTAATTTTGGATGACTACTCATTAACTGCAGGACAAATAATCCAATAAACATAGCTGGTAAAGCATAATCCATACCATACGTATGAGGGTTTGGTATCCACTCACCAAAAATACCACCGATGACATTCGCAATGATCCAGTTTAAATATGCTGTCACATTTAAACCAAGCATCCATCTCTCGCTTAGATACTTCTTTTTTGAAGCTTGCTGAACCGCAAGACCAAATGTTTCATCTGTAATTTGCGAGCCAATTATCATATTTTTCAAGAAAGGAACCTTCATTAAATAGGGGGCAAGCGCAGCACTCATTAACAGATGACGTAGATTGACAAAAAATACGGTGAAAATAATTGCAGAAGTAGGTGCTCCAGCGGCAAACATACCAGCCAGTATAAATTGTGAGGAACCAGCATAAATCAAAGTAGACATTAATGCTATTTCTGCTAACGAAAACCCTGCTGTTTTTTCAATTACACCAGCTGCGATACCAATACTTAAATACCCTAGTACAGTTGGTAAACAATCTTTCACTCCTTGTTGAAATGTTTCATTCCCGTGCATTGTCATCTGTACTTCAGCCCTTGCCATCACTCTTCCCCCTTCGTTTCTTGCATCAAGCGTTTACCCGTTACAACGTGAACTAAATCTGCATTACCACGCCATAATGCATCTAATTTATCAGGACCAAATTCCTGTGTAATTTCTTCAACCATAATGTCATGACGAATATATTCTGTTGCGACAAGCACTAGCGCTGGATCATATGTTGTAACAGCCCATGATGTACTATGTTCTGAAAAATTGGCAATAAGCACCTCTTTTCCATCTCGTGCAACAATTGTTAAATGCCCTCCCATCCGCTCTTTCACAACATCTGGAATCATATAATTATGATGAAATGTTGTTCCTATTTTTGTTTGAGGTGCCCCAAAAAGTATCGAAAAAACATGTACACCTTCTTGTTCCTTTTTGTGAATAAGAGGCCCCAGCTCGCTCACTTGCTGTTCCCATACAGAAATCCATAACTCTTCTTCTGCACGCTCAATAATGTTACTTATTTCCTTTAAAATTCGTTCATCCGTACGAATATGAGAGATTACATCTACTTGACGCTCCTGCTCTAAACAATTTAACTTCTGATCAAGGAAATCAAATGACTTTTCAAAATCTTGTCGCATTCGATTCATTAACTCACTTGCCGATACTGGAACGTACTTAACTGGTTCTGATGGTACTAAATGCACTGCGCCTTTATCCATCAATTTCCCAAGTACCTCATAAATCATGGAACGCGGTACACCCGTTTGTTTACTAATTTCATATCCTGTCGCAGGATAATGTTTTAATAAACCGATGTATGCTTTACATTCATATTGTGAAAACCCTAACTTTTGCAATTCTTTCATGACTTCATCCACTGTAATCCCTCACTTCAATTTACCTCTATTTGCATTTACATGACAGCGCGTACATCAAAACGACGATTTTGCTTTCTTTACTTTTACAACTTCAAAAGTATTCTCACCTTATGTAAGTACGCCTGTATCGCATTCTTGTCCTCCGCCAGTTGGATAAAATATCGTTTCTTTTACAAATACTCGGTTTCCATCCACTCTTGTTACTTCTGTTTGACAGTTTTTTTATATGTATCCTGTAAAAATAATGCCTCTGTCATATCCCTACTCCTTTAGTAGTTATTGCTATACCTACTAATATAAAAAGAAAAAAATGTATAGTTAATAAAATTCTGAATTTTAATTCAATTAACAAGTAATAAGCTACCTTTAAAACAAGATAGCTTATTACATTTATCCCGCTGCTAATCCTCAGCGAAGGTTTTCTTCCTCTTTACTAAGAGCTCGATACATTATATTTCCATATACTTATTTAAGTTTCTCATATTCCTTCAAAGCATTTTGTAAAGTTAAAGTTAATGGTTCTGGAAGACTATCTAATGAAAACCACCCCACTTCACTAATAGCATGTTGTTCCAGATTTTCTGCTATCCCATTAGTTACTTTTGCAATATACGTCGGACATACCCAATGTGCTTCTTCTTCAGGTAAAATGTGATTCGTCACACATAATAACGATGTGAGTTCAATTTCTAACCCTACCTCTTCTTGAATCTCCCTGACAACTGTATCTTCTGCTGTTTCCATCCATTCCACTTTTCCACCTGGGAGACTCCAGTGTGCTTGCTCTGGTGCCTTCTTTCTCCGTACAAGTAATAACTCGCCTTGCTCGTTTAAAAGAAACGCTCCAACACCGACGCGTGGATGTAACTTTTGGTTCATATTAAATTCTCCTCTTAATTTGTAAGTTTTCTTGATTTTAACATAAAAATAATAGAGCTACTTTCTATCAGCTTCATAAAAAACAATAGAAAGTAGCTCTCATTGTTTCATAGATATTATTTGTTCTTTTGTATCCATTTTGTCATGATGAAGTTTGTTTTTCTCCAAATATTGTTTACACATATTCACAAAAGCTGGTAATGTTCGAATTTGATCAATATCAGAGCTCTCAATAAAACGATTCATTTGATTTGTCATTTCGTCCATACTAGAAATAACCTCTTCTTTTTCATATCTCAATCTCTCATTTTCAGCACGAAGATTTTGAAGCTCTTTCTGTATCTCATGTGTATTATTTTCTTTTGTATGCCCAGCTGCCATACTCGAAAGTTTGTAAATCCCTTCCATAAATTGATATAGTTCTTGTTTCTTGCCCTCTACACCAATTGTTTCAAAATTATCGACAATCCCTGATAATATAGTAACCAGATTATTCTCTGTCTTTTCACTTTGGACCACTATACTTTTTACTCTATTCTCCTTCTCACAAACATACTGTTCTGGCTCGTGCTTTTTCTTACGCCCCGGCTTACCCTTTTTTATATTTTCAAATGGCAGCTCTTGATTTTTTAATTTATAATACGTATTCTGCAGTTGACTTTCTGTTTTCGGAAATAATTGTAGATTCTCTTTACTAATTGCCTTTGAAGTATCTGAAATATTTAAATTGTAATGCTGACAAAATTGATACGTAGCATATAAAAGTTCTAATTCAGATTTCAACCACATCATTTGAGATTGTTCGTATGCAAATAAACCACCCATTTTTTCAATCTCTCTTTGAAAAGCTATCATTTTATCATATAAGTCCATTAATTCTGCATACGTCACATGGAACTCTCTTTCTATTTTTCTACATTCCACTTCCACTTTCTGAATATTTTTCATTCCATTTACAATATTTTTCAAAAGATCTAGTACATGAATTGCTGTCTGTTGGTACATTTTATATTCACTCCCACTCAGCATTTTTGCAATTTCAACTTCTTCTTTGTCTTTTGTAAAAATAAAAAAATATTATGGAAATATTTTATAATATTTCTGAATTATTAGTCAAACGAACGTAAAATTGACACATTCTATTTTTATATTAATATTAGTTTATAGCAATATGAGGGGGATCCATATGGAACATAACATTTTAAAAGTCATTGCACTAGCAGAAAAACTTAAATACGAAATGCGACATAGCTGGCTTTCTAATGGTCGACAAGAGAGTGTTGCGGAACATACGTGGCGTATGTCCCTTATGGCTGTTTTAGTTCAGCCTTATTTAGATAAAGAAGTAAACATGGAAAAACTATTAAAGATGGTTATTATCCATGATCTCGTGGAAGCAGAAGCCGGGGATATTCCTGCTTTTGACACAATGAACAGCGAACAATTACAATTACAAAAACAAGAAAATGAACAAAAAGCCATTTTGAATATTAAACATACATTAGAAGGCCCTCTTGGGGACGAACTGTACAATTTATGGATAGAGTTTGAAGCAAAAGAAACATACGAAGCGAAAGTGGCAAATGCTCTTGATAAACTAGAAGTTAAAATTCAGCATAACGAAGCCGATATCGATACTTGGATTCCCATCGAACATAAAATGACGTTCCAAGTTTCCAAACATACTGACTTTGACTCATTCTTATCAAAATTACAAAAAATTATTGAACAAGAAGGCGAAAAAAAATTAATTGCTGCTGGCATTGATGTCGAGGCATGCAAACAGTAGCAACTCACTGTTTTTCATACTTTTTTGCAGATGATTAAAGAAGTATATACCGTTTTATAGAATATTAAATTACAAAAGGTGACACACATTAATGATGTACAATGTGTGTCACCTTTTAATTTTTATGTTTTCACTTTTTATGCTTGGATAACATTTCAGTTGCCATCTTTTCCTGTCAAAATCTTTTAAGATAGTTAAAGAGTTCTCTTTAACTCATAACACCATTATCTTTGAATGAATACCATTTTCCATCAATGAAATGTTTACCTATCGCCATTGCACCGTTAGACTGTAAATAATACCAATTCCCATTCTCTTGTAACCAGCCTGTTTTCATCATGCCATCTGCATTCATGTAGTACCATGTATTATTATCTTGTACCCAACCTGTTTTCATCTTAGCACCAACAAAGTAATACCAGCTTTCTTTATAGCTTAGCCAGCCATTATAAGCAGCTCCGTTTCCGCTGAAATAATGCCAATGGTTGTCAATTAAATTCCAACCTGTTGCCATTGATCCATCAGAAAGGAAATAATTACCATCTGGATGTGAACCTATCCAACCTAATAGCATTTTATTATTATCTGGATTTAAAAAGTATGTCTTACCATTATATTCAAGAAAATCCCAATGTAGCTTTCCACCTTGGTGAACGTAATACCAATCTCCCTCATACTGAACCCATCCTTCATTGGTATATAGCGCACCGTCTGCTCCTAATAAGTAACCATTATATTGCTCTTCAATACGACCCGTTTTCATTTTTCCGTTTGCATCAAAGTAGTACCATTTTCCTCCATCTTGTAACCAACCAGTTTTCTTCATACCATTTTGATCATAGAAATACCATGTGTCTCCATCTTTTACCCAACCACTTTGTTGCATTTTCTGTGCTGCTTTTGGAGCATTTTGTTTCACATTCTCTTGTTTTTCTGCATGTGATACTGCAGGAACTACAAACATTGCAGACATTAAAACCGGCAAAATAACTTCCTTCATTTTCCATATCCCCTAAATAATGTTTAATTTTTGTTTTTATTTCCACAAAGAGAATTGTATTATTATATACAAATATAATCAATACTTTTTTGTAATGAAATCGTAATATTTTTAACTTCACAGAAAATATATTCATTTAAAAGTAACTTTAGATGCATTTTTGAGATATTAAACAGATTAATGTATACTTTTTGTAATATAAAATAAAAAGAATGGAGAATATTTCATACTTTTGTATGAATCATTCTCCATTCTTTTTATTGATTTAACCTAGAAGGACATAGATTACAATTACAAATAAGAACAATATATTATCTAAAGAGGAGGATTATTTATGATCAAAGGATTATACGAATCACATCTACCCGTTCGCAGCCTAGAAAGATCCATACCATTCTATGAATCATTGGGATTAAAACTATATAAAAGATATGAGGATACTGCCTTCTTTTGGATTGTAGAAGAACAAAGTTGGCTCGGACTTTGGGAAGGAGAAGAATATAAAACGCCGTATCATCCTTCCCTTCGCCATATTGCGTTTCAAGTAGACTTCGAGTTTCTTCATACATCTATTAAGTGGCTGAAAGACCGAAATATTACGCCCGTTCCATTTAGTAATCGAACTCCATTGGACCTTTTGTTCGCCCTAACCAAGGCAATGCTTCTGTCTATTTTAAAGATCCAGATGATAATAGTATTGAGTTTATTAGTTTTGTTAATGTTCCAGATGAACTAAAACATATTACAGAAAAACTTTCTTTAGAAGAGTGGACTACACTATCACGATCCTATTTGTAGATGATTTAATAACTAGATATCATCGGTACCTCACTGGGCAATATGATTGCTCAAATAATTAATGTGAAGGCTTTTTTATTAATAGTGTTTCTCCCATCATTTTGGCATTACACATTTATAAAGAAAAGTGACTTTTACAAGTCGCTTTTCTACATCAAATATTTCAAAGTTAAAAGTACACCCACTGCAATTACAAATATATTGAAAAAAATATACCAAGCAGAAAAAGAACAAATACATTCTTTTCCCTTGAGGTATTTCTTATTTTCTTTAGTCAAATTAAAATTGATACTCATATACAATGTAATCAAAAATGTTTGTAAACCCTAAGCCCTCTGCCACAGCAATTGAAGGTTTATTCACTTCCATACAATCCCAATAGGGCACATACCCTTGTTTGAAACATTCTTGAACAAATTTATGTGCGACTTTCTTGGCAAGATTCTTCCCTCTATGTTCCAAAATTGTCTCGATATTTACCGCATGCATATTCCCACTTACAAATCCTGAAAAACAAAGACTCACCACTTGATCCTCATGCAAAATCACATACCCAATTCCTTTTTCAAAAAATGATTCCACCGAATTCCAAAATGATGTAATTTGTGAAACGAAAAATGATTGCTTGAGCAAAGAGTATGTCACAAGATTTTCCTTCGTTACTTTTAATACTGTATATACCTCATCAATGATTGGTTCATTATATGCTTTGTACGCACTTTCATATAATTTGTATACTTTTTGATTGGATTCCTCGTATGATTGTTCACATAATATTTCTCTAATTGTACGATCCCACCCTACTTGATGACCAAATCCTTCAAACCACTTCAAGTCCAAACAGGCTGCTTCTTGTGCAATTTGTTCCCTTAAAACCTTTTTTATTTCAAGGTTAAACATTTTGTTATTTGCCTCACCAATAAATACAAAACCATCTAAATTTCCAAGCCAAACTAAACCAGACCGTGGTTCGCTCGCATTGTCAACAAATATACGGCCCGAATTATTCCCTTCAATGATAGCTTGCACTTCTATATGCCTTTCCTTTTGTAGAAGATGTTTGCAATTCATAAACTGGTCTTTCTGCAATTCGTATATCATCTTTTTTCTTTCCTTTCATGTGTATCAGCGCTTAGGTTTCATCACCTGCTGTACAATCTATGAATCCCTGCAATAACTTTCTATCTTCTAGAAAAGAAAGGGTAATACCTGCTATTTCTTCACTGCTTTTCCAAGCCACTTCATAAATTAATCCATCTGGATCGCATATTTCTTTATTTCCTCCAATCACTTCTACCTCATAATACACAATGTGAACATCATATCCATTACTATTCCCCTTCTTTTCGTACATACTTTTAATGACACGTACATCATATCCCGTTTCCTCTTTCACTTCTCGTATACAACACTCCTCAAATGTTTCCTCTTCCAATTTCCCACCAGATGGAATAGACCATTTTAGTTCTGCTTCTTTTACATCTGGGCGCCCTTGCAATACCATTAACAATTTCCCATCATTATTTTTACATAATGCCGCTGCACCTTGAAATATTCCCATTTCTCTCTCCCCATTCCTTAAAATAAAACCATATTTCCTGTTCGTTTCGCATGCTTTTCTGCTTTTCGAACAAGCACATATGATATTCCAATTAAAATGATTAATAAGCTAGCTAATAAACCTAACTCTGGAAATACATTTATAATACTTTTTCCTTCCATTAATAATGAACGGAAAATTTGAAGTACATACGTTAATGGAAACAAAGCTGCTAGTACTTTGCCCCATAGTGGTAATACAACAATGGGAATGCGTACACCCGCAAAAAATTGCATCGGTTCTTCTAATATTGTAAATAGAATACTAGCATCTCGTGAAAATAAAAAAATCGTATTTAAGCACCCCCCCCACACAACAGCCGAAATACATAAAATCATAAAAGCAAATACAATATTTTCAACTGGTCGTATCGGTGTGTCATTCAGAAACAATGCGATGAGAATCGAAAACATCGTAAACATCCATACTCCTTCTATTAAATTTGCTCCTGCCCGGCAATACATCATCCATACACGCGATGCTGGTGTTAAAAATATAAGTTCAAGTGTTCCATTTTGGCGTTCCCATGACATTTGCCATGCCGATTGAACGAGGCTCCAAAAGAAAACATATCCAATATAACCTGTAAGGAGAAAAAAACTAATCTGCTTTGGATCCATCCATTTGGCAAGTGTACTACTATTTGAAGTATCAAATGGCTTCACCGAAAAATAAGCAGTTGCAAATAATAAAACCGGCCAAATGAATAAAGAAAAATAAACCATCTTACTATGAAAATGATTGCGGTGACTTTTTTTCCATTCTGCAAAAAACATATTCACGCACTCACCTCATTTGCAATTTGTAATATTGCATCTTCCAATCTTGCTTTATGTGTTTCTAACTGTAATATACGAATTTGATATTTTGTTAATAATGATAAAACCGTTGTTGTCATATCAAAAGATGCCTTTAGTTCATATCGTATATGTTCACCCGTATGTTCTTTTTCATATTGAATTTCCTTCAGCCCTAAAGAATACTCTAATCGTTCTATCGTTTCATTCTTCATTTCAGGAATCACAATTTCTAAACGATATTCACGGACAATAGACTGGATAATTTTATCGGGAGTTCCTTCATAAAGAAGTCGTCCTTTTTCAATAATATAAAGGTGATCACAAAGTTCCTCTACTTCTTCAAGATAATGGCCCGTTAACAAAATACCCTTATTTTGTTCCTTCGCCAATCGATATACCATTTCTCTCAGCTTTTTCGCTACAGGTGCATCAAGTCCTAATGTTGGTTCATCAAGAAATAAATAATCTGGATCATTAATAAGACCTCTTGCGATTTGCAAACGTTGCTTCATTCCCTTTGAATATCGTTCTACAGGCGTATCAGCAGCTTCTTTGAGCTCTACTTGACCAAGGAGAAACTGAATACGTTCCTCTAGTTCGGCTCCTTTTAATCCATACAAACTCCCGAAATATTGTAAGTTTTCTTTACCTGTTAAACGCCAATATAACATGCGTTCTCCACCTGCAATCATATTGATCTTTTTCTTTACAAGTAAATCTTGCTTTGTACTATCTATACCATCAATTGTAATGGCACCTGAAGTTGGTTCAAGAAGCGTAGCTAGCATTTTAATCGTTGTTGTCTTCCCAGCGCCATTGACACCTAGCAATCCTACAATTTCTCCTTTTTGAATTGTTAAATCTAGTCCATTTACCGCTTCAACTACTCTTCTTTTTTTACGAAAAAAACCTACTTTCTCTTTTAACTCATACCGCTTTACAAGTTGTATTGCTTGTATCATGATAAGCCCTCCTATGCAAAATGTTTTTCAATCACATACTTTTCCATTCGTTTCATCGCATATACACCCGCAATAAAATACACAACTCCTAATCCCAATAACCACATAAGTTCAATTTGTATGGAAGCTAAATTCCCACCTTCAATGATACACAATCGAAATGCTGATAAACCATGTGAGAGCGGCATCAATACACTCATAGGTTGTAAAAATGCAGGAAGATAACCTACTGGAAAAAACACACCACTGACAAGGCTCATAAAAATAAACAATGTATTTTGTGTTAAATATGTATCACGAAAATAGAGCATAAAAGTCCCCAACACTAGTGCTTGAGCGAATATAGCAAAAAAGAAAATAAATAATAAAAGTACCACTGGTATCATATTTATTTCTCGAAACTGTAATCCGAAAAACAAACCAAAAATAAAAATCGCGATAAATTCAAGTCCCACACGCAATATTCCTTGCGCAGCTGCTCCTAGAAAATAACCTTGCCGAGATGATGGCGTTAATAATAAAACATCAAGCGTCCCTTCACGCAGTTCGGTTATCAATGTCCGGCTCACAATCATTAATAGAGAAACAGAAAATGAATAAAAAATAGCTCCTAATATAACGTAAGAAAGATAATCATCCGTCTTCCCTAACTTTGCAAAATTAGCATCTAACTTTCCTTGAAACATAAAATGATATGTTAGATAAGCAAACAATACGATATATACACCAGTTAAAATATGCCCTAAAAAAAATGACCATGGGTACGCTCTACGCATCGTATAGAAATCACGACGAAATGTAGCCATAAACGTTAGCCACATGTTCTCCCCTCCTCTAATTTTTGAACAATTGGGAAATCCATAAATTGATCTAAATCAACACGAATTTGTTCTAATCGTTCTCGATTTGTTTTATAAAATACGTGATAACCTTTTCGTTCCTTTTGTATAAGACCTGTAGACTCTAACATTTTTAAATGATTGGAAACCGTTGACTTTGTAAGACTATACCGCTCTGTTAATTGCTGTGTACAAAAAGATTGAAAGGATAAATCTCTTAGCATTTTTAATCTCGTTTCATCTGATATCGCTTGTAGAATTCGCAAAAGATCCTTTGGTACTTCATCTGTATACGACGATGCGATTTCCACCTCATAATAGACTTTTATATGAGTAGAAATAAGATTATCTATTAGTAAATGAGGTGCGACAAAAGTTGATGGATATAATGTAATTGCTGATAAATCCTCATAACGATATTGCCAAGTACGGGCTTTTAAAAAGATTATTTCCTTTTCATCAATTAAAAATCTCGGATGCAAGTTTTTAGAAAGGGACAACGGGTTTTGTTTGATTGTTTCTTTCACATCATATACAGATCGTTCTAGCCATGGTTCTATTTGAAATAACTCTCGTGCAAAATAGCGCTGATGATATTGATATAAAAAATTACAAACTAATTCTTTCTCTAGCTTAGGAAAAAATGATTGAAAGCCTTTTGTATCCGTTACTCGTAATTTTTCAATCCCTTCTTCAACATAGACTTCAGCCTGAAACTCAGAGCACCAATCTATAAAATGTAACCAGTCATCGCTTTTCTCATTAATCTCATATAATATTTCTTTTTCCTCCTGATCCATCTGATTTAATACATTTTCTGCCCACTCTAATCGTTTTACATGATGGGTAGGATTAGATAAAACATGTAAGCTTAATAACATTTCGCGAAATGGTGAATATACAACTTTAACATGTCGTTCAAACCATGATGTAACTCGCAACATAAATTCCCCTCTCTTTGATTCGATTTCTATCGAATCAATTTTATAATTTTGCAAAATTATTCAGTATATTAACAACTTACAATGTAAACGTCAATGAAAAATTAGAAATATTTTCATAAAATAAGACCTCAGCTACGCTAAGGTCTTATTACTTAATTCTTTTATGTTTTTAAAATACAGGAGTGTTTCTTTCTCTTCTCCCTCATCAAACAAATTGAGTTGTTTAATGATTTCAGCTGCAAACTCGACATAAGCAGAGCCAACTGCTGTAATGATTTTCCCATCCACTGTTACATCTGTACTTTGTTTATACTTCCACTCATGGAGATGTGCTAGACTCTCCACTTCTGGTGTTAAAGAAGTTGAAAATCTTTTATTTTGCAACACATCAGCTGCTTGTAATAAAGCGGTTCCTGCACAAATACCAGCTAACCATTTATTTTGTTCATTTATCTCCCGGGCAAGCGATAATAACTTAGGATTTTCTAGATGATGAAAGATCTCTCCGCCGGGGACAATTAAAATCTCATACTCTTTTGCAATTATGCCATCTATGGAAATATGCGGTTTACACTGGAAACCTCCTTCTCCTGTAACAGTCGCATTATCTACACTTGCTGTGACAATTTCAAATCCCTTACTCTTTAAAAATAAACTCGCTAGATTCACTTCGAATTCTGCAAATCCATCAAATAGAAAAAACAATGCTTTTTTCATTTCATCAGCCCCTTTACTTTCGACACACTTATACATATTCGAAAGTAAAAAAACTTCTCCTTCTAAAAACAAACCTGCTAATGCAGATTTGTTTTTACCTTATCTTCTATTAAACCCTTTTTTACTCAAAAACTCCTTCATATGCATTCTTTTCTCTTTTGACATAAAAGCACTCATTGATCCTGTCCATGTTACATCCTTTTGATTTGTAGATCTTCCCTTATAATATTCATTAGTCGTACGGTCATATTCCTCTAGTAATTCATCATATTTATTTTCGTCATATACGTTTTCATGTAAAATCGCTTCAACTGGCAAACGCGGTTTCACTGCATGACTTTCATTAGGTACTCCAACTGTCATCCCAAATACCGGGTATACTTTATCTGGTAAATGGAGCAGTTCACTCACTTCTTCTGGATTATTCCTGATTCCTCCAATATAACAAATGCCATATCCTAGTGATTCTGCAGCGAGCGCTAAGTTTTGTGCAAATAAGGATGCATCTACTGTAGCTACAATAAAGTCCTCTGCACCATCATGTTTAATCTCTGTTCCATGTTTCTCACATGCTGTTTCTAAGCGCTTTAAATCTGCACAGCAAACAAAAAATGCCGCGCAATCTTTCACATGACGATTACCTGATAACTCCGCCAATTGCACCTTTAAATTTTCATCTGTAACGTACATAACTGAATACGCCTGAACAAAATGTGATGATGCTGCATACTGCGCTGCTTGTACCATTCTTTCCACTATATTCTTAGGAATTGGTTCTTGTTTATATTTCCGAACTGATGTATGTTGCTCCATTTTATGTATCATCTCATTCATAGTAAAGCCTCCTTATTTCTTATTACTGAAAAATTAACATATCCTTTTCATTTATCACAACTTTTATGCCCATCTAAAAACTTCTATATAATATGCTCTTTTTTCACCTCAATTAAAGCAGAACCCTTCAAACCTATACAAAAAGAGAACGAATTTTTAACCATTCGTCCTCTTTCATTCTTGAAAAAATAAATCGTTTAAGCTGCTCTCAGCACTTTAACACCTTTAACAATATTCCAAACAAAGTAATAAATACCTACAATTGCAAAAGTTACATAGGTTACAATCATTCCGATTCCAACACTTGCGGATTCTCCAAAACTTAAACCGAATACACCTGAAAATGCCAATCCACCAAACAAAATTGCATATGGAAAAATGTGTGTCCAAAATGCCTTTTTCGCATGATATTTCACATCATCTTCTGCAATAAAGTAGACGATGATTGGGAATAGAAACGGTGCAAAGAAAATACTAAAATAACAAAGTGAAGATAAAATATTATTGCCTTTCATACGATTCACTCCTAAAGTTTCGTTGTTTTTGTTACCTTTATTATGGCACTTCACTACTTTAGGAACTATCGTTTTACCTTTCAATCAGATTACATTTTTGTAAGATTTATTACTATATACGATTCGTTAGCCAATACTGTGTAATCGCAAAATATTCCCTCACATTTGACTGAATAATAATCGATTTAGGTGTTTTCGCAGGAAGTCCATTTACCTTCAACCCTTGTTTTTCAGCAATTTTTTTGGCCCGAAACATATGAAAATCATTTGTAACAATCATCCCTTTTTTCTTATTTGCTGGAATAAGAGACTTTGAGAATTCAATATTTTCATCTGTATTTGTAGAACGATCTTCCATTATAATTCTTTGTTCTGCAATACTTTGTGTCATTAATCCTTTTTTCATAGCCCGTGCTTCTGAAATATCTTCTCCTTTTCCTTTACCACCGGATACAATAACAATCGTTTGTTCATGTGTTTTTAAATATTCCGCTGCTTTATCAATACGATATTGTAAAGAATAAGAAGGCTCTGTTCCTTTCACCTTTGCTCCTAAAAGAATCATGTAGTCTGCATCGTTCGGTGCTTCCATATGACCATGCTTATAAATGTTATATTGTAAAATTCCTATATAACCTACTATAATCATTATCACAACTAAACTATACTTCATCATCTTTTTCTTCTTTATCATTTACATTTACTCCTATTTTTTCTATTTTCTCATCATAATATTCTTCTCATTATTTGTATAGATTTAATTTCCTAAATAACCCTCGATAAGTAATATTTACAATAAATAAAGGGAATAGTGGATAAGGTATATATAAGATAATGGGAACTTTGCATTAAGGAGTGTAAACATTGATTGTTTTTTTATGTAATATAACCTTCTTCTTTTTATTATTTCTTATCTCGCTTAAACTACTAGGAAAATCCGCACTCGCACAGCTTACACCACACGATTTCGGGGCGATTATCTTTTTATCTTATTTAGCTTTTCGAGCTATACCGGTTGATGGCGCTCTGCAAGCTACTGTAGGTATAATTGTGATTACATGTCTTCATCTCTTGATTACAAAATTGAGCTTGCTAAATAAACTGAATCGTTTCATTCTTGGTCACCCCATTATTTTAATTAAACATGGAGATATTGTTTTTGAAAATCTAAAGAAAAGTAGATATCCAATTGCTGAGTTACTATCTAATCTTCGCGTAGCAGGATATCCTAGCGTACATGAAATCGAATATGCCATTTTAGAAGCGAATGGCGCCATTAGTATTTTACCAAAAAGAGAGCTTGTTCCTCTCACTCCAAAAGATATGCATATAGATGTAAAATATGCAGGATTACCAATTGCCCTTATCGTTGATGCACAAATTCAATACGATAATTTAAAATTAATCCATAAAAATGAAAAATGGCTTCGGAAAGAGTTACTAGAAAAAGGATTTGAAGATATAAAAAACATTGCATTTGCTTCTGTACAAGAAACTGAAGGCTCTTTTGCAATTAGCCTAAAAAATAAGAAATCCCCTTAAATACATTAAGGGGATTTCTATCATGCCACATGTTCTCTTTCTATATTTCGTACTGATACAGGATGAGAAATACGATTCATCCCAAATACAACAATCGCTGTTAATACTTCAGATACAGGCATTACAAGCCAAATTCCATTTACTCCAAACAATTTTGGCATAATCCATAAGAGTGGAATAATGAGTAATAAACCGCGGTTCAAAATAATCAAGATAGACTTTCTTGTTTGTCTCACCGATTGGAAATACTCTCCATATACAATGTTATAGCCAAAAAATACATATTGAACAAAGAACAGACTCATTCCTGTTACAGTTAGTGTCAGTAACTCTTTTGATTGAACATCAAATAAACCAATAATGTATTCCCCAAAGAATAATCCGCTCACAATTGCTACACATCCAAGTACAATAGCTGTTTTGACTGCAAAGTTTAGTCCTTCCTTCAACCGTTCAGGTAAATTTGCACCGTAATGAAAACTTGCAATTGGTTGCAATGCCGCTCCAACACCTAAGAATACTAATAGCATCATGGAGTGAATACTATTCACTATTGCGTAAGATGCTACACCTAATTCTCCTGCATATTTCATAAAGGTTATGTTAAAACCAATCGTTACAATCGCTACTGTTATTTCTGCGGTGAAACTTGGAAAACCAATCACCATAATTTGTTTGACTGTATTCCATTCAAAATGAAATTTCGTCCATTTTAAAATGCTACTTTTTCTAAAGAAATGACTTAATAAAACAAGAAAACCAATTGCTGCTGACAGGATAGTCGCTGCCGCCGCTCCTGTTACACCCCAGCCAAAAATAAAAATAAAAATATAATCAAAAGCAATATTTAACAACGCTGTTACAACAAGCCCTGCCATCGCTAAATTTGGATTTCCGTCGTTTCGTATAAATGTACTTAAAATATTTTCTAATACGTATATCATTCCAAATGTTAATAATACAGTTAAATAGTCTAATGCATATGGTAAGATTACTTCATTAGCTCCAAATAAATAGGCCAAATCTTCTATTCTCCATAAACAGATGACCATTAAAGCACCAACAATTACAACAGCCACTGTCATAGACTGAGTAAAAATGGATCTCGCTCGCTCTATTTTATTTTCACCTAATGCTATGGAATATAGTGTAGCTCCGCCCATTCCAATCCACAATGATATAGAGAAAAAAATGGAAAAGGCTGGGATAGCAACGTTTACTCCCGCTAAGCCATTCGCTCCGACTCCTCTGCTAATCATAACGGCATCGATTACAATATTCACCGACATTAATACCATTCCAAGAACCGCTGGTATTAAATAAGATATAAATAAATTTTTCATTGGTTTTTCTCTTAATTTCTCAGTTGTTTCCATAATAAAATGCTCCTTTTCAATTCTCTGTTCACATTTTAAACCTTCAAGCAACTTGAAGGTCAAGTGAGAATTCAAAATACATTTTTGTTATACAACCTCTTACTTCTTTTTTATTACCGGGATTTGTATTTCTGTAACTTGCTCTTCTGGATTCTCCGTCACAGAACAGTCAATTAAAGCGAGCTCAATTGCATCCCCAGACACTTCATATCCTTTCTCCTTGATATCCATTAACAGCTTCTTATAAGTTCCATCCGTTTTTTCATATGGCCCATGGTGATAAGAGCAAGCGAACATTCCTTCTTTAATTTCATCTGAAGTAATAATTTGAAACGGCATATAATCAAGGAGAATAAAAACACTGTTATATGCTTGAAATTCATTTTGAAGCAACCCTTCTTTTGACACTGTCACACCTAGGTCTCCTGAAAATAAACTATCATCTATTTGCTTCATATTTTTTTGGAGTGAATGGATATAATATTCAAACATATCATCCGTTATATTTGGTGCAATAGCTAACGCTGTAATTTTTCTCTTTGGTAATTTTTTAAGTGTCACATTATTAGCTTTTGACTTTGTAGCTTCTTTCATCAAATCGATTTTATGCTTCATTTTAGCCAATGCATATTCAATTTCTCTTTGTTTTTTTAACATCATCTCTTGTTGTTTTTTAAGTAAATTTAAGGCATAAGATGGGTTTCTTTCATCAATATATTCCTTTATTTCTTTTAAAGAAATATTTAACTGCCGTAAAAATTTAATTGTATCTAAAAGTGCAAATTGGTCGATTGTATAATATCGATACTTTGTTTGTGGATCAACAATGGATGGATGAAAAATACCTTTTTCATCGTAATAACGTAATGTTGACTCCGCAATATTATGCATTTTTGCCATTTCTCCAATAGTAAAGCGTTGATTGAATAACATATTTTCTACTCCGTTTCTTTCAAATAAATTGATTCGTTAAAAACAAATTTGTTTTTCTTCCCCTTCATTATATAGACATTTATTCCTTATTCAAAATGAATCATCCCCATGAAAATCTTCCGATTTAACATTGATTTTTCTTGAAATTTATTATATATTTATTACAGGTTCAAATTACGAGTTCAAAAGAACTCGTATAAAGACCTCTTGTTTAATGTGTTTTACATATTAGTACATTAGGCAAACTACGAGAAATCGTTTAATAAAAACAAAAAATGAAAAGGAGAGATGAGATGGAATTTTTCTTTCAAATTGCGTTAATTTTACTAAGCACCAAAATTGCTGGTGACATTAGTGTGAGATTAGGACAACCTTCTGTACTCGGGAAATTAATTGTTGGTATTGTAATTGGTCCGGCGGTATTAGGTTTAGTTAACAATTCAGATTTACTCACACAGTTAAGTCAAGTAGGAGTTATTCTCCTTATGTTTATGGCAGGTCTAGAAACAGATTTAAAAGAACTAAATGAAAATCGCAATTCATCTTTAGCTGTTGCTGTTGGCGGTATTATTCTTCCATTTGTAGGTGGTTATGTTTCAGGACTAATTATGGGTATGGAACAAGCAAATGCTGTCTTTTTAGGATTACTTCTATGTGCAACAAGTGTTAGTATCTCTGTACAAACACTTCGTGACTTAGGAAAAATGAAGACTCGCGAAAGCACAACAATGTTGGGAGCAGCTGTATTTGATGATATTCTTGTTGTTATTTTACTAGCATTTGCCATGAGTTTCTTAGGCTCAGGTGATGTAAGCTTAACAATGATTATTTTGAAAAAGGTTGTTTTCTTCCTTTCTATCATCCTAATCGGTTGGAAAGGTGTTCCAATGATTATGCGTTGGTTATCACCACTGCGCGTATCAGAGTCTATAATTAGTGCGGCTCTTATCATTTGTTTCGCTTTTGCATATTTCGGTGAACTATTAGGAATTGCAGGCATTATCGGAGCATTTGCAGCAGGTATTGCTATCTCTCAAACAGATTACAAACATGAAGTAGAAAAGAAAGTAGAACCAATCGCTTATGCAATGTTCGTTCCTATCTTCTTTGTAAGCATTGGTATGAATATTACGTTTGCAGGCATTGGAGATAAAGTATGGTTTATCTTGGCTTTAACTGTAATTGCTGTATTAACAAAACTGATTGGTTGTGGCTTCGGAGCGCGCATGACAGGATTTGATTTACAATCATCTACAATCATTGGGTCCGGAATGGTTTCACGCGGTGAAGTTGCTCTTATCATTGCAGGACAGGGGCTTACTTCTGGACTACTAGCACAAGATTACTTTACAGCAATTGTAATTGTCGTTATTTTAACAACAATGATTACACCACCAATGTTAAAATATTCTTTCGGTGTAAAAGATAAGCAATTAAAACAAAGTGCATAATAGCTATATAGAGTACTAGTTTCATAATATAAAAAACGAGATGATTCTCTTCAAAAGACAATCATCTCATTTTTTATCATTTTAACCGAGAAGACCCCCTCCTCTAAACGAAGTGAAGGTGGGGGATGAATCGTTTTTTTTTAAATACGTTCCATCGCTGTCTTCAATGTCCCGACAACAAAAGCAATTTCTTCACTTGAAATAATAAGAGGCGGTGCTAACGTTAAAACATTATTATAGCCTGCTGTTGTCATTCCGTTACGTCCAATGATTAATCCTTTTTCTTTACAAGCATTCACTACACTGGTAATTTTATCATTATCAATTGGTTCTTTTGTTCCTTTGTCATTTACCAACTCAATGCCAACTAGCAACCCTTTCCCTCTAATATCTCCAACAAGTGGATGATCATCTCCTATTTCTTCTTTTAATTGCTCTAATAAAAGCGATCCCATTTGTGCAGAACGCTCAATTAAATTTTCGTTTTCCATAATCTCTAAGTTTTTAAGTGCTAACGCACAAGCTGCTGGATTGCCACCAAACGTGTTAATATGACGGAAAAATTCATATTCTCCCTTTCCTTTAAATGCTTCATAAATCTCTTTCTTCACTGCTGTTGCTGATAACGGTAAGTATGCACTTGTAATCCCTTTTGCCATTGTAATAATGTCAGGCTTTACATCATAATTCATAAAACCAAACGCTTTTCCTGTCCGACCGAAACCACAAATTACTTCGTCACTAATTAGCAATGCACCATGTTTTTGACACGTCTCATGAACAGCTTTCATATAATCTTGCGGGGGCATCAAAATTCCTCCGCCTGTAATAATTGGTTCCATAATCAATCCAGCTATCGTTTCACTTAGTTCCCACGTCATAACACGATCAATTTCTTTCACACACTCTACATCATAAATATTTTGTGACGAAATCTCTGGCATTCGGTAACAATCTGGTGGCGTAACATGTAAAAAACCAGAAGCAAATGGCTCATACTGATACCTCCGCTGTGCCTGTCCTGTCGCTGCCATCGTCGCCATTGTATTTCCATGATAACCACGATAACGTGACATAAATTTATAACGGTGTGACTCTCCCTTATGAGCATAATATTGACGAGCAACTTTAAATGCTGTTTCATTCGCTTCCGATCCACTGTTAGAGAAGAAAATAACATACTCTCCTCCAAGCCATTCATTTAACTTTTCAGCAAGCTGAATTGCAGGTTCATGAGATTGTGACATTGGAAAATATGATAATTTTTGCAATTGCTCATACGCTGCTTCAGCAAGCTCTTTTCTTCCATATCCACTATTCACACACCAAAGCCCACTCATCCCATCTAAGTACCGTTTCCCCTCTATATCTTCTACCCAGCATCCTTCTGCTTTTGCCCCAACCATTGTACTATTTGGAATAAAAGGACGCATTCCATGCCACACATACTTTTCATCCTTTACTAATAATGCATCTGATTGTTTCGTTTTCATCATACATTCCACCTTCCAAAACAACTTATATTTTCCCAAGCTGTACTGGCGCCATGATGAGATAAAACTTTTCCCTATTTATTTTCATTCCACATGAACAAAATAAATCCTACCGACTGCCGAGTAATATTTTCAAGCAACATTACAAAACAAAAGAGCTCTCCAAGCAACTGGAAAGCTCTCTTTCTTCTTAATGCGCAGACACGTCACTAACTCCATGACCTGTGTTAGATTTAACAAGGATTTCATCGAACTTCGCTGCATCTTCTTTCTTACTTGAAAAGATTGTCCCTAAATACGCTGCTAAAAATCCAAGTGGAATAGAAATAATTCCAGGTGTTGTATAAGGGAATAATGCTTTTCCAACAAAGATTGCTTTCCCAGCTTCGGGATTCCAAACATTCGGGCTTAGTGCCACTAATACGATAGCTGATACTAACCCAACAACCATTCCACAAATTGCTCCTGTTGTATTAAAGCGTTTCCAATAAATTGTAAACAAAATCACTGGTAAGTTAGCACTTGCAGCAACCGCAAATGCTAACGACACTAGAAACGCAACATTTAACGTTTGAGCAAATAACGCTAAAATAATAGATAATACAGCTACACCAATTGATGCATAGCGTGCCATGGACACCTGCTCTTTTTCTGTTGATTTTCCTCGGCGAATAATTTCATTATAGAAATCATGTGCGAAAGCTGAAGCGGCTGTTAAAACTAAACCAGCTACAACGGCTAAAATCGTCGCAAATGCAATTGCAGAAACGAATGCAAATAAGAAATCTCCCCCAAGTGCTTTTGCTAATAAAGGTGCTGCCATATTACCAGCTGGATTTGCCTGAATAATTGCAGCATTCCCTACAAATGCAGCTGCACCAAAACCTAGGAAAATGGTCATAATATAAAATGCACCAATTAACCACGTTGCATATACAACAGACTGACGTGCTGTTTTCGCGTCACGAACAGTGAAAAAGCGAACAAGAATATGAGGTAAACCAGCTGTCCCTAAAACAAGACCTAAATTTAAAGAAATCGTATCTAATCCATTTTTATATTTCACACCTGGATTTAAAAATGCCTCTTTTAGAGGTGTTGCCGTTTTCATCTGCGCAAACATTTCTGTCACGCTAAAATTAAATTTAGCAAATACAATTACTGAAATAATAAATGTCCCTGCCATTAGCAAGACAGCTTTTACAATTTGCACCCAACTCGTCGCTGTCATACCTCCGAAAATCACATACACCGTCATTAACGTTCCAACAATTAAAACGGATGTCGTATATTCAATCCCTAATAATAATTTAATAAGTGCTCCTGCTCCCACAAGCTGTGCAATCATATAGAAAATTGAAATCGTCATCGTATTTAAAGCTGCAACTCCGCGCACTTTTCTCGCATCAAAACGTGCTGCAATCATATCAGCTAATGTATATTTCCCTAAGTTTCTAAGCGGTTCAGCAACAAGATATAATACAACTAAATAGGCAACAAGAAAGCCTATGCTATAAAAGAAACCATCAAATCCAGTTAATGCGATTGCCCCTGCAATCCCTAAAAAAGAAGCAGCTGACATATAATCTCCCGCAATGGCCAAACCATTTTGCCACCCAGTTAAGCCTCCTCCTGCCGTATAAAACTCGCTCGCATTTTTCGTCTTTTTCGATGCAAAATATGTAATGACGAGCGTACCAAGAACGATAATTAAAAAAAGTGCAAACGCCGTTACGTTCAAATTTATCCCCTCCCTTTTTGTATATCTTGAAGAATTTTTTGCGAAGTCTTGTCGAACGATTCCGCTTTTTTGTTATACATCATACATAACGACCACGTCATAACAAATTGTGTAAAAGCAAAGATCCACGCCCATGTAACATCTCCAAACGCTGGTGTATTCAACACTTTTGAATAAGAAGTCAAAAGCGGCAGAGCAATAAAAAAGCTTAAAAAGAAAATGCTCATCGGAACAATAAACTTTCGCTTCTTTTCTAGCAATGCTTGAAATTCCGCTGACTGGACGACTTCTGTATAATTTACCTCACTTTGCAACTTACGTGCTGAACTCTCTCGTTTCATTTGTCCTCTCCCCTTTCCTTCAACCCTTAAATAAAATTCCCCCTCATAAACCAAAAACCGAATTTTATAAATATTCAGAAACTTACATTTATTTTAGACAATCTCTTCTCCTCTGCAAAGATTTTTCGATAGACATTTTTCGTCATATTTTCCCAATTTTTTAATATATTTTTTTAAAATAAAAAGAAGTGCTTATCGCACCACTTTCTTGTCCTTCTCTTTTTCTAAGTTACGTGCCGTCCTACTTAATTCAACATCTTTTCCGTTTTTATAAGTTCCAAATAAGAAATCATAAACTGGATTCGACACACCAAACCAATAATTTTCATTTTTATAATGATGCAAAATATGTTGTTTTTTTAGCCATCTACCAAAACCAGTCAAAGGACGGATTGGTCTATGCGCTATATAATGTTTCCATTCATAGACGAGCAACATGACAATCATCCCAATTCCAAATGAAAATGTAATCGTTATATTACTTGTAAGTCCATACAGAATGAACAAATAAATTGCAAATCCTGTCATGCTATACCATACTGGTAAAAATAATAGCTTTAAATCATCCGGGTACACATGGTGATCATAATGTAATCTCTTTAACATTTTTAGTAAAAATGGATTTTTAGGAGGTTTCATATGAAATAAAAACCGATGTGTTATATACTCATTGATTGTATAAAAAACGATTCCCGCAAGACATGATAAAATCGCCACCCCTGTAAATAATTGCATTTTCAAAATAATGATAAACAATATAAATACTCCAAACATAATCACAATATCATGTTGGAAAAAGAACTCCTTCATCACCCTTTTCATTCATCCTCTCCCCTTTCTTAGAAAAAACAGCCATAACATATCGTTACGACTGTTTTCATTCTATCTATCTTATTCTCTTTTACTCACAAATTTGCTCGCTGTTCTATTGTAGAGAAAAAATTTTGCGAACCAAATATATTTTGTTTCGGTATAATGTGTTCAACTGCAAAGACAGTTACTTCACCTCCCTGTACCTCTCCAATAATCAGTCCCAGTATTGCATGATTTACAGCAAATGTTAGCTGCTTTGTTTGAAGTAGTCTTTCAACAGTTTGAAGAACGGCCTCATATAAAGGGTCCCTATCCGTTATTTCTTTTCGAATTTTTGGTGCTAATGTAATGATAATTTCTTTTCCATTAACTGTGGTTCGATACATAAAAATCTCCCCTTCAATCTTATATGAACAACTGTAAAGCTTTATACGCAAAATGAATCGAATACCCGACTAAGATAAAACCAGCTCCCGCTGTAATATAACCGAGTACCTTTGGTTTAAGTACTGTGCGTCCAAAATGAACAGAAAAGGCAATATTTAAATTCCATAAAATAATGCCACCAATTATGCAAAGACTATATAAAAAGGCCTCTTGTTTTGTTACTTTCGTGAGCAGTGAATTAAGCGTACTCCCATATACACCAAACCAAAAGACAAGATTTAACGGATTAGATACCGCAATTAAAAACCCTGCCATAAAGGATTGACGAAGTCCACCTACCTCTTCTTGTTTATATTCCATATTTGAATGTAAAATTCCTTGTTTTACACTTTGAAATCCTAAATAAAACAATAAGAAAAAACCTATACAATACATAAATGCTTGTACATATGTATACATAAATACAGAAGATAATCCAAAGTAAATAAGCAGCATAAATAAAATATCTGCACTCATGCCTCCTATCCCAACAAGCCAAGCATGCCAAAACCCACGTTCGATCCCTCTTTTTAACATTTCAATATTAATTGGCCCTACTGGTGCCGCTAGTGAAATTCCTAGTATAAATTGCTGTATAATTGCTCCAAACATCGCTCTATCCTTTCTATATCATTTTACTATTAGCTAATGTAAACAGTACTAAAAATAGACTAACTTTTATAAAAAATATACATATATAAAATGCCCTTTTTTATCCAAAATATGCAAAAAAGCCATCCTTAATGATGGCTTTCATTTTAGTACTTTATGATGAAATGGACATTTCCCTTCGATTGGTTCGATGTCATCTCCAATAAAATATTGTTTCCATTCCTGATGATTCGGATCACCATAGTGACTAATATTGGGATGTTTCGGCAGCTGATCCCACTTTTCCACTCGTTCTCTAACCGTTTGTCTGGAATATGCCCCTTTCAGTCGATCTCCTTCTAATCCATCAAATATGATCCGTGGCTGAAATCCTATAATGAGCGAATTTCCTAAATGCCTCGTTTTTCTCTGTTTATAGGCAGGAGCATTCCCAAATGCAAACATCGGCTCCCCACCAAATGAAAATTCCCATAAGTAATGATCTGGATTTTTTGGAATTTGCTCTGGCCATGGCTGTTCATCCTTTTCATGTAAATATTGTAGCACTCTCCAAAAGTATATGCGGTAATATTCGAGCGATCTTTCTTCACACTCTGGCTCAACAAAAAGAAAAAAACCTCTTCTTACAACTGGTCGCTCATTCATTAACTGTAAAAAAGAAAACAGAGTCTTGGGTAAATGACTCCAATCATCCTGAGATAAAAACGAGTAACGAAGTTCATTTTTCTTTAAGGCCGTTAAGCCAAAATAGCACGGAAAAGTTGGCTCTAATACAACATTAGAAAAATTCTCAAATTCTTTTGAAACCCAACTTGGTATATCACTCCTAGTTTTAATTTCTTGATTATCTAACAAATAAGACTTACTCATTCTCTCACCTCATTATGTACAGCATTCATTTAAGCATATTAAGAATAAAAGTTGTCCTATACCATTTTAAAAACTTGTGTAAAAAAATTATTTGAAAATACAAAAATATAAAACCGCTTACTTGACTAAAATCTACCATTTCGTGTATATTTAAAATATCATTTAGCAGAATATTCGATAATATAGCATTTTCAGTTTTATGGATTCGCAAATATTTCAAATGAACTTCACTAAATGAAAAAGTAATCGTTTTTTAGGAGGAATTGTAACATGCAAGGAAAAGTAAAATGGTTTAACAACGAAAAAGGTTTTGGATTTATCGAAATTGAAGGTGCTGACGATGTATTCGTACATTTCACAGCTATTCAAGGCGAAGGCTACAAAGCTTTAGAAGAAGGTCAAGAAGTATCTTTCGACATCGTTGAAGGAAACCGTGGACCACAAGCTGCTAACGTAGTAAAACTTTAATCCAACATATAACAGGAGGTTACCTTATTTGGTAACCTCCTTTGTTATTCCTTTGTATATTTCCTTTTTGCAGAGTAAAAACTATGTGAAATGTGACAGAATACAAAGGAGGAATCGACAATGGGTTCACATGTAAATGATTTTGAAGAAGTAAAATTCCGCGTAGAAACAGCACAAAAAATGGTAGGTTCTGCAACAATTACAATGGATCCTGAATCACTGCAGCATGCGACAACTGCAGTAGAATCTGCACGCTCTCAGCTTGAAACAATGAAATCTGTTGCAACAGATTTAGACGAGCCTTTCTTAATGAATGAAGAAAAAAAACTAAGCCTATGCGAACACCAATTGAAAGAAGCTAAGCATTAAAAAAACATCCAGAGATACCTCTGGATGTTTTTTATGATAATTGATTGCCATATTCTTTTAACTTCGCTCCCACTGTGCATTGCCGAATACAAAAAGAATGGGCATAGTACTTACTTTGTGTTTTTCTATAGTGTTCTTGTAAAAAACATCCTTCACAATACGTCTCTAATAAATCATTTACCTCTATAATGAGCTGCTTCTTATTCACCAGTGCACCTCTCTATTCTGTTACTTCCTTATGACTATCGATCGGTGTCCCTTCCAATGCTTGCGCGGCCAATTGATGTGCTTCTTTATTTTGTTTTCTTGTTACTGGCTCACAGACAAGCTTCAATTTCATTTGCTTTGCTTTTTGTTCAATTTGATCTAAATAGTGATTCAAATGTTCATCATAGCATGGCCACTGTCCAGCTAATTGCTGAAGTACGACTTGAGAATCACCATGAAGCGTAACTGATTCATATTTGATTCCTAATTCTTCTAATACATCCATTCCATATAATAACGCTGCATACTCTGCCTCATTATTATCATATATACCTTCTATGTAAGCATTTCGACGAACACGATACACTTTTTTCCCTTTTTTATAGTACACGCATATTCCAAGTCCCGCCTCTTTCGTTTCGATGTCATACCCTCCATCAAAGTAAATGCGAATTTCTTGCGGATCTTCTTCCACTTGTTTACTCAATTTTTTCATTTCTTTCAGCGTCCATTCCGCGCCCATTTCATCGTAAAATACGAGTTCTTTTACTCTTCCCGTTTTCTCAAAATCCACTGCAAATTGGAGAGCTTCTTCCATACTCATATAATCTGTTATTAATTCTGTTTGAAGACCATGTTTTGTTTTATACAACCAATTCATTTTATACTTCATACTATTTTCCCCTTATATAAGACTTCATATTTTTATTTTATTATATTTTACCAAGAGTCACAGTATTATATGCGAATGAATCAAATCATATTGTAAGTAACTACCATTATCTGAACTTAACTTAGACTGCTCTCCTAACTCACAAGAAAGAGGAGCGTCTGTATGATTAGAAGGGCTTCATCCTCCATCAAAGTCCTTTGAACTCCTCAAAATTTTGAGATAAAGTGAAACTTCCATCAGTGGGGTTTTTCTTCATCCCCCACTGATGGCTAGTTGAACCAATCGGGCTTTTACGAGCAGTTATCCCCCACCTATCTTCCTCATTTCTCTCTGAATCTTGAGGTAGGGGTCTTACTGTCCGTTAATGCTGGATAAAATGAAACTTTAATCAGTCCTCACAAATCGGGATAAAGCGATTACTTATAGAAATACTAACTTAGATTTAGCCCTTATCCTCTTCGAAAACAAAAAAGAAAATTCAGACACGTGTTATAGTAATGAAAAAACTATTAATTCTAACATCACAATCATTAAAGTTCCTAATCCAACAAATGCAATTTTTTTCTGAATCTCGGTTTCTTTACTGCTATTAGATATACTGAGAGAACTTACTTATATACAAATAAAGAGGCTACCCAATCCTTTCGATTTGGTTCAGCCTCTTTATTTATTACATCACCTTTTCAAACTGCACTCGTTTATTAATCCAATACATAACAGGCATACCAATTGCCATCACGACAAATTCACCAGCTGCACATGTAAGCCATGTAAATAAAAATGGCAGATCGAATGCAAGATGAAGTTCAATCGCTATCATAAACATTGTAACTGTAAAGATAACTGTATTAAAAATCATGCGCGCCCAAACACCCTTAATAAAACGCATGGAAATAATAGTAGCAAGAAGTGCAAGAATGGATTGCCCCACTCCAAATACTAAATCATACGCAATCATAGGTGAGAAAAAGAGATTTGTTAAAAATACCCCTAAGACAATTCCATAAATTGATTTCTTATTAAATACAACGAGATGATTAAACATCTCCGAAATACGAAATTGTACATTCGTAAAGCCAAACGGCTGAATAAGTGCTGAAACAGCAATATATAATGCTGCTAAAATACCATTACCAACTAATGTTTTTATATTCATGACAAAATCTCCTTAGTTTTTTTACGTGGGATGGTTTCGAACCACGTGATTCGTTTTTAAACAACAATTTTATATTGTACGCAATAGCAAACCATTCGTCAATAGATTCCTACCATCCACTACCCTTTTTCTTATAGACCACGTATAATAAAGAATATGAAAGATTTAGGAGGTTTCACTTCATGACAGCAACAATTCAAAATGAAAAAGTGATCGTTTCCATCTCTGAAAAAGGTGCAGAGTTACAAAGCGTTCGCTTAAAAGAAGACAACACAGAATATATGTGGCAAGGAAATCCTAACTATTGGGGGCGCCATGCACCAATTTTATTCCCAATTGTCGGTAGATTAGTGGACAATATATATTATGTAGATGGTAAACCTTATTCATTAACACAGCACGGCTTCGCTCGCGATCTTACATTTTCAGTAAAAGAGCAAAGTGAAACAAAAATTACTTATGCAGTCACTAGTAATCAAGAAACTTTACAAAAATATCCGTACGAATTTGAGTTACGTGTTTCTTATGAACTAGACGAGCAAAATATACATGTTACTTATGAAGTTATCAACCCTACTTCAAAAGAAATGTTCTTTTCTATCGGAGCACATCCAGGCTTCAATTGTCCTTTAATAGAAGGTGAATCATTTACAGATTACCATTTATCATTTAATGGCCCTGAACATTTAGAAACAAATGTTCTAAAAGGACCATTTCTTTCAAAAGAAAAACAACTAATGGTTGAAAACAAGACAGAATTACCACTTACATACGATTTATTCAAAAATGATGCCCTTATTTTTGAAAATATGAATACAAATGAAATTTCCATTCGCTCTCATAAACATAATAAGTTTGTAAAAGTAGCATTTGAAGGTTTCCCATTCGTTGGTGTGTGGACACTAGGAAATGACGCTCCTTTCTTATGTATCGAACCGTGGTATGGAATTGCTGATGAAGTAGAACCAGCTAAAGATTTCAAAGAGAAAAAAGGCGTACAATCCTTACAAGCAAATGAAACGTTTACATGTCGCTACAGCATTACAATTGGATAAAGTGCATTTTTCATATTCTATCCCCCGCCCCTAGAAGTTTTTAGGCGGGGTGATTACTATCAGCTAACGCTATATAATAATGGAGGTATTCAATTTTGATTGAAGTATATATTGATGGTGCATCAAAGGGAAATCCAGGTCCTTCTGGTGCTGGGGTTTTTATTAAAGGTGTGCAGCCACCTGTGCAATTATCACTGCCACTTGGAATCATGTCCAACCATGAAGCTGAATATCATGCATTACTGGTCGCATTAAAATATTGCATGGAACATAATTATAGCATTGTATCTTTTCGCACAGATTCACAGCTTGTTGAACGTGCTGTAGAAAAAGAATATGCAAAAAACAAAACGTATGCACCACTTTTAGAAGAAGCACTAGCGTACATCAAAAGCTTTGATCTTTTCTTTATAAAGTGGATTCCAAATAGTCAAAACAAAGTTGCCGATGAATTAGCAAGAAAAGCCATTTTACAAAATTAATGGGGGTTTTAGTGTGAAAAAAGGATGGATTGCTCCTCTCGCTTTATTATTTGTCTCCTTTATTTTGGGAGCCACATTTGTTGTCGTTCAAAATGCAATGTCATTTGTTGGGCCATTTACTTTTAATGGTGTTCGCTTTTTATTTGCTGGAATCATTTTATTATTTGTCCAATTTATATTCTCGAAAAAAACTTCAAAACAAGAAGTTCAACATAGTAGCATTGCTGGTTTAATTATCGGATTTTTCTTATTTATCGGTTATTTATTACAAACATTTGGATTACTCTATACCACTTCTTCTAAAGCAGGATTTTTAACTGGACTCAGCATTGTTATGGTTTCGATTCTTTCATTTATCTTTTTAAAACAAAGAGTTACACCTTTTATCATACTTGGCATTACTGCTGCAACAGCAGGCTTATATTTACTAACCGCTGGTGATTCATTTCAATTGAATATTGGTGATATACTTGTTCTCGGCTGTGCAATTGCTTTTGCAGCTCATATTCTCATTAACGGAGTCTTTTCTAAAAAAATATCCCCTTTATTATTAAGCACATCTCAAGTATTATCTGTTGGAATTTTCTCTTCTATCTGCGCTTTTTTATTCGAGGACTGGAAAAAGTTATTTTCAATCTCTTTATGGACGAATTCTGCTTTTTTATTTGCTCTACTTGCAACATCCGTGTTCGCAACATCCATCGCTTTTTTTATTCAAACAGCTGCGCAAAAACACACCTCTCCAACAAGAGTTGCCATTATTTTCGCAATGGAACCTGTCTTTGCTGCATTAACAGGTGTTCTTGTCGCAAACGAACAACTTTCTATTCCCACAGTACTTGGTTGCCTTTGTATTTTCTTAGGCATGATCTTCGTTGAACTTCCTTCAAAAGCAAAAAAAGAAGCGCAGGCTGCGTGATGTTACGCTTGTAACGTCCACATAAAAGCCTTTGCGCTTTTTTTATCAGTAATTTTCTCTTCCTTCAAACGCTCCAATAAAGCGATAAAATAACTACCATCAAATTGTAATTGATGTTTAATTGTTGCCTCAATCGCTGCATTCACAATCCCATCCGACGCACCAGTATACCCTTGACCAAACATAATAAACCCTTGTGCGTCCTCTGATAATTTAAATCCTTTTGTGTGTAAGAATGAAAGATATTCTTGTACCGTTTGCATGCTGTTCCCACCTACCAAAAAATTCTCCACTTCCTATCATACATTTTTTTAGGCTTTATGAGAATGAATTTTCTTTGACAATCTCTCTTAGATTTCTTGATTTCCTAAAAGATAAAAACAACACTAAATACTTCACTAATTTTCACTTTCTCTCCTTGGTTATATTGTAAGGTATTACATGATGTGAAGATCAATAAAGAAAATGAAATAATTCCCTTATATAAAAAGGATTCATGTACAGCATCACGAAATAAATAAAGTGTAACTTTAATCAACGGGAATTTTCTTTATTCCGTACCTGTCTCTCTATCTATATTCTAAACATCGAGACAAACTTATTACCTACAAATCACGAAATAAAAAGGAGAAATATAATGAAACAAGCTCTATTAATTATTGATGCTCAACAAGAACTTATTGATGGAAACGAGCAAGAATCTGCAGTATTTCATAAAGAGCAATTATTAACGAACATAAATATAGCCATTCAAAAAGCAATTCAATCCAATGCTCTTATTATTTTCGTCAGAGATACTGATGTTGCTTCTGGTATGGGGAAAGGATTTCAAGTACATGAGGAACTCAGAATTCCGCATGCAGCACAAATCATAGACAAACAAGCAACCAATTCATTTTATAACACCTCTTTACATGCCATTTTAAAAGAGAAAGAAATTGGTCATCTCGTTATAGGCGGCTGCAAAACAGAGCATTGTATTGATACTGCCGTTAGAACAGCAACTGTACAGGGATTTGATGTCACTTTAATTAAAAATGGGCATTCCACGAATGATTCTACGATTTTATCAGCCAAAAAAATTATTGAACATCATAATAAAACACTACATGGTCATTATAATGTGGATCATTTTTCTGTTGTTAGAGATATCGAAGAAGATCTATTTTCCCCTATTCATAATCAATATCGAGAATAGAAAAATCACATTTATAAATTTAAAAGATTCCTTTTTTAACACTCTATCCGAAAGAATTCTCCTTCTTCAAGCGTGTGTAGGGCGATAGCCCAACGCTAGGTGGGAGATGAATTTCGGTTTGGCATAGCAAAAAGATTTTTGATAAACTAGACACATGAAGTTCTTTGATAACTTGATATATAAGGTTGCAGGAAGAAAACAAAGTGCGAAAACCAAGCCGTTCGGTTCCTGCGTAAAATATCAACCGTAAAAAAGAACGTCCAAGCGTTGGACATCTAGGGGTGGAATAACCCGAAGTAACGCTCAGGGAGACGAAAGTTTGCTTTCGTCGTGGAACTGAGAAGCCCCACTTCAAAATTCGTTAGAATTTAAGTGGCGGGTAGTTCACAAGGAATCTTTTTCATCCAAATATCTGTGCAGCAATTCCATATAATTCACCATTTCTTTTCAAAAATTGAGTGCTGTTTTTCAACATAATTGGTGGTTGATTTACCTTTTGAAATCCAACTGTCTCGAGCACTGTCATAAAAAATTCTTTTCCTTCTGGTACATCAATTCTAAGCTTTCCTTTATAATCTTTTGCCAAATGATGAACAATTGTAGTTGCGATATGATCATTCGGCGCGACAATTGGTCCTATAATTCTATTTTCTGGAGTTTGTACGCTCATTCCATATCCCACAATATAATTTTCTTTGTCTTTTACAACTATACATTGCTCAGATTGTTCAATTCTTCTCTGTATAAAATTACTTCTATTTACCCCGAAAGCGGCTTCATCTAACTTCACAATCCCATTACTATCTCCCTTATCATAATCCATAAAAATATGTTGCTCATTTCTATCGTAATCTTTAGGAGTTACATACTGATTACATATATACTTTGAAACATGACTAACCACTTGAAAACCTAATCTCTCATATAAAGGTCTTCCTTCTTCTGTAGCAATAAGCATAATCGATGTCTTTTCTGAAACACTTCTTATACAAGCCTCTGTAATTTTTCTTCCAATCCCCTTTCCTTTATACTGAGGATGTACAATAACCATACCAATAGATGCTAGTTTCTCTCCATATAGGATGATAGCTGCACTAGCGATTATTTCACCTTGCTTATTTTTCCCACCATATATAATTCCAGAATTAACAATTGTTTTAATTTCTTCTGAGCTATAATCCCATCCAACTGATTCAGATAAATTTATAAGATGCGGTATATCATTTTCCTGAATTCTCTCTATTGCAATCACTATCTATCCTCCTTCTATATTCCATAAATGAATGTCTCAATACAACTCCTTTGAAACTTTAATCAGTGGGGGTTTTCTTCATCCACCACTGATTATTAGCCCTCACCAATCGTTTTTTTACGGGCAGCCCGATCCCCACCTACCTTCCTCGTTTTTCTTTGAATCTTGAGGTGGAGATCTTACTGCCCACGAATAGCAGGATAAATAAGGAAGAACTCTATTATTCTTGCTTATTGATAATTCGTGCTAAATCCATAAAAAAGCTTAATGATTCAGGATTCGCCATGGAACCTTGATTGACTACCTTTTCTGCCGGAAATCCTAATAGAATTTTGCGAATTGGGACTTCTAGTTTTTTCCCACTCAATGTTTTCGGAATTTGCTCTACTACGTAAATTTCGTCAGGGGCAAACCGAGGCGAAACTTTTCGTTTTATTTCAGCTCTTATTGTTTCTTTTAAGTTATCACTCATATTTACTTCAGGTTTTAATACCACAAATAGCGGCATAAATGATCTACGTCCAAGGAGCTCTAAATCCACTACTAAACTCTCTATAATGGCATCCAGGGACTCAACTACACGATAGATTTCGCTCGTCCCTAGACGTACCCCTAGCCGATTGATCGTAGAGTCTGATCGCCCGAAAATGACACAGCTGCCTTTATCATCAAATTTAATCCAATCACCATGTCTCCAAATCCCTGGATACATCTCAAAATAACTTTCAAGATAACGCTTATTATTGTCATCTCCCCATAAATATATAGGCATAGATGGCATTGGAGAAGTTATAACCAACTCTCCAACTTCATTAGTAATCGAATTCCCTTCATCATCAAATGATTGTACGTTTGCACCTAAAGAACGAGTTTGTATTTCACCTGCGTAAACAGGCAATATAGGAGAGCCACCAACAAATGCAGTACATACATCAGTTCCTCCACTGGTCGAAACAAGCCATACATCTGTTTTCACATTTTCATATACCCATAAAAACCCTTCCACAGGTAGAGGTGAACCAGTTGAACAAATAGCCTTTAACTTAGAAAAACTGTTTCTTTCTTTCGGCTTAATCCCAAATTTCATACATGCACTTAGGAAACCGGCACTTGTACCAAAGAAAGTCACACCAACTTCTTCGGCAAGATCCCATAATCTATGTATACTAGGATAAGATGGACTGCCGTCATATAAAACAATTGTACCTCCAGCTAAAAGACCACCCACTAAAAGATTCCACATCATCCACCCTGTCGTTGTAAACCAAAAAAACACATCATCTCGGTTAACACCTTGCTCAACTAATAATGTCTTAAGCTGTTCTAATAATATTCCACCTTGACTTTGTACAATTGGCTTTGGCAACCCTGTCGTTCCAGAAGAAAATAAAATCCAAAGAGGATGATCAAATGGGACCTTTTCGAACACAAGATCACAATCTCCTCGCAATAGGTCATTCCAATACATTGTACGATTATTCAATTCAGAATCATTACTGCCAACATAAGGGATTAAAACTGTCTGCTTTAAGGTAGGTAGGCTCGATTGAATTTCCGAAACATTTGTTATTCTATTCTGAATTTTACTATTATAGGAATACCCGTCGACTGCAAATAAAATTGTCGGTTCAATTTGTTTAAATCGATCAATAACAGTATTTGTCCCGAAATCAGGAGAACAGCTGGACCAAACCGCTCCAATGCTGGCACATGCTAAAAAAGCAATTATAGTTTCAGGAACGTTAGGCATATAAGCCACAACACGATCTCCTGGTTTAACCCCTAATTCCTTTAGAGAATTGGCCACCATCGCTGTCTTTTCCTGAAGTTCTTTCCAGCTTAATTCTGTTCTCGGAGTGGTTTCTGATTGAAAAATTACTGCCGGTTTATTTTTTCTTGCATTTCGAAAAATATGTTCCGCATAATTTAAAGTAGCACCCGGGAACCATTTTGCCCCGGGCATCTTTCTTGATTCTAAAACTTGATGATACGGTGTAGTAGAAATAACTTGGCAATAATTCCAAATACTTTCCCAGAACGCTTCAAGTTCTTCAACAGACCATTTCCATAGTTCCTTTTGATTTCCAAAAGATAGCCCCTTCTCTTGTTTGAGCCATTTCATGAAAAGACTGACACCTGAGCCTTCTATTTGTTGCTGTGATGGCTCCCATAACAGCACACCTTCAGTAATCGCTTTCATTATTATTCCTCCTTAGCTATCATTTTTTTTAAGAAGTAAATAATAACTATATACAGCGTATGCTCTTAAAAAACCTTTTTTCAGAAGGGAGAGTTCGTGATTTAATAAAATGAAACTTTAATCAGAAGGGGACTTCTTCATCCCCCACTGATTATTAGCCTTCACCAATCAGGCATTTGCGCGCAGTTAATCCCCCACCTAACTTCTTTGCTTTCGCTGAATTTTGAGGTGGGGGTCTTACTGCCCGCGAATAGCGGGATAACAAATTACTTTATCAATATTCCATTCAATTCTTTCTGAAATATCATAATTTCTAAATCACTTTTTAACATCTTTTCAATATCGTATTTCATAATACACTCTCTTACCTCTGGTTGAAACATCACAATGGTATCATATTTATCTTGAAACCACTTTTGTTTTCTTAGTAACTTGAATTTTTCGTTAACAATCCTTTGTTTTTTTGATGGAACAGAAAGAATTAATTGTAACGCCACCTTTTCTATTAACTCACTCATTTCATTCCCCTTCTTTCTCCGTTACCCCCCCGCTCTTAAGTATGATCCATATATAAATAAAACCCCTTCGAACCATAAATGAAGGGATTTTACATAATTTTTTTATCTTATTCAGTTACTTGATACACGATATGATACATGCCTTTTTTCGATTTTTTCTTCTATTTCTCTTATATTCTCTTTATCGCTTAATAATAATTGTTTATTCTCTATCAATAATTGTTTAAATGATTTTCGTATTTTTTTTCGCATATTTAATTTCCTCCTTCACTATTACAAATAACTTATCAAAGGATCATTTATATAAAAGATAAGTAATTATCTGTGTAGTCTTATAATAAAAGATTCGTGTGAAATCTATTTGAATTCCAAATGAAAACTAAGTATTTTTTCTGATAACTTTATCGATTAAAAGAAATCACATAAAAAATAACGCCTAATCAAAATATATTTGATCAGACGTTATCTATAGTGGTAAGCAATCTCTCTAGCATTGCTTTTACAGCATATTTATAAATATTTCAGGTCTTCCCCAGTTCATTTGGTCGCAAACAAATCGTACTTTCTCTTCATCAATTGTATGCAGTCCTTCTTCTAGCGAGCATGAAATCGGAACTTCACAATGAATTTGTGCTAATTGTAATGATATGTTTAAATTCTCCAAATCATTTTCAATTTTTGTACGCTGTGCTTTTGTTAATGCCGCTATATTTTCTAATACTGCCGCTACGGTTCCGTGTTCTTGAATTAGTTTATATGCCGTCTTTTCGCCAATTCCTTTTACACCTGGATAATTATCACTCGTGTCTCCCATAAATGCTTTGGCATGAACGATTTGCCAAGGCTCTACGCCTTTTTCTTCCCTAATCTTCTCTGGCGTATAATACTCATAGTTTCCGATACCCTTACGAAGAAGCATTACCCTAACATTTGTATCAACAAGCTGTAATAAATCTGTATCGCCTGTTAAAATGTATACTTCTGCCTCACTAGCGTATTCTTTTGCCAACGTACCAATACAGTCATCAGCCTCATAGCCTTTCAGACCAATTACAGGAATAGATAACTTCGATGTCATCTCTTGCACGAGATCAAATTGCGGAATCAATTCTTCTGGTGGTGCTGCACGATTTGCTTTATAGTTTGAGAAAGATTCTGTTCGGAATGTCGTACTTCCCATATCCCAGCACGTTACAATATGCGTCGGTTCAATCGCTTGCGCCGCTGTTAATAAATGTTTCATATAACCATGAATCCCGTTTGTTGGGGTACCATCTTGTCGTTTCATAAATTGGCCGTAAACACTTGTTGCGTAAAAGGCACGAAATAATAGTGCCATGCCATCAACTAACAATACTTTTTTCATAATTCCTCTCCTACTAACAAAAAATAATAACCTCACGTTATCACGTAAGGTTATATAAATAGATTACCATTCTACGTTTCTGTTCAACTTTATCTATTATACAATGTTTTAATATATTTAGCACCATTAATAGTTTAACATGTTTGACTACAGCATGTATGAAGTAATCCAGAATACGTGTTTTTACCTGTTGAAACGACCACAGCCTTCGCAGTTCCATTTACAACATGTGTGCCTTTAAAACATACATTTTCAAGTTGAAGTGGATTGTAATCTTTCATTCGTTTTAACGGAATAAAACGTTTGCGTTCAAGATGATAACAGTTTTCAAATTTCTCTACATTCGTTTCTTTCCCTGTTAGCACCGATTCATTTACTAACAAATCCTCTGCAAAAATAATACGTACATCAGCTGGAACTGTATCACCTGCTGAAAGAAAAATCATATCCCCGGGAACTAGCTCCTCAACTGGAAGTTTCATTATTTTTGATTCGCTATTCATCTCCGCAGTTGTACATCCTTCTATCCTAGAAACAGTAACCATTACAATCTCACACTGATTTTGATTATGAACACGTTGCTTTGTAAAGCCAGGGAGCATTTCACATAATTTCATCATTACATCAAAAAGAATTGCTCTTTTTGAAGGTAATTCATTTTTCCCGTACACATGCATGCGTTTCTGCGCTTCTTTAATAGAAAGACCATCTCTTGTCGTTTTAAAATAAGCAAATACAGACTTTACATCTCTTGTTGCAATTTCAATTAACAAGTCTTTATTTTGTTTTAACATAGATTGCTCTTTCATCATTCTTTTACTTTGTTTATGAGACATGTTACCCACAAGTTTATTTACATATAACATATTATCGTCTCCTCCTTTACAACATAGGAAGAAACGCTTTGTTTCTCAATTTATCTCACTTTAACAATGGATATCCCTAAACTCAGTTAAAGTGTCTACGCTCAACTCATAATTATTTCAGCACATAACTATAAGCTGCCCGCTATTTTAGTGATAAATTATAGAGGGAGGAACAAGTCGTTTCCTGCCTACATCATATATTTTTGTTTTGCAGTATATGGGTAACGGAACCGAGTCAGAATTTGACATGCTCCTCACCTCCTCTTTCATTTGTTAGTCAGTATTTATACTATGGAAATGGTCATAGTTTGTTAATAAAAAGACCTTTACTCATAAGCGAGTAAAGGTCTTTACATACGTAAATAAGCGATTCCTAATCAACATAGAAATCTGCGAACCTCTCCCTCGCCGAGTTTTAGCACTGTATAGCATAGGTACATTACCAGCTACGTTAAGAAAAACCTTAATTCGATCATTCCTGTTGACCCATTGGCGTCTCTCGACATTTTTGGGCAGTAGCATTTCTCTATACAGGAGCCTCACCTAACAGAGACTTATTTTTTTATTACATAGAAAATGTTACTCCTATTTAAAATAGATGTCAACACCTTCAGTTCAAGGTTTTTCAATACGTTAAACACCCAGCAATCACGATTCCGATGGAAATTGATAAAAACATAAGGAAAAGTCCGACGGCCTGATTATCTTCTTCGATGCTTTGATTGATATTAAAACGCGGTGTGAGCCATTCAGCTAAATAAAACACAATAATCTGTGCTAAAATTCCAATCGCTCCCCATAAAACCATATCCAAAAATGAAATAGAATTAGCTGCGGTCGAATACAAAACAATAGCAAGACCAAGAAGTCTTCCTCCAAGTGCATAACTTGCTGCTTTATTACCTTTCGCCATTAACGAAAATTCCTTGACTTTCGTTGTCACTTCCATAAGAAACAGACCGATACATAAAAGACCGATTGAAATCGCTAAATAAAGTAAGAAATTTATCATTTATAATCCTCCTTTTTAATTCCTACAGGTAAATAATAAGATTCATTCCCCGTAATTTTTTCACCGGCACGTATACCAATACCACTTGGTTTTCCTGCAATTAAAAACGATCCAAACACATACGACAGCTCCTCGTTTCCCCTTTCAGTCTCAAGTGAAACAACTGGAAGCTTTATATATTTTTGAAATACAGGAAGTTCTTTTTTATACGTTTGATATGAATTTTGATTAACAATATTGGTGTCTTTGTCACGAATTGTAACCGTGTCGCCTTCTCTACCGAACGAAGGCTTTTGAACAAAAGAACTTTTCCCTAAAAAAGGATCCTGTTCTAGGTAAGTAGGGAGCATATATTTTTTTATCCATTGTCGTTCCTCATTTGTATAAAAAGCGCCCGCCTCGGCCAATCCCCAAATCAGGCATTGAATCGATTTTGGCTGAAGCAGAAAGGATGAGATAGGATTTATAATAAAGAGCTTTCCTTCCTTTACAAGTTGCAGTAGCTCAATCCCTACAAGATCTCCGGTTTTGGGATCCCTGTCCTCAACCAAGTCTTCAATAGGATATGTCTGACGATACAAAATATCAATTGGCACACCGTCTCTGTCGACCAAAGCATCGTCAGTAATTCTGAGTTCTGGCATTGACATCATTTTGTTTTTAACCTGACATAGGTGACTCAAATACGCAGTCGTATTCCAATCCTCTATATTTTCATGATGGGCTGTGAAGACAACATTTGGACTTTCTATTCCCTTAGCAGCCTCCATCACAGCTTTTGTAATACCAGAAGAGAGAAGACGTTCCTGATTCTTATTCGGATCATGATAATCTAATTCTTTACAAACCACTCCATTCATTTGAAAGCATTCCACGATAAAAGTTGGAGTATCACTATTAAACTCAAGCATTTTGATACCACTATCCTTCAAAACAAAATCAAACCGTGAAATAATAGATTCAGGAAACAGAGATTTCATTCTAATAAAAGGCAAACTTGAAGATGGAAAACCAAATTCAAGAAGCTGAGCGTCAGACAAGGTCCGAAGAAGCCTAGCAGTCTTAAAAAATACTTTCCCCATTCTTTCTGTTGCTAATTGCAAATCTTGGATTGTTTGTTCTGTTATTTCAAAAACATGAAAAAGGCTATACTCACTTCCGTATAAGTCAGACCAAAAGTGAGGGAACCTTGAATAAAATTCACTTCGTTTCTTTATGTAAAGCGACATAGTTTAACCTCCGAATCCACCCTTTGAACCGCTTCCAATTCCCCCTTTAAAATTGGACGAAGCTTGGTAGGACTTAAATTCAGATGAATTTTTGAAGGTGGATTTATTTTGATAGTATGTACTACCGTAATAATAATGCCCATGATAACTTGAACGGTTGTCATCACATCGCCACACACCAAGTTCATCATCCCAATCCCAATCAGCACAACTCTTATCCTTCGGTTTTGGAGGGAGATCTTCTGTACATCCCGATAAAGTGCTAGTCATTAAAGAAGTAAGAACACCTGTTACTAACCATTTGGTTTTTGTCACTTTCCAACGCTCCTTTGTATATTATTTTTTTATTATAATAGAATTCATGATAAAATAGAAGAAAAAGGAAGAGGGAGTACAATTGCGGTTAGAATATCGACTCAATGATGAAGCGAAACAATACCCTGCCCTATGGAGCTACGCGAACATTCCTGTTTCCGAAACCGTCGCAAGGATGACTTGTGAGTATTTCATTAAAGAAGGAGATACATATGTCGTAACAGCGACCGCGATGGATCCTGATGGAACAGCAGTATTATATGTCCAAAAAGAAGCGTTCTTCGATGATCCTTCAGAGCCTACATATTCCCATATAGGTTTTGAGATTAGAGAACTACAAGAGGCAAATTCAATTTTAATAGAAAGTAAAGATGTATGGAACCATGACGAGATTTTAACGTATCTCCATTCAGATATTTTGTACGTTCAAAAAGACGGAATATTTATGGAACTCGCCTTAGATTCCAGAGAGATTGATGAAGACCGAAAGTGCTATGTTTATTATGGAAATTTTACAGGTGGGCACAGATAAAGTGAAACTTTAATCAGTGGGGGGTTTCTTCATCCCCCACTGATTAAAGTTTCATTTGATTTCTAATATTTTTATGCTCTCCACACAATGAAATTCTAATCATTTCCATAGTCCCGATAAAAGGTTCCTAAAACAAAAAAACCTTACGTATAAAACGTAAGGTTTTTTATATAGCCCCACACATGCCGTTCTCTCTAGATGTCCATAAACCTGCTCTCACAGGTGGATGTTCTCATAAATGCTTTCAGCTTCCTTCTTAAAAAGATGGCATGCTGTTTACATTTAGATATTGAACTTCCGTATTATACTTATTGGTTTAAGACATACATAAGCTACGTACACCGTAGGAATTTTATATAATGTTAGTTAAAATAAGACCCCCGCACGTGCCGTCCCTTGTAAATGTCCAAAAACCCGCTACTCGCAGGTGGATGCCCTCACAGCTACCGTACATCTTCCTCCACATGGAAGGCTTGATGATGGTCGCTAAATATTGAGCTTCCGTATAACTAACATCGGTTTTAGACATAAATAAGTTACGTACACCGCAGGATGTTTTATTTACTTGTCGTTATCTTATCACATTGCATGCAATGTGTAAAATGTAATGTTTTGAAGCAAATTCTTGCTTGTGACCTTATTTTAATACAAAATATTTTTGCATGCAAGAGGTTACTGTCCTTCTTTTACAATTTGGTTTTCTGGATAAGAAATCCAATCACTCCAGCTTCCAGCATATAACTTCACGTTACGAAAACCAGCTGTTTGTAACGCTAATACATTCGGGCATGCTGTTACACCAGATCCGCAATAGACGATTGTTTCCTTCTCTTTACTAAGATAGCGGAAACGATCTTCTTGTTCCTCTTTATCTTTGAACTGACCTTCCGATGTGATTCCATCTTTCCAAAAATAATTTTCTGCTGTTGGAATGTGACCAGCTTTAGGATCAACAGATTCTTCAGCGCCAGCATAACGTTTTGGCTCTCTCGAATCAATTAACGTAACATCTGCATTTGTACGAATTTTTTCTTTCACATCTTTCATCGTTACAAGCATGTTGTCTTGCACATTTGGTATGAATTTTTTCCGTTCAATGGTTGGAACTTCAGCTGTTGTAGATAAATTTTGGTCTTTCCAAGCAGGAAACCCACCATTTAACACATATGCTTTTTGATGTCCTACATATGTTAATAGCCACCATAGACGCGAAGCCATTGCACCAGCTTGACTATCATATGCAACCACTGTCGTATTTTCATCAATACCAGCCTGAGAAAGCTTTTCGGCAAAATTCTCAAGACTTGGGAGTGGATGACGACCACCATGCTCCGTAACAGTGCTTGATAAATCAAGATTTAAGTCAAAATATAATGCATGGGGAATATGTTCTTTTTCATACTGCTTTCGTCCCCAATTTGAATCAGCTAAGTCAAAACGACAATCGACTACACGGACATGTTCATCTTCTATGTGATCACGTAACCATTCGACTGTAACAATCATGCTTAACGACCTTCTTTCTCTTGCAGACGACCTACATACTCCATAACCATATCTTCTGTTACAATTTTACGTTGCGGTGCAACACCTCGTTTAGCAAGAGCATTGATTTGCTTCGTTACCATATTAATTGCATCTACTGAGAAATGTTTTCCATTTGACGCAAGTGCTACTGCTGCTTCAATTGCCGCTTCACGCTGTGCTTCTAACTGTAAAAATGTTGTCACAATTTCATTTTGTTTACGAGAATGTGCTGTAATTGCTTTATGTACTTCCATCTTCTCTTCCCCCTAAATAATTTATACTTTCTCGCCAATTCTTCATAAGAAAATGACTAGAGTTCTATTGTAAGCCGAATCATATCTCGGCATACAATCCCATTTTCAATAATCTCTTCTTCATAATGCTTCGAAAAGTAATCAAAATCAATAGAAAAAATACGAAAACCACATTTTTGATAGAAAGCAAGCTGTGAAATACTAGAATTCCCTGTCCCTACCTCAAGGTTATGCATGTGTTTTTCTTTGGCAGTTGCAATTGCATGCTGTAATAACTGTTTTCCAAGTCCTTGCCCTTGTATTTCTTCTGAAACAGCGATATTCATAATTTCCATTGTTTGCGGTCTTGTTTCAAGTAATACATATACGCCTATAACATTTTCTTCATATTTTGCAATATATAAAAGACCTCTCTTCAAATATGAATTAATTTGCCTCTCACTGGGATCAGCAAGCAACAATAATGACATCGGCGCCTTATCTTGCGAAATACGTTCCATGACAATTTTCATGAAATTCCCCCTTTCTCTCTTGTTCTAAACCCTCCTTGTCTACCATAAGTAATACAAAGGAGGGATTCACCATGGACAACAATGAGAAAAAATGCAACGTCATCTCGATTGATGGAAAGAAAAAGAAAAACGGAACATATTCCCACCCAAAATTAGTTGTAGATGGAAAAACATATGAGTTTTCTTCATTCGTCTTATGCGGTGAAACACCAGATGGCAGACGGTTAGTTCTGACTCATATGATTTCTACAGATGAATTTGCAGGATTCGTAAAATCTCTGGATGCTGTATTACAAAAGAAAATTGAACGAATCTTTTTTTCATAGAGCTTATAAAATATGAATTTCTTTTTCGATTGCTGCTAACTGTTTCTGTAATTGTTCCTTACTTTGTTCATATAGCGACACATCAATTGTCTCTGCTAAAGCGAATAATACACTTGCATAATATTGCTTAACATCTTCCTGCATCACTTTTTTGAATAAGTCCCATTTCAATTCCCATTCTTGTTTATAATGCTGGATAAATATCTCTTCTTCATCAGCTACATATTGGGATACGACAGGCTCAAGTGATTCCTTCGTATCTTCCTGCATTGTTGCTTTATCATTTTTTTCAAAGAAACTTTTCTCATTTTTGAAATGAGATAATGCCTTTTTAAAATGCTTTATTTCTATAGAAGGAAACGGCTCTTTATGCGTAATAACTTGGTATTCATAATCTGCTGTCCCATTCATAGAAATAGATTCGTTTTCCAACTTACATTTCACTGCAATTTCATCTTTTGCACGTTGCATCGCTTCATCCATCCATTTTTCAAGACGTAGTGACGTTGCTCGCATTTCCTGTAATAAATCATGTTGGATAAAGGCTACAAGTTCCATGAGACATTCTTGCAACTTAATTTTCACATTTCCATCTGTTCGAAGGGATGCTGGGTTAATAAATTCAGTAAACACATCGTTATAACGTAAAAATAGACGTTGCTGCACATAATATAACAGTTCTTTCACTTCATTTTGCATCGCTTGCTCTTCTGCAAGTACACTATACGATGAAATAATATGAAGTAGCTGCTCACGTTCTGCTTCATATTTTTTTATTTGTTTTTCTTTCTCATCGTTCCCTTGCTTTGCTCCTTGTATCATATTTACAAGAAGCTGCTCAGCACTTTGCAATGCGCTATATAAAGAATGGACAGATACGAGCATTAAATCACGCATCATAAAGGATGTAAATGATTCTTCAAACTTTGTAATCCCCGAATTTTTCAAGATACCATACTTTTCTTTTGCAATACTCTTTCCTTGTTTCTCCTCAAGTGCACATAAGCTAGAAATTGCAAATAGACGTGGATTTCGGATACCGTATTGCAGGAGCTGGTCTGCTATATAGCCTTTTACCATTTCAAGTTCATCCTCAGACTGAGCTAAATCCGCTGCATTAATTAAAAAGAACATTTTATCAAGCGCAAATGTATCTTTGACACGGCCAAGTTGAATTAAAAATTCACGATCCGCCCTTGAAAAGACATGATTGTAGTATGTTACAAATAAAATCGCATCAGCGTTTTTAATATATTGGAATGCAACGTCTGTATGTCGAGCATTAATAGAATCTGCTCCTGGTGTATCAACAAGTGCAACACCTTGTCTCGTTAAAGCACAATCATAGTATAATTCCATATATTCAACAAAACATGATTTCTCTTCATTCGCTACATAATCAGAGAATTCTTCTAACGTAACTTGCACTTGTTCTCCCAAATGATTAGAAACTGCTTGATATCCCTTCTGCACTGCACGTAAAAAACTAAATGTTGTTTTCTGCTTTCCACTTGGTGACGGGTATTGTAGGATTGTATCTATTTGTAATAACGCTTCTTCAAATGTCTTTATTTCATAATGAAACAATTTATAAACTGCTTTCATATCTTCTAATAGCGCCTGCTTCGATTTAAACTGAACAATTACTGTGCCGTGAGGTTTGTCTTCTGTAATCGGTAAAATCTGATTAATCGTCGCCGTTGTTGGATTTGGTGATACCGGGAGTACATTCGCACCCAGTAATGCATTTGCAAATGATGATTTCCCTGCACTAAAAGCTCCAAATAACGCTACTGTAAATTGCTTTGTTTCAACACGTTTTCTTTTCCCAACAACTTCTTGATGCAAATGTTTAAGTGTAGGAAGAGTTTCTAATATTGTTTCCGCATCTTTTACTTGTTCTAATATACGATGAATATTTAATGTTGCTGTTGTTTTTATATTTTCTTCCTTATACGAAATACTATCACTTTGTACCTCTTGTTCTTGTAATGTAAACTTCTCATTTACAACCTGTTTCTTCCCTTGTAATACTTTTTCTACTTGCAATTCATTTGGCACCGGTACATGATCGCTCCAAATACCTTGTAAGTAATTCTCGTATTTATCATACGCCTCAATATATTGTAATTTTGTTTCTTTTGCTGTCTGTAACATAGTATATTGCTCAATTTCTTGTTCAATATGAGCAATCTCTTTCTCCATCTTTTTCCGTAAAACGCCCGTGCTTTGCTCAAAAATTTGCTGTGCTTTCATAAAGTAGCGTTTCTTCAGCTCATTCGCAACATCCGCTGTATAAAGAAGCAAGTAATCTCCTGTAAACCCTGCACCTTGTTTAATGGTTTCTGCTAATAATTCTGGACCAAAAGAAATTCGCAGTGCATATATGTCTTTTCCGACTTCTTCTGTAAACATCCCTTCATCTTTTAAGAAAGCCACAATAAACTCTTTCACATGAAAATCAATCTGTGTTTCAACGGTCTTCCCTAGTGCTGAATAAAATGCATCTAAACGCCGCTGTTTTTCTTGCTCTGTTTTTCCTTTTGCAAATAGCAAACCAACTTTAAACTTCGTTAGCTTCGTTTCTAAATATTGATTTGCTAGCTCTCTCATTTCAAATGGCATTAAGTAAGCATTGTCTAATATTGCTTGCAATCCTTTTATAAATTCATTTTTCACGTCCGATTCTTTACTAGCCACACGTCGTTTATTTTCAATAAGCTCTTCTTTCTTTTCCATTACGTCTGTAAGCGATAGAGGTGATGCTAATTCTTTTTGGTAGGGCATTAATTGTTTTTCATTTTCTGCAAGAATAAATGAAAAATGTTCTTGTAATAAATATGCCGTTTCTCTTTCCATACCATTGCCCACATACTGCTCACGCTCTTTCATAATCGAAGAAAGTAATTTCTCTAATCTTTGTATTTCATTATACGGATGGTTCATCATTCGTAAAGAAGTATAAAAAATACCATCTACTTCAATATCCCAGTTAGAAAACGATTGACTCACACTTTGCCTATAATCTTCAAATGATAGCTCATTTTCTTTATGCTTATCGATTTGATTGATAACAAGATAAACTGTTTTATTACGCTGCTTTAATTCTTTCACAAACTGCAAATTCACTTCTGACTGAACATGGTTATAATCCATCATGTAAAAAATAACATCCGCAAGATGGAGTGTTGATTCTGTTGCTAATTGATGCGCATCATCTGTTGAATCAATTCCAGGTGTATCAACGAGCATAACGCCATCAGGAATTGGCGCATCATTTCGATAAATATGAACGCCAATTATTTCATCACCATTTTTACAAAGCTGTTTCAATTCTTCCGCCGAGTATGCACCATCATATTCATAATGCTCTCCAGATTTCACTGTCACAACAACACGGTCCTGTCCCTTTTCAATTTTAACAACGTTCGCGCTTGTCGGAATCGGACTTGTTGGTAATAACTGCGCTTTATATAAGTGATTCATCATTGTCGATTTTCCAGCAGAAAAGTGACCGCAAAAAGCAATCATAAGCTGTTCTTGCTTATATTTTTGAATCACTTCAAACAACTTCAAACTATTTTCCGTATCACCATGCTTCTGCCATTCTTCATAAAAACAAACAAGCTTTTTCATACTGTTTGTCTGTACTATGTTTGTCATCCCCTTGTTCCCCTTTATTCCAAGATGTATATACCCTACTATCATACTAAATTTTCAGGATATTCTCATTAAAAATAAAAAATCCCTTTCATTCTTTTGACAGATGAAAGGGATTCTATGTAAGTTTGTTCATTTTGTTGCTCCGACTCCATTTAACACATATTTTGTAACGACAGCATACACAGCCACCGTTCCTGCAACTAATGCATATACCATATTTAGCACACCAACCTTTTTTGATAATGATTATCACTTTTGAGTATATTTTATCATTAAAGAGAATCATTATCAATATTAATTTCTGAAAAAGAAGCTCCTTGAAAATAAGGAGCTTCTTTACTACCTGTTTTAAAGGAGTGAAAAACTTGCTGTGCATCCTTATTATATCTCATAACAAACATCTTAACAGTTTCAAAAATTGGAAATCCCCTCTATCTCCTTTTGATAACATTTTGTATAATAAAAGGGCTTTATTCAAAGGAGGAAAATAATGGAACAAAGCGTTTCGTACAGTGAGAGGATTCATTCTATCGATATTATTAGAGGGATTGCTGTATTTGGTATTTTTCTTGTTAACTGGCCTGTTATTGCTGGTGTTGACACTAGTGAAATCACAGGAGGTTATGAAGGAATAGACCGTTATATTCGCCTATTTTATGACATGTTTATTCAAACAAAATTTTATACTATTTTTTCATTTTTGTTTGGACTAGGATTTTACATTTTCATGCAGCGTGCTGAGACAAAAACAGATCATCCAAAAACATTATTTGTTCGTCGTCTCCTCATCTTATTATTATTCGGCTTCATACATTATGTCCTTTTATGGGATGGGGATATTTTACATAGCTATGCAATTGCAGGATTTTTCTTATTTTTATTTTATAAAAGAAAGCCTCGTACTGTTTTAATATGGGCTTTAGTTCTATTAGGACTTTTCCAGTTTTTCATGCTACTAATGAGTTTACTCCTTATGTTTATGCCAATAGAAGAATTAAGAACTTCCCACCCCATTATGCCTTTAGAAAATTGGGGAGTACAAGTGCAAGATCGCTTTACAGACTTTTATTCTGAAGTAATCCAGACAAACCTTTTTATACTTCCAGAAATAGTTGGATTATTCTTGCTCGGCTTATATGCCGGCAAAAACGACATTTTCCGCCGAACGAAGGAACTAGATCCAAAACTAAAAAAGTGGCAAATCATTATGTTCGTTTTAACATTACCTATTTGGTTCTTCATGATTCGCTACTTTGTGGCAAAACAACCATATGAACCAATCTACATGAGAGGTCTTACAATGTTTAGCGGGAAAACATTATTTATCTTTTACATTTTCACACTTATGCGCTTATTACAGAAGGAGCGTTGGCAGAAGCTATTACGTCCATTCCAATATGTAGGACGAATGGCACTAACAAATTACATTTCAAGCACAATCATTACATTGCTTGTGTTTGGTCTGTTTTTCAAAAATTATTTACCAGTACCATTATGGATCGGCCCAATATTTTGCATCGGCTTTTATACATTACAAATCTGTATTAGTCGCTGGTGGCTCTCTCATTATCAGTACGGTCCACTTGAATATATTTGGCGCCTTGGCACATATGGAAAAATGATGCCTCTAAAAAAGAAAAGCAAGGTCTCTTAATGAGAACCTTGCTTTTTGTTTATGCTTCTGTTACAGCACTTTGCATTGGAATTTGCTCTTCTTTTGTTTTCGCTTTGCGCTGCGGAATCATATTAAACACAATATTTAAGAGTACAGCTGACGCACTTCCAAGTACAATTCCGTTATCTGTTAAAATACGAATACTTTCTGGAAGCTGAGAGAATAACGTTGGAACGACTGTTACACCAAGGCCAATTCCAACAGAGCATGCTACGATTAATAAATTTTCTTGTTTTGCAAAGTCTACACTACTTAACATTTTAATACCGTATGCCATAACCATCCCAAACATTGCTAGCATGGCACCACCAAGTACTGGCTTTGGAATAATCGTTGTGATAGCTGCAATTTTTGGAATAAAACCAAGAACGATTAACATACCACCGCACGTATAAATAATGACGCGATTTCGTACACCTGTTAATTGAACAAGACCTACGTTTTGCGAATAAGTCGTATATGGAAATGCATTAAAAATACCACCTAAGATCATCGCTAATCCTTCGGCACGATAACCCTTTGTTAGCTCTTTTTCACCAATCTTTTTGTTACATATATCGGATAAAGCGAAATACACGCCAGTTGCTTCCACAATCCCAACACAAGCAACGAGAATCATCGTAATAACCGGCGTTAACTCAAATGTTGGTGTGCCAAAGTAAAACGGTTGAATACCGTGAAACCACTCAGCTTCTCCAACAGCCTGCAAGCTCACCTTTCCCATAAATGCTGCAATAATCGTACCAAATAAAAGACCAAGTAATATAGAAATAGAACGGATAAAACCATCAAAGAAGCGGTACATAATTATAATAAATAGTAAAACACCAAATGCTAACGCTAAGTTTTCTAGACTTCCAAAATCCTTACTTCCAACTCCTCCAGCCATGTCATTAATAGCCGCTGGAACTAATGTAACTCCAATAACTGTAACAACAGAACCCGTTACTACAGGCGGGAACAGTTTCACAAGCTTTCCAAATAATTTTGCAAAAATAACAACGAACAATCCTGCTGCAATAATTGCTCCATATATGGAAGAAACACCGTACTGTTTACCGATGGCGATCATCGGTCCAACTGCTGTAAACGTACAACCAAGTACAACAGGAAGACCAATTCCAAAAAATCGATTCGATAAAGCTTGTAAAATTGTTGCGACACCACACATTAATAAATCGATGGATACTAAGTATGTTAATTCTCGTTGATTTAAGCCAAGTCCTCCGCCAACAATAAGTGGAACAATTATTGCTCCTGCATACATCGCAAGCATATGTTGCACGCCAAGGGATGCGATTTTAAATGGGTGTTGCTTCATGACTATTTCACCTCCGCAGTCTCATGCTGAACAAATGTAACAGTACCGTTATCAAGTGATGCAATTTCTGCAAGTGATTCTACACGAACACCGTTTTCACGTAGTTTCTTTCCTCCGTCTTGAAATGCTTTTTCAATAACAATTCCAATCCCAGCAATACTTGCACCGGCTTGCTCTACTAAACTCATTAAGCCTAAAGCAGCCTGACCGTTTGCTAAAAAGTCATCAATGATTAATACACGATCATTTTCATGGATATGATTTCTAGATAATGAAATCTCATTCGTTTCTTGTTTTGTAAATGAGTATACTTTTGCAACATACATATTATCTTGTAACGTTAACGATTTCCGCTTTCTTGCAAAAACCACTTTTACACCAAGCTCTAAACCTGCCATAACCGCTGGTGCAATACCCGAAGATTCAATCGTCACGATTTTTGTAATATTATCTTCCTTAAAACGCTGTGCAAACTCTTTTCCTATTTTTTGCATAAGTACTGGATCAATTTGATGATTTAAAAAGGCATCTACCTTCAACACATCACCAGATAAAACCTTTCCTTCGTTTAAAATCTTTTCTTGTAATACTTTCATGTTTGCTCCCCCTCTTATGCAAATAAAAAACTCCAAAAGCAGCCACCACTCGTTACAAGTGAGAGACGTGCTTTTGGAGCTTCGCAAAAAAGAATGCTAAACCAGCAATATATTCGTCCTCACCCATAGTCAAAGTATTTACGGTACTTCGGTAGAAACTTGCAGGCCATATCCCCGCGATTATATGAGTGTAGCTAACCTATTTATTTTATAGAAGGATTATAACGCACTTTTTTTACTTTGAAAAGCGTTTCCAGAAAAAAACACGTACAAATTTTACAAAAACATCTTTTTCGTTCGAGTTTTGAAACCTCTTACATTTCGTATTCTTCTACTAGAGACTCGTTAAAATAACTGGTCCATCCTTTGTAATTGCTATCGTGTGCTCGTATTGCGCTGCTAATTTTCCATCCATCGTCCGGGCAGTCCATCCATTTAAATCTACTTTTGAATATCGCATACCTACATTTACAATCGGTTCGATCGTTATTACCATTCCTTCTTGTAATTCTGATCCTTGACCTGGCTTTCCAAAATGAAAAATTGCTGGTTCTTCATGGATTTCTTTACCAATTCCATGCCCTGTAAAATCCCTTGCGACAGAAAACCCTTCCAAAGCTACATAACTTTCAATCGCATATCCAATATCACCTACACGATTTCCGATTATCGCTTGCTCAATTCCTTTATATAAAGCATTTTCCGTTACTAGTAATAACTTTTCTGCTTCATTAGAAATATCCCCTATTTTATGAGTCCATGCAGAATCAGCAAGAGCACCATTTAAGTTCACTACCATGTCAATCGTAACAATATCACCTCCCTTTAATGGGTGAGTAGTCGGAAAACCATGACACATTTCATCATTCACAGATGCACATATTGCATATGGATAATCGTTATATCCTTTTTGTTCAGGTGTCGCACCATTCTTTTCTAAATACGTTTCAACAAATGTATTAATTTCCAATGTCGTGATGCCTGGTTTTATTATTTTCGCAATTTCTTGATGACACGAAGCTAGTAAATTCCCAGATTCGCGCATCAAATTTATTTCTTTTTTCGTTTTTATTGTACTCATGAAATCTCCCCTCGATAAAAGCTTTCCAAATTCAATCATACACATCCTCCTCAACAATTTCAAAAGAGCATTCATTTCACATTTTTTTCACAAATTAACATTCCAAAACTTGTAAGAATCCGCGACTTTATAAGTTCTCATCATAGACATAGTTTTTATTGTATCAATGAACACTTTTTGAAAGCACATTCGGACGTGATGAAATTATCTAAATTTTTTGTATTATAAAAATGTAAGATTTCATTTATCCAAGGAGGGGTATCATGGGGGAACATAATTTACATCAGACAGAAACTGAAAACACTCAAAAAAGTTCGTTAAAAGGAACTTTAATCTCTGTTTTTTTTATTGGTTTTTTCATTATTTTCACGTGGTTTAGCGTCTATCAAATTTTTGTTAATCGGCTATAAGATATAGTTCTGAAAAGGGAGATGGAGATATGCACTTACATAAATACGAAAAAATTTGGCTCATTTTCGGTGTCGGCTCACTGTTCGTATTTTTGGCTGTTTTAGGGATTAGTGCTTTTTATATGGGTAACAAACCGCCAAGTTGTTTAACTACAATTGACCCAGAAAAGGTTCAAGCGACCGCACCATTTGATCAACCCGGCGTTAAACAAGTTGGAAAAAATCATTATCAAGTGACGATTGTCTCACAAGCTTTTTCTTTCACACCAAATACAATTAAAGTACCAAAAGGGGCAAAAGTAGATTTTGTCGTTGCGACAAAAGATGTTGTACATGGTTTTGAAATCGCAGGGACAAATGTCAACATGATGATTGAACCTGGATATGTAAGTACCACTTCACAAGTTTTCCAAAAATCTGGAGAGTATTTAATTGTCTGTAATGAATATTGTGGTACTGGCCATCATATGATGAGCGCGAAAGTAGAGGTGACCGACAAATGATTGCACTGCAGGATAAAATAAGCAAACGAGATGCAAAATTAGCAATGGCCCATATTCACATCGCATTTATCGCCTTGTTTTTAGGTGGGTTATGCGGATTACTACAAGTTCTTGTCCGTTCAGGAAAATTCAATTTACCTGCTGGTATTGGCTATTATCAAGTGTTAACAACACACGGTGTTTTACTCGGGCTCGTCTTAACAACGTTCTTTATTATCGGTTTCTTATTTGCTTGTATGAGTAAAACAACTGGTGTCCTCTCAAAAGGTGCCCGACAAACAGGCTGGATTGGTTTTTGGCTTATGACAATTGGAACAACAATTACTGCAATTTTTATCCTACTCAATAAAGCTACTGTACTCTATACGTTCTATGCTCCATTAAAAGCACATCCTGGATTTTACATTGGCCTTACCCTTGTTATTGTTGGAAGTTGGTTCAGCGGATTTGCAATGTTTGCTCAGTATCGTACATGGAAAAAACATAACAAAGGAAAAATAGGTCCTCTGTTAAGCTTTATGGCTGTTGTGACAATGGCACTATGGCTTGTTGCAACACTTGGTGTAGCGGCAGCAGCACTTATTCAATTTATTCCATGGAGCCTAGGTTTTATTGATAAAATTGACGTCCTGGTCAGCCGAACACTATTTTGGTACTTCGGTCATCCGCTCGTTTATTTTTGGCTCCTTCCTGCCTATATGGCTTGGTATGTCATTATACCGAAAATTATTGGCGGTAAAATTTTCAGTGACTCACTAGCTCGTTTGTCATTCATCTTATTTTTACTATTTTCTATGCCTGTAGGATTCCACCACCAATTAACAGAACCAGGTATTGATCCTGGGTGGAAATACTTACAAGTTGTCTTAACATTTATGGTTGTCATTCCATCTTTAATGACCGCCTTCTCTTTATTTGCAACCTTTGAACAGTTTGGGCGTTCAAAAGGAGCTACTGGACTATTCGGATGGCTTCGAATGCTCCCATGGGGAGATGCTAGATTTTTCGCTCCATTCGTCGGTATGTTAATGTTTATTCCAGCTGGTGCTGGTGGACTTGTCAATGCAAGTAACCAACTAAACCAGGTCGTTCATAATACTGTATGGATAACTGGGCATTTCCACTTAACATTAGCAACATCTGTTGTATTAACATTTTTCGGAATCGCCTATTGGTTAATTCCACATCTAACAGGACGTGTCATGACAAAGGAAATGAACCGGCTTGCCATGATTCAAACTTGCGTGTGGGCTATCGGTATGTTCTTTATGTCCGCTGGTATGCACTTTGCCGGGTTACTCGGGGCACCTCGGCGTTCTGCTTTTTCTACATATGGAAATTCGCAGCAAGCACTTGAATGGATTCCATATCAAATTGCGCAAGCAGTCGGAGGAGCCATTTTATTTGTAGGAATTGTAATTGCTATCATTATTTACTTAGATCTTGTCTTCTTTGCCCCAAAAGGACAAACAGAGTTTCCAATCGGTGAAGTAGCTGATGCATCTGAACGTACACCGATGGTTTTTGATAATTGGAAGCTTTGGATTGGTATTACAGCTCTACTCATTCTATTCGCTTATACTATTCCGTTTATCGATATGATTCAAAATGCTCCGCCCGGTTCAAAAGGGTTTAAATTATGGTAAGTGAAAAGCAGAGGGGATATCCCCTCTGCTTTATTTCGAGAATAGCTATTTAATCAGGTACCTGCAGGCTTAATAAGTATATTCCTTTTCTTAATATTCTTCCTTGATTTGTTCGCTATCATCATAGACTTCCCCATTTACAAGCCCTCTAATAAAACTCTCAAAGTCTTTTGCTAACCATGTAATTTTATAATCATATTCTTGATCGATATGTACAACATAAGGCTCTCCTTTCGGGCCGCACTCCCTATAATCAAGAAATATCATATCGTGTCCAGCCGAGGGACAATCACAAATAGCTACTCCTATTTCAGGATATCCCCATTCTTCAATCCAAAATTCACTACCAAATTCTCCACCTAATGAAGAACTTTTTTTATATCCAATACCATAAATACCAGTTATAGCAACATGATCCTCTGCCCAACTTGTAGGAATATCTGTAGGAAAACAATCGTTTATTGGAATTCCCCCATTATGCTTCTTCATTAACCAAATATAAGATTCAGGTAGCTTATACCCTAATTCATTTTCTAGTTTAGAAATCATTTCATCTGTAGGATATTCAGAAATATATTCATCTCTTGCATATTCGCTGTCATCCCAAAAGTTATTAAAATCAAAATCATCAAAACAACACACTTTCATATCCCTCCATAAATTTCAAAAAAATGTATTTTTATATACGATAGAATCCATAAAAAACATAAATCACTACTAAGCAAATCGTTTCAAAACTATTTTATCTTGATGGACATAAAGTCACATACATCATTTTTAAAAATTCAAAGCGACTTCCATTTGTCTCTTGAATAAAAGCTCCAACTGCTTCAAAACCTGCTTTCTTATAAACATTAATTGCCCTTTGATTAAATGTTGCCACTGATAACGTTATATACTTAGATTGATATTTTTTTTCACAAAAAACCAGACCTGCCTTTATAAATACCAAACCTAATCCATTTCCAGTCAGGTTTGGTTTCATTCCAAGTCCAATATCCACTGTATGTATATCTACTTTATTAAAACTAAAAAATCCAACAAGCCTATTATTCTCACTAACAGCAAAAGTCGTTTCTCCGCGTATTTTAGGATCTAAAAACTCCACTAAATCTTCTTGATCGGCTTCCATATCATAAAAAGAATACTTATCCTCATAGTGCCATTTAAACGCAATTTCTTCTGCTTGCTCTTGTGTCATCACTTCAAAAGTATAATTCACTTCTCTTCCTCCTTAAGCAACGCACATATACAGTAAAATGTTAATTCATAAAAAGGAGCTGCATTAAAGCAGCTCCTTTTCTTTTTATAACTCATAAATCTCTTTATATTTCGCTTCTAAATAATCCGCTAAATAATTTGCATTTAACCCTTCACCTGTTATATCCTCTAATATTTGTAATGGTTTTTTCGTTTTACCATATTGGTGAATATTTCTTGTTAACCATTCACGAATTGGTGTCACATTTCCTTCTTCTAGCAATGCATCGAAGTTTGGAATTTCCTCTAACATCTTATGTTTAAATTGCGCTGCATACATATAACCAAGTGCGTAAGATGGAAAATATCCAAAAGATCCATCTGACCAATGTACATCTTGTAGCACACCCTGTGCATCCGTTTCTGGACGGATACCTAAATAACTCTCCATCTTGTCATTCCATGCTGCCGGCAAGTCTTTTACTTCTAATGTTCCATCAAATAATTCTTTCTCCAGTTCATAACGAACCATAACGTGAAGCGGATATGTAAGTTCATCTGCCTCAATACGTATAAAGGAAGGCTTTGATTCATTAATCGCATCATAGAATTCATTTACAGATACGTTTTCAAATTGCCCATCACTAAATTGTTTCAATATATCATAATTTTTCTTCCAGAACGATTTATTACGTCCAATAAAGTTTTCAAAGAATAGCGATTGCGATTCATGAATTCCCATCGATGTACCACTGCAAAGCGGTGTTCCTTCTAATTCTTCTGAAATATTTTGTTCATATACAGCATGTCCACATTCATGAATTGTTCCGAAAACTGCCATGCGGAAGTCCTTCTCATCATAACGAGTTGTAATGCGAACATCCCCTCTATTTAATGTAATTTCAAAAGGATGTATCGTTTCATCAAGACGGCCAGCCTCGAAATTATAATTTAATTGCGTTAGTAACTCTAAAGTAAAATTCTTTTGTTGTTCTTTTGAAAAATGTTCAAATAAGACATTTGTTTTTAATTCTTTATTTGATTCACCAATATCTTTTACAAGTGGAACAATACGCTCACGTAGTTGTCCAAATACATGATCTAACACTTCTACTGTCATACCTGGCTCATACATATCTAAAAGCGTATTATACTTATAAGTTTCATAACCCCAATATGTAATAAATTTTTTCTTATATTCAACAATTTTTTCTAAGTATGGTCGGAACATTTCAAAATCAGATTTTTCACGTGCTTCTCCCCAAACACTTTCCGATTTTGCTTGCAATTTAACAAACTCTTCATACTCGGCCTGTGGAATTTTTTTATTTCGATCATACGCTTTGCGGCACTCTTCTACAATTTTCTTTGTTGTTTCGGAAATTTCATTATCTACTATTAGCTGTTCTAATTCTTTTAAATATCTTTCCATCTCATCAGAAGTTGATAATGAAAATACCTCTGATGAAAGCATTCCTATTACCTCAGAGCGTTGATCCACACCTTGTTTCGGTGCTCCTGTACGTAAATCCCAAAATATTAGGCTTAATGCTTCCCCATAATTATTTATCTTTTTCACGTGTGCTAAAAACTCTTTTTCTACTTCATATGTAGCGATTGTCATATTTTATTGCCTCCTTTTTCTACCTCACCTATATTTCGACATAAAGATATAAAGTCCTTTTCCATATAGAAAGAAAAAGCTTAGCAAACGCTAAGCTTTTTCCATTGGTGAGGGGTGCAGAAAACCACTACTGATTACAGTTTCACTTTATAGTACCGTACCTTCTACTGGAAGTACTTTCTTTACAGCCTCAATAACCTTTTCATTTTCATTCTCTGATAAGAATAACGAAATAGCACCTTTATCTTCGCTCGTACGAATTAAACGTCCAATTCCTTGACGAAGACGTAAAATCATATATGGTACATCTACATCCCAAAACGGATCATTAACATGCTTACGTTTCGCTTCAAACACAGGATCGTTTGGAGGGAATGGTAGCGACCAAATAATGACATGTGATAGTGAAGAACCCGGAATATCTAAACCTTCCCATAAATGAACAGCGCAAAGCACAGTCTCTTGTTCATTTTGGAAGCGGGAAACAAGCTGACTAATCTCTTGATCTCCTTCATATAAGAACGGAACAGACATTTGTTCTTTATTCACATATTCTTTGAACGCCGCAAGTTCTTGTGTTGTGCGGAATAATACAAGCGTACGCCCATTTGTTTTTTGAATGTTCTCAAGCGTATACTGACATTTTCGTTCCCATTCATTTTCCTGGTTATACGATGGTAAGTATACTTTCATTTGCTCTTCATAATCAAATGGAGAAGCTACTGAGAATGATAAATAATCTTTTACCCCTAAACTATTTGCTGTAAATGCGAATGAATCATTTTCAGATAATGTAGCAGAAGAGAAGATATACGGAATCTTTTTCGAGAATACTTTCTCCTGTAGCACTTCTTCTACCGCACGTGGCATAATAACTAACGTAAAGGCACCATCACCTTCTTCTCCCCATGTAATTACATTTTTCTCATGCATAAAGAGACGAAGTGAATGTTCCAGTACATCTAAATGCTCATCAACGATATTTAAATCATAAGTGTTTACTGTATACATTTCACTTTCAAATACAAGAGCATCACCAACTTCAGCAATTTTTGCATAAAGTCGTTTCGCTTCTGTAATCACTTTTTCTGTTACTGTAATTTCTAAACGATCTGATCCAGCAATTTCTTTTTTACTTTCTCTTAATACATCAAAGAAACGCTCTGTTTGCCAAATTGTCTCTTCTACTAAATGAGCAAACTCTTCTCGAATATCATTTTGTAATAATCTTGTTAAGAGTTGCTCCATCATCGTTTGCTTTAATCGATACGTCAGTGCTTTTTGCGCTGCGTATTCCACAAGGTGTCCTTCATCAAAAACAACGCAACTGCTTTCTGGTAAAAGCGACATTTGCCCTTCGCGTTTACGAGCATCATATGTCCAAATATGATCCATATAGAAATCTTGAGAGCAAATAATTAAATCTGCTGCTTTACGGTAATGTTCACGAGAGAGCGTTTGACCACAGCGGTGACGAGAATCACATGTGAAGCAGTCTTGGAAATAATCCCAAGATACCTTTGACCATTCTTCGTCATTTAATAATGGAAACTCTTTTCGATCACCGTAATGCGTAAAGTTTTGCATTGTTCCATGATCAAATACAAACTGAGGTAATTCATAATATAGATCTTCAATTACTTCTGGAGCTCGTCCACTCATTACATCTTCAAGTTTACGTAAACATAAATAATTATCCATTGATTTCGCTAGACGTACATCAACAGATAACCCTAATGCTTCTGATAATTTCGCAATGTCCCCTTCTTCTTTCACAAGCTGCTCGATTAGCGTTTCGTCTGCACAAGCAATAATAGCTGGCTTTCCTGTATAACGTGCATAACAAATTGCATATAAAAGATACACAATCGTTTTTCCCGTTCCTACACCCGCCTCTGCGAACATAACTTTCTTCTCTTGAAACGCTCGTTCTAATTGGAATGCCATAAAAATTTGTTCATCGCGTTCTTCAAAACCTTTTTCTGGGAGGATATCGTAAAACACATCTCCAATCCACTCATTCAACTTATCATAAAAATTATCTTGTTTCCCTACTTCAAATGGTAATCTCTTCTCAGTAAACATCCTTAGCCTCCAACCAAAAAGTTTTTCTATAAAAAGATATAGCAACTGCTATATCTAAATAGCAGTTGCTTTCCCCTGTTGCAATACATAGAAATGAGCGAAAAAAATTTTCCTTTATATAAAGGAAAATTTTTCACTCTATTAATGACTTTAAGTAACGCTTATCAATCAATGTCTCATATGATAATGCAGATAAATATTCTTCCTGTGCTTTCTGTATTTCATCTGCAACTACACCCTGAAGATTAATTTCTTTTCCAAGCTCATCATACGTACGATGAATGGCCTTTTGAATCATCGACAATTGGAAACCATCCATATTTATTCCTCCTTTTGCACATTACATAATAGCCAGTATATGCGCGTCAAAGAGGTTTTATACTATGAATTACGAGGTGGGCGTTTACCAAAGTACTGGTAATAGTCTGTACGAATAAAACCGTTAAATAGTTTACGCTTTTTCGATGCATCTTTTCCATAACATTTTTCAAACGCTTCATAGCTCGTTAATAAATACAGTGACCACGTATCTAATGGGCGGAATACTTCTCCCATTTCTTTATATAATTTTTCAACAAGCGCTTTTTCACTTAAACGTTCTCCGTATGGAGGATTCGTTACAACATAGCCATATTCCTCTTTTGTTGTAAAATCTTTTACTTGCATTTGTTTAAATGAAATTAAGTCACCCAGTCCAACTTCATCAGCATTGTCCTGTGCAACTCTTATCATACGGTGGTCGATATCTGATCCAATAATTTGCAATGGTTGATCATAATTCGCTAAATCCTCTACTTCTTGACGAGCCTCACGCCAATTTTCTTTACCAATCCAACCCCATGCATCTGATGCAAACTCACGGTTAAAACCAGGAGCAATATTTTGACCAATTAAAGCTGCCTCAATCGGAATTGTTCCAGATCCACAAAACGGATCAACAAACGGACGATCTGGCTTCCAATTTGTAAGTTTAATTAAAGATGCCGCTAATGTTTCTTTCAAAGGCGCTTCCCCTTGGTCAAGGCGGTATCCACGTTTATGAAGACCAACGCCACTCGCGTCAATTGTCAATGTTGCAATATCTTTTAGCATCGCAATCTCGATACGGAATAAAGGACCATCTTCTTCAAACCAAGTTGTACGTCTATATGTTGTCTTTAGTTTCTCAACAACAGCCTTTTTCACAATACGTTGACAATCTGAAACACTAAATAATGTTGATTTTAAAGACTTCCCAATTACAGGAAACTCTCCGTTTTCTGGAATGTAATCTCCCCAGTTCAATGCTTTTGTTTTTTCAAACAATTCATCGAATGTTGTTGCTTTAAATTCACCAACTTTAATTTTCACACGATCTGCAGTGCGTAACCATAAATTAGTGCGACAAATCGCTTTTGCATCCGCTTCAAACGTTACTTTTCCGTTTTCTACTTGGCATTCATAACCAAGATCGCGAACTTCTCTTGCAACTAAAGCTTCAATTCCCATTGCTGCTGTTGCAATTAAAGTAACTTTTCCCATTTGCATTCACCTCTTATGTATAATCAAACAATAATTAATAGCTTTTCCTTCTATTAATTATTAAATATTACGAAGTATTTTCTTATTTACCATTTTAACTCACAAGTTATAACTTCATACAAATAAAAAGCCCTCCTCTTACAAAGGAGAGCTGAGTCATTCCATAATTGGTTCATAACGTTCTGTAAGCCATGTTCTGTTCCTTTGTACTGCAAACGGCCCACGCCTCGTACTCCGGTGGCAATCATCTATCTACAGGTTACTCGAACCTGTCCTTTTCCATCGTTCATTTCCTTGGAAAAGATTCCCCTACCATTATTTGGGTTTCTCGCTCGTGGGGTTTACCTCGTTCCACTCCTATCATTTCTTCAAGGACTTCGTCACTGTGGCACTTTAAAGGTAGTCAAACCATATCCAAAAGGACTTAGGTTTTTTCCCTGCCGTTAATCCAGCCTTACAGCCAGAATACCCTAGCTTATGAATTGGCTAGGCACGAACACTACAACCATCTCAGGTCGTGCGAGCATGGACTTTCCTCTACAACGTTGGCGTTGCAGCGATTACCCAAACGTTATGACAAACATTAGTATAGTGGAAACAAAAAGATTTTGCAATGCTTTTTTATATGTAAAATGCTTTAATCTTTTTCTATCCCTAGATTACTCGTATAACTTACTTCCAAATACAGCTTTTTCCAGATTAGATAAACGCTTTAAAATATCCGTGTTCGTATTGTTGTATACAGGTTGTGCAACCGGTGTTGGAGCTGGTTGTTGCGGTACTTGCACTGCCGCTACTTTTTGCTCTTCTAATTCACGTTTTAAACGAACATTTTGTTGCTGTAATTGCTCAAGTTCCTTATGAAATGCCTCATAATCCTTAATAATCATATCAAGAAACTTATCTACTTCTTCTTGCTGGTAACCTCTCATACCTGTTTTAAATTCTTTTTCCAAAATATCTTTCGCTGTCAATTTAATTTTATCCGAAATCATTTTCTTCACCTCAAATTTTTACCAAAACTTTCATTAACTAAATTTTTTCAGAAACAATGTCTTTTGTCAATCCTATATACATGAGCTATATTACATATTACTCGGCATTATCCCACTGTTCCTCTTCTATTATATCTTGTAAATCAGAAAAAAGAATGAAATAACTGTGATAATTTTCTATTTCGCCTTTTTTCTTTGCTGCTTCTACTATGTATTTAGGACTTCCTGGTTTTTCTTCATCATACACTGCCAAAAGTGCATTACTTTTTTCAATAAAAAATTGATTTTTTAATCGAAATTGCTCAGGACTTTCATATTTTCTTTTCGTAATACTATCAACATGATCTGCTTGCCCTAGAATAAACTCATATAGTTCTCGATTTCCCTCTTTCCAATTTTCCTCTTGTTCTAAAAAAGGAGTAAACACAGCAAGCTTTAAATTAGGATATTCTAGCTGCAAGTCAAAAACAACTTCAGCAGCCCATAACTCTACTCCTAACTGCCCACTAATAATAACCCATTCCAACCCTTCTTCTATAAAAGCAAGTAACTTACGATGCAATGCTTTTTTTATACAAATAACGCCTGGATGATCATCCTTAAATATCCCAAGTTCAAATGGTTTATATCCTGTTACCGCAACAACTTTCATATCAACACTCCAATAAAAAGAAAAGAACTAGCATTTTGCTAGTTCTAACATAACATTTACTTTTTAAACATTCCACCTACATTTGGTCCTGGTCCGTATGGAGATACTTGTGGTCCTACATTTGGTCCTGGTCCGTATGGCGATACATGATGCCCATGGCCACACGGTCCACCGAATCCTCCAACTCCAGGTCCACCGAATCCTCCAACTCCAGGTCCGCCGAATCCTCCAACTCCAGGTCCGCCGAATCCTCCAACTCCAGGTCCGCCGAATCCTCCAACTCCAGGTCCGCCGAATCCTGGAGCAACAGGTTCTACAACATTCACATTTGAAACTGTTTGCGGGAAGAAATGTTGACTTTTAACTTGTTGATGATGAACATGTGTTGTATGAGTTGGGTGAATATGTGGTACCACCGTTGTGGAAAAAGTGTTCGTTACACATTGCTTTGTTGGATGAACGACAGGAGGTGTTGTGCAAATAGGTCCTACAGGTTTATGCCCTCCAAAACAAGGATGACAATGATACATAGTTTTTTTCTCTCCTCTCTCATTAAAAAATCTGACTACACTTTACAATATGAGAAAGGGGTAAAAGCCGCTTGTTATATATACCCATTTATTTAATGGAAATTTGTCTATATAATAGCCATTTAAATATGATAACTTGGACACGCAACTATCATCCTTTAGCAAAAAAGCCGCCAACTTGTTTTACAATCCCAGTGACTTGATTCATAGCATTCATCATTTGGCCTGCTGTATTCATCATTTTATTCACATCATAGTTACCATCTGACGTCTTAAATTGAGATACGAAACTAGAAAATTGACTTGGCTGCTGTTGTTGCTTTTGTTTATTCATCGTTGGATATGGTTGAAAAGGCTGTTTCGGTGGGTAAAACATTGATGGCTGATTCATAAAGGATTGTGGTTGCTGTGGTACATAAGATTGCTGATTCATATAGGACTGTGGTTGCTGATTCATAAAGGATACTTCAAATGGCTGATAATAATTCGCTTGATTTCCATAATAAGGTGCAAATGGGTGCATATTATAGCGTAAATATGGATCTTCATTATATTGATAAAAATCCGGTTGTGTATACGAATTGATGTGTTGGTATACATTAGATTGCTGAAACATGCATTCTCCCCCTCTAACTAAGTTTCTACATATAGAATATGTACCTATAAAATAAAATGTGTAACCTTATAAATGTCTATTTTTGTCGGAAGTTTAAATTTTTAAAAAAATAAGAAAGTAAGCCTTTTCATGTTATGATAATGAAGAAGAAGATTCTCATTGGGGAGGAATCAACATGATATTAGGGGATTTAAAACAAGCTTTCGCTCAAAAAAAGGGGTACTCTACAGAGGATATGAATGAGTTGCTTGATTTTGCTAGACATCACTATTTAGAAGGAAAAATCTGCATCTCAGAATACCGAGTATTAATACGTGAATTAGAAATAAATGGGGCGAAACCCACACATACAACTGTAGAATCATAAAAACAAGAGGGTTTTCCCTCTTGTCACTTACATTGTTCTATTATGTTCTGCAACGTGTATAAAATCGCCTGATGTGTTTCATAAAACCGCTTACCTTTTCCCTTATTTACAAAACATTGCAGTGCATTATTTTGTAAATTCTCATACACTTGGTCAATTTGTTGCACATGTATATACTTAGGCTTTTCATGTTTTATCCATTGATAAGCTAATTCTTTCCACACTTCTAACTCTTGATCAACCATATCCACAAAAGGCTTCATATCTTGATAAAAATCAAACTCTTTCTCTTCTCTTTTTTTTATAATCGTTTCATCATTGTACTGTATTAATTTTATTGAAGACTGCATTAATTTTCCATAATCCAATTTATTTCCACCCTCTTATGCACTTACTATGACGTTTTGAAACGTTTGAAGCCAACTTCCTTTTTCTTCGTGATGTAATAATTTATCCTCCATATGTTGAATGTGCATTTCTGTTATTTCTCCTCGATTACATATATCTTCACGTTTATCTTTTAAAGAATGATTAACTCTAAGTGAAACATTCATTTCCAGCAAATCAAGAGCACTTAACATTTGATCCATTTTTTTCATTACATTTTCCTTCTGAACCATCGCCATTTATAAAACGCCTCCTTCTTTGCTTTTCCTTTGTCATGTTATTTCGACGGGTCACTTACCACTCCTGCACGACTGACAAAACTAGTTGATATTCGGCAAAGAAATCGGTTTGTATGAGTTTTATAGAAGTGGTAACAATACAAAAGGGAGGTGTTTACCATGGCTAAAAATAAAAATAAAAATGAGAAGAAGAAAAAACAAAACACACAGCAAAATAAACCTGAAACTGGAAATCCGAAGCTAGATGGTCCGAACTTTCCTGCTACATAAAGTAAAACTTTAATCGGCGGGTCTATTTCTCTTACCTAGCTTCCTCAATTTTCCCTACATTTCAATTGGAATCATACTTATTGAAACTGTATAAAAACATGAATCGATTTATGTAATCCATTCGTCCCGACTCCCTGTCAGAGAGCGGGACTTTTCTTATTATATCATGAAGTCATTGTTCCTTTTAAAAAAGCTATTCAATGAAGAAAAAAGATGTATTTGTTGTTGTTTTTGTAAAAACCATTCTGTAATATTAACTTCTTCTTTCAGTTCCTGAAAGAAAAACAATGCCTCAATATCCATTTTTTTATGGAACCAATCTTTCGTTACGTTATGGTGATGTAAAACAATTGAGAAAGCATCTCTTAACTGCGGTGTATCTTTTTCTTTTGGAATTATAAAGTACCGCTCGTAATCCATTCTTGATCCTGTAGGAAACGTTCGCAAGGAGAAATCGTAAAATAACGTTTCATATTTAGGATGAAATAATAGCCAAGCTAATTTCTTTCCGAGTTCTATACGTTTTTGTAATGTTTCAAATTGATAAACCGAAAAACCATATAGTTGCCCTTTTGTAGTCGGAAAAATTACAGCACTAAAATGAAAGAGCTCTTGAAATTTAAACAGTAAAGTTTGGAATACGTGCTTTTGAAAATATGGGTGTTCAATAATCGGTTTTTGAATCCTATTTTGTTCATTAATAATAAGTGCTGTAATAAGACGTGTGAGATCTCTTTTATTCCAAAAATCATTCCATTCCTTCTCCATAAAAATAGATACGTTAAAAAACTGTAATAAATGAAAGATTGGTTTATTCATTTTCTTGCTGTACTCGTATAACAACAATTGTGGGTATGCATCTGAAAAAATAAGCCAATTTGCACTTTCATAAGTAAGGAACAGTTGCTTCCTCATTCTTTCAGATAAAATATTCGGATAATATTCCCCTGCTAAATCTGTCATATTCCACCCAGAATTTCTCGAAACCATACTCGCCAAAAATGACCACCGGATTTCTTTATTTCTCAAGTAATATTCTTGATAAGCCTGTGTGCGTGAAATATTATCTATATTTGCTAGAGCCGTCTGTTGTTTTATATATGCTATTAATTGTTTCTCTTCTATTGTACAAGAAAGTCCACTGCGCTCTCTATTTATTTTCTCATACTCATTCTGCATATGCATACAGGAATCACCACATCTCTCTTGAAAAAAATCGCATCTTTTTTGTTTTTTTTGATATAATCACCTTTGTAAGTAATTCTAGGTAAGTTGAGGTGGACAAACTATGACCATTCGTTATCCAAACGGAAAAAGGTATAATCAAGCGTTACAACCTCAAAAAACACAATTTAAAAAACATACTTATAGCAATAGAGGTATGTCTCTGGAAGAGGAACTAAATGAAACAAATCAATATTATTTAACCCATAATATTGCATGCGTACATAAAAAACCCACTCCTCTTCAAATTGTAAAGGTGGATTACCCCGCTCGAAGTGCGGCGGTTGTGAAAGAAGCTTATTTTAAACAGCCTTCTACAACAGACTACAACGGTGTATACAAGGGGAAATACATTGACTTCGAAGCGAAAGAAACAAAAAATAAAACAAGTTTTCCGCTACAAAATTTCCATCTTCATCAAATTAAGCATATGGAACAAGTAATAGCTCATAACGGAATTGCATTTGTTATTATTAAATTTACACTTTATGACGAGTTTTATTTACTTGATGCAAAACATGTCGTTTCATTTTGGAATCGCCAAGATGCTGGTGGACGCAAATCGATTGCGAAACATGAAATCGAAGAGCACGGATACTTGTTATCATGCGGTTATCATCCTCGAATTGATTATATTCGTGTACTAGACATGGCTTATTTTTCGTGATAGAGTCAACAATAAGGCTCTTTTTTCGACTTTTGGGGAAAAAATGAAAGGTAGGAGAAAGTATAATGTCAGAAAATTATCGTTCTCGTACAGAACGAAAACATGCACAACATCAAAAACAAGAAACAAACCAAACGGAGAAACCAAAGAAAAAAGCTTCCTTTTTCAAAAAATTTTTAATTGGTTGCCTACTTCTTGGCATTGTTGGTCTTATAGCTGGAGTTTCCGCCTTTTTTGTAATGGTACAAGATGCTCCAAAGCTAAATAAAGCAAAACTTGTCAATCCGCTATCAACTAAATTTTATGATAAAGACAAGAATTTCTTTTATGAATATGGTGCCGAAAAGCGAACGAATATTACTTACGATCAAGTTCCGAAAGTAGTAGAAAGCGCATTCCTAGCGACAGAAGATGCTCGCTTCTATCAACATAACGGAATCGACGTTAAGCGTACTGGAAAAGCAATCCTTGAAAATGTCACAGGTGGTTTTGGTTCTCAAGGCGGTAGTACAATTACCCAACAGGTAATTAAAAACTATTTTCTAACGATGGAAAAAACATCAAAACGTAAAGTACAGGAATGGTATTTAGCTTATAAATTAGAGCAACAATATTCCAAACATGAAATTTTAGAAATGTACTTAAACAAAATCAACCTCGGCAATCGCTCTTATGGGGTTGCAACAGCAGCGAAAACCTATTATGGAAAAGACTTAAAAGATTTAAAATTACACGAAGCAGCGATGCTTGCTGGATTACCTCAAGGTCCAAATATTTACGATCCAACAAAAAAAGAAAATATCGATCGAGCAACAAAACGTCGTAACGTTGTATTAACGTTAATGAATCGACATGGCTTTATTTCAAAGCAAGAAATGGATGAAGCGATAAAAATCCCTGTAACAGAAGGACTTCTTCCATCTAAAGATGTAACCGAAATGCCTTATCAAGCCTTTTTAGACGCAGTCGTAAAAGAAATCGAAAAAGAAATGCCCGATGTAAATATTGGATCTGACGGATTACAGATTTATACGACAATTGATACAAAGGCACAAGAATACGCTGAACAATTACTGGATGGGGATATTATTAACTATCCAAACGATCGTTTCCAAGGTTCTTTCGTATTCATGGATACAAAAAATGGTGAGGTTCGTGCAATTGGTGCGGGCCGTAAAGAAAATAAAACGACATTTAAAGGACATAATATGGCCGTTGATATGCAGCGCCAAGTAGGTTCGACTATGAAACCAATTTTTGACTATGGTCCTGCTATTGAATATATGCAATGGTCTACATACCATCAATTAAATGACTCAGAATATACGTATTCCAACGGTAAAAAAATCCGAAATGCTACAAACAGCTATAAAGGTGATGTCTCTTTACGTGAGGCATTGAAAAAGTCATTAAACATCCCTGCTTTAAAAACAGCACAAGCAGTTGGATTAGACAAATCAAAAGGATTTGCCGAAGGACTTGGAATGACATTCAAGGACAACACAGTATACGAATCAACAGCCATTGGTAGTAACAGCGCTTCCCCATTACAAGTAGCTGGTGCATATGCCGCCTATGGTAACGAAGGAAATTATAACAAGCCACATTTCGTAACAAAAGTTGTCTTTCCTGATGGAAAAGAGAAAAACTTTAAACCAAAAGAAATACGAGCAATGAAAGACTACACAGCATATATGATTACGGATGTTCTTCGTGATGTTGTAAAACCAGGTTCTGGTGGTACAGGTCCAACGGCTTATGTATCAGGAATTGATGTTGCTGGTAAAACAGGAACACAGAACTATGATCCAGATACATTAAAAAAATATAATATTCCAGAAAGTGCCAACAGAGATAGTTGGTTTGCAGGTTATTCACCGCAATATACGATGTCAGTATGGACAGGATATGAAAAAGATTCTGAAGAAAACTATATTGCAGATAAATCACCTTCAGTCCGAATTGCACAGCAAATATTCAAAGAAATGATGAGTAAGTTTGCTACAGATACATCTCGTTTTGAACAACCTTCTTCTGTAGAACGTTTAAATGAAGAACTCTATGTGAAAGGTGCAAAAAAGGATGCTGTTAAGCAGATTAAAGTAGATCCACCAACTGGTGTAACGCCATCTTATGATGCATCATCTAATACGATTACATTAAACTGGTCTGGTCCTTCAGACGCTGAAGCTTACTCAGCAAGCTATAAAGCAAACGACGGTTCTAGTGGTAGCCTATCCGTGAGCGGTACAAACGCTTCACTTGGCGGGGTGAAACCAGGTGTAACTTACAGCTTCTCAGTAGTAGCGAAAAAAGGAACAGGTACAAGCGATGCAGCTGGTGTATCCTTTACTGTTCCTGGTCAGAGCGAAGATGTCAAGAAGAAAGCTGAAGACGACGCTAAGAAAAAGGCTGAGGAAGACGCCAAAAAGCAACAAGATGAGCAGAAAAAAGCTGAAGACGCTAAGAAAGCTGAAGACGCTAAGAAAGCTGAAGACGCTAAGAAAGCTGAAGACGCTAAGAAAGCTGAAGACGCTAAGAAAGCTGAAGACGACGCTAAGAAAGCTGAAGACGACGCTAAGAAAAAAGCTGAAGACGACGCTAAGAAAAAAGCTGAAGATGACGCTAAGAAAAAAGCTGAAGACGACGCTAAGAAAAAAGCTGAAGACGACGCTAAGAAACCAAAACCTGATCAGCCAAAAGAGCCTGTTATCCCAACACCATAATACAAAGAAGAAGTCACCTTTCTCTAACGAGATGGTGACTTCTTTTTTTGTATTATTTTTTTTGCATACAGCTTTTCTATTTCTACATACAACTGTGCCAATTGAATATAGGAATGATAGTGATTTGGTTGCTTTGTAATAAATGAATAACGTTCCATAAAGTTAATCGGTTTTATTTGTAGCTCATCAATCTTGTTTTTAATATCCTTTAACCCTGACACTGGTTTTCCGTTTAACCAATATAAACTCGATAATAAATGAGCTGCAAAGTGAATCATTGGCCTTTTTGCTTCATTTCGCTTTCGATCCTGAAAAAATATCGATATATCCTCTTTTTTGTCTTTCCATATATCTAATACAGCTGGAATTCCCATTTCTATTTCATTCCATGGCTCATATTGTTTTCCTATATCAAATAAGAAATAATGGCTTTCTAGCAATTGCACAAACGATTCATCTGTATGATATATAATCTTATCTATCTCCCCTTCAAAAAAAGGATTACATTGAAACTCATCCGGTACTTGTACAACTTGTTCCATCTTTTTATTTCCCCTTCATTCGCTTCTTACCTTCACGACACACTTCTAGTAGCCGGCATTCTTCACATTGCGGCCGCTGTGCTTTGCAATGATAACGTCCAAAGAAAATCATTCGGTGATGCGTAACTCCCCACTCTTCCATTGGCACTTTCTTCATTAATGTTTTCTCTACCTCTAGAACGGAATCTTTCCAACGGCAAATAGCCAAGCGTTTACTTACACGTTCCACATGTGTATCAACAGCAATAGCTGGGATACCAAATGCTACAGAAACAACTACATTTGCAGTTTTTCTACCAACCCCTGGTAGTTTTGTTAGTTCATCCCGATCCTGTGGTACCTCTCCATTATAGTCTTCAAGCAACATTCGGCATAACTTTTGAATATTTTTCGCTTTGTTCCGGTACAATCCAATTGAACGAATATCTTGTTGCAACTCTTCTAAGGATACATTTAAATAATCTTCAGGTGTCTTATACTTTTGAAATAAACTTTTCGTTACTTTATTTACAAGGACATCTGTACATTGTGCAGATAATGCAACTGCAATTACAAGTTCAAATGGATTATCATGATTTAATTCACAATGTGCTTCTGGATACATTTCTGCCATTGTATCTAAACAATAACGAATTTGTGTCTTGTTTAACATACCTTTCCTCCTATATCACTGCTCCAACCAATTATAAAAAGGCACTTTCCCCGTATATTTGGTCTCTTGTTTCGTTACTTGCTGCGAGCGTTGTTGATTTGCTCTAAATTTCCGCCCTTGATCTTGCGCTTGATCAACTGTCTTAATTCCATTCTTTTTCCACTCAAAGAGAATACGGTCAATATATCGAAAATTAAGTTTCCCACTCATTACAGATTCTCGAAGAGCTGCTTGAATTAAATTCGGATGATGTTGATCCTGATCTTGCCACATCGCTAATGTTTCACATTCAAAAGGCGATAATGGTCTCCCAAATTCCCGTTCAAAAATTGTATATAAATTCACTTGAAGTTTCTTTTGTTCTTCTTTTTCTTCTTCTATTGTTTCATTCATTAAAAAATGCAAGATTTTTTCCCAAAGTGGTTGCAACGAATAACTTTCGCACATCATAGCTTCAGATTTTTGACTACCTTCTAATGCTAAAAAGCCTTTTTGAATTAACGCTTGAATGATTTCCATACATTTCATTTCTGTTATTGTCATTCGTTCTGCAATCTCTGAAGGAGTTGGAAAAGAATTACCCGATTCTAGAAAAGTATGCACATGGAGTACAACCATAAATTCCATCTCATTTAAGCCTAATTTTTTATAATGCATCATAAGCAATTTTGGAATTGCGACGCTGCCTTGTTCAAACCATTGTAACATCATTTTTTTCTTCATGACCATACACCTCGCTTTCTAGTATAACACACCTGTTATAATTTTCTTTTACCACAATTCGTCAAAAAACCTCCCTATAGATAGGGAGGTCATCTTCATTTGTTCAAAGTAACTTATGTGGTAAAAATGAAAGTAATTAGCCTTTTAAGCCTGTACTTTACTTCTCATAAACGTATTAATTCGCTCTAACGCTTTCTCTAATTGTTCAAGAGATGTCGCATAGGATAAACGAACATTGTTTGGTGCACCGAACCCTGTTCCTGGAACAAGAGCTACTTTCTCTTCTTCTAACAATGCTTTTGCCCACTCATCAACGGTTTCATATCCAGCTAACGCTACAGCCTCTTTTACGTTCGGGAATAAATAAAATGCACCTTGTGGTTTAATACAAGTGAAACCAGGAATTTGAATTAATTTATCATAAATAATGTTTAATCGTTCTTCGAATGCTTGACGCATCATTTCCACAGGCTCTTGCGACCCAGCATACGCAGCAATTGCGCCGTATTGAGCGATTGAAGTAGGGTTTGACGTACTATGACTTGCTAAGTTCGTCATCGCTTTAATAAGCTGCTTATTTCCTGCTGCATAGCCAATACGCCATCCTGTCATGGAATGCGATTTAGATACACCATTAATAATAAGTGTTTGTTCTTTTAATGCATTAGAAAGCTGGGCAATTGAAGTATATTCCACGCCGCCATAAACCAATTTCTCATAAATCTCATCAGAAACAATTAAAATGTCGTGCTCTAAACATACTTCTCCAAGCTGCTGTAATTCTTCTTTGCTGTAAATCATCCCTGTCGGATTGCTCGGTGAATTTATAATAACAGCTTTCGTCTTCTCTGTAATTGCCTCACGTAGCTGCTCTGGCTTAATTTTGTACTGATTGTCTTCTAGTCCTTCTACATAAACTGGCTTACCACCAGCAAGCTTTACTTGTTCTGGATAACTTACCCAATAAGGAGTCGGAATGATAACTTCGTCCCCTTCGTCAAGTAGCACTTGAAATAGTGTATAAAGTGCATGTTTTGCTCCATTACATACGATAATCTCAGTTGGATCATACGCTAATCCTTGATCACGAGTAAATTTCTTCGCAATTTCTTGTTTTAATGTTGCTAATCCACCAGTTGGTGTATATTTCGTATGTCCTTCTAACATTGCTTTATGTGCAGCATCCATAATATGCTCTGGCGTATTAAAATCAGGTTCTCCTGCTCCTAATCCAATTACATCATGGCCTTCAGCTTTCAATGCTTGTGCCTTTGCTGTAATTTCTAAAGTTGAAGACGGTGTTAAAGCAGCTACTCGCTTTGCTAATTTCATTTGTGGTTTCCCCCTGCATCTATTTTTCAATGCTGTAATATCCAGCATATTTCCCATCTTGAAATTCTAGATAATAATACGTATAACGACCTTCTTGATCAATATATGTAATTTCCCACAACGGAACATCGTTTTCAGCACCTAATTTTGCCTTTACCAATTCTTTGGGCTTGCGTTCCCCAGCCACAATTTGTAAAGCTTTCTTTTCAGAAATGCCCTCGTTCTTTTTACGTACTAGAACATTCCCTTTTTTCTCAGGTACCCAAACAATGATTTGTTCTCCTTTTTCATCTACACCTTGTACGACTGCATATGAAGATTTTCCGTTATAATAATCAACCGTTTTTACTTTCGTAAGCTTTGCTTTTTCTTTTGCAATTTCTACAACTTTTGACTCTTTCGGAATTTTCTTTTCCATTGTCGCATTATAAACATGCACCCCATATAATCCAATGGCAACGATAACGATAATGATGGCAAAGATCCACTTCTTCATTGCATCACTACGTTCTGTATATCGTAAATACTGCTGTTTCTTTTTCGTTTTCGTCTAATGCCAATCCGAACATGAGGTCCTGCTCTTTTAAAGTGCGATTCAAACTATCAACAATTTTATATAAGTCAGACGAATATTTAATACGCGTCGTTGATAGCACTTCGATTTTCTTCTCCATGAAAACTCCTCCGTTACACAAAAATTTCTAATTATAGAAGAACGCAATACGGTTACAATAAGAGTACATTCTTTACAACCCCTGCTTCATCACCCATCTATTATAGCAGGACATGTTCAGCAAAAAAAGGTTTCAAATTGAAAACCGAAACATTTGTATACAAGAAGTAAGAAAAAATAAATTTCCTCCTACCCACATTTCATGCCTGAAGTACGTCGTACTTCAGGCATATTTTTTCACTTACTGTTATTCCTTTAGCTATTTACCGATAGTAATTCCACCTACCTCAAAGTTATCTAAAAAATAACAAAAGTGAGGTAGGATATACTACCCGTCAAAAAACGATTGGCGAAGACGAAGAATCAGTGAGAAATGAAGGAACCCTCAGTGATTACAGTTTCACTTTATCCGCTTTATTCTTCTAAGTGATCTAACAGTTCTTCTAACGACCCTTCATAAAGAGGAACATTTGGAATAGATTGCATAAATCTTTTTCCGTAGAAAGAGTTGGTTAAACGACGATCTAAAACAAACACCGTTCCAGTATCCGTCATTGTACGAATTAATCGTCCAAACCCTTGCTTAAAACGAAGAATTGCTTGCGGAAGTGCCAGTTTCGTAAATACGTCGTCTCCTTTATTTTTCAACCATTCACTTTTGGCTTCCATCATTGGCTGATGAGGCGGTGTAAATGGTAACCGAACAATAACAAGATAGCTTAATGCATCTCCAGGAATATCAATCCCTTCCCAAAAACTACTTGTTCCTAACAAAATTGCTTTGTCGAACTCTTGAAATTTCCGAACTAAACGACTTCGGCTACGATTATGAACACTTTGTGTTAGTAATACAAAGCCTTCTAATTCATCCGCTTGTTTTAAATTTGTATATGTTTCCTTTAGCATTTCATAGGATGTAAACAAAACGAGCATTCTCCCATTTGTCGCTTTAGCAATCTTCATAATATGATGTGATACTTCTCTTATATACACATCCTCGCTTACTTGCTTAATAAGAGGAACATCAGTAGAAACCATTAGCTTTACTTGTTCCTCATAATGAAACGGCGATGGAACTGTTAATGTGTCTGGTGCAAAGTCATATAATCCAAGTTGTTCCTGTATATAATCGAATGTACTATTAACAGTTAAAGTCGCCGAAGTAAAAATAACGCTTCGCTTTTTTGTTAAGAACTCATCCGCAAACCTTTCTCCTATATGGACAGGTTGTGCATATAACACAGTGGAATGAATTGTACCTTTCGTTTCCGTTTCCATCCATGTCACATACTCTGTTTTTTCTAATATAAGCAGCTGCAATGAGTCGACCATTTTACGCAATAATTCAATTAAATGCATAAACTCACCTGTAACAACATGCATCTCCCATTCGATTTTACTTTGTAATAAGTCCGCTTGTTGCTCTAGCGCAGTAAGTATTTTTCTCACTTCGTATACGAAGCGATTTGTTAACTCAGCTATACTTCTCCATAGCTTTCCATCCTCTTGGTCCGCGTTATATCGATAAATAAGCGGCATATTATTTGCCCCTTGTTCTTGCTTCGTTTGCTGAAATATAAATGTACGTAACATTTGAAATAATTCATCAGCATCGAATTTAATTTCCTTTAACCTATGACTCACCATTCGAAAAGCTGAGCGTGACGAATGATGAGATTTTTTCATCAATTCATATACCTTTGATAGCACATCGTCCGTCTCTAACGTACCAAAGCGTGATAAGATTAATTGAAAGTACATGCATGAAAACTGCTCTCCAAGTGTCCTAGTCGCTGTTTCTTCGATGTGATGAGCTTCATCAAAAATAATATGTTCACAAGATGCCAAAAGTGGATCTTCACTAACAAAATCTTGAAATAGTAAAGCGTGATTTGTAATAACAATATCTGCAAATAACGCTTTATTTTTTGCTCGTTGATAAAAGCAGCGACTAAACCAGTTGCTTTGCATGCCGCCCGGACTGTACGTATCACTACAAATCCGATCCCACAGTAACTTCCCGCCTTCTGGAATATTAAGCTCGTCACGATCACCAGTCTCCGTTTGCAATAACCATACTAATACTTTTGCTTTCGTAAGCGCAACATCATAGTTTTTCTCTTCTTCTTGCAATGCATATTCAAATTTATGTAAGCAAAGATAATGTTTTCTTCCTTTTAAAAGAGCCACTTCGAATGGAAATGGTAATATACTTTGTAATAAAGGAATTTCATTTTCAATCATTTGTTGTTGCAGTTGTACCGTTTGCGTACTAATAACAACTGACTCTTCTCTTCTCTTTGCAAAATAAATACTTGGAAGTAAATAAGCAAGTGTCTTCCCTGTACCTGTTCCTGCTTCAATTAATGAAAAACGAGAATCTCTTAATGCTGTATATATTTCCTTCATCATTCGCTGCTGACTTTCTCTTTGTTCAAAATTTGGCATCTTTAGCTCAAGTTGTCCCATTGACTTGTGTAAAAAAGCATCAAATTTAGATAAACAATCATCACCGATTTCTAATGAATAATTTCGTTTTCGAAGCGCAATATTTCGATATACTTCATATTCCTTTGCATCTTCTGTACCAAGCATCACTTTATTTAAAATATTTTCTGAAATGATATTCGCTATATCACTTTGGAATACATCGCTTAGTTCATATAAAGATTGTAATGTGACAAGCGGTAGTTTTTCTAATTGATTTAGAAATTGTAAAAATAATTCCGCTGTCACAAGAGCATCACTATCCGCACGATGCGGTTGATCATGTTCCAATTCATGTTTTTTTGCTAAATCACGCAATTTATAGCTATCAGCTGTCGGCAATAAAATTTGTGCCAATTCAACCGTATCAATTTTTGGACAGTTTACTTCTCCATATCCAGCCTGTTTTAATTCTTCCTTCAAAAAATTCCAATCAAAGTGAACGTTATGTGCAACAAAATAAGCACCCTGTAATAGTTCGGATACCATCGGCGCTACATCGCAAAATAGCGGGGCTTGTTTCACGAGATTTTCATCAATCCCTGTTAATTCTGTAATAAATGGAGGAATCTCTCTCTTCGGGTTAACAAAAGACGAAAAGATTTCCAATATCTCTCCATCTTCTACTACAACAGCTGCAATTTGTGTAATTCTGTCCTTCCCATCTTTCCAGGAGTTCCCTGTCGTCTCTAAATCGACAACGACATAACGCTTACTCATATGTAACACCTCAATTTCTTACCCTTTCAAACAACAAAAATTCATATATTGTTACTATACCACGTTTTATATCATCTTAATGAAAAGATGGACAAAAAATAGAAGAGCCTGGTGTTGAAAAAAGGACTCTTTCTATTCATTCGAGTATATAGTTTCAAAAAAATCTTTAATCTTCTTTATTAATGAATAATTTTTCCGAACCGTTTTTTTACTTGTATTTACATAAAGTAAGCTTCCATCTGCGGGATTTTACATGCTATTATCCTCACTCACCTATTTGCACGCCTCTCTGAATCTTGAGGTAGATGTCTTACTGCCGTGATAGCAAGATAAAATGAAAAGCTACCTCATATGAGATAGCTTTTCATTTTATAAAATCGTACCTGCTTTTTCAGCACCTAACATTTCAACAATTTGATTGTTATCACCTAACACCGCAATTTTTGGTACTTGTTTATCTACATCTTCTGTCGCTACGAGACCGTAACAAATAATAATAACTTTATCTTCAGGTTGTACAAGTCTTGCAGCTGCACCATTTAAACAAACAACACCGCTGCCACGTTCTCCTTTAATTACATACGTCTCTAAGCGAGCTCCATTGTTATTATTTACAATTTGTACTTTTTCATTTTCTACAATCTCCACTGCGTCCATTAAATCTTCATCAATTGTAATACTACCTACATAATTTAAATTTGCTTCTGTTACAGTCGCGCGATGTAACTTCGCTCTCATCATTGTGCGAAACATAGATGACTCCCCCTTATTCAACCGTTAATGTAATATTGTCAATTAAACGTGCATTATCAAACTTCACTGCAATTGCAAGAATAATACGCCCACCAATTGTTTCAACTTCCGTCAAAGTTGGGTACGCATATAGATCTGCATAATCGACGATACCTTGTGTATTTTCCTCAATATATTCTTTCACAAGACATGTAATGATTTGTGGATTACGCTCTCCAGCTTCAATTCGTTTTTTCGCTATACATAAGCTTTGATATAAATGGGGTGCTTCCTCACGTTCTTTTTCTGATAAATATACATTACGAGAACTTCTTGCTAGTCCGTCCTCTTCCCTAACGATATCAACAGGTACAATTGTGATTGGAATATTGAAATCACGTACAAATCCTTGGATAACAGCGACTTGCTGTGCATCTTTCATACCGAAGTAGGCACGCTTTGGCATTGTAATATTAAATAGTTTCATCAATACAGTCGCAACACCTGCAAAATGAATCGGTCTTTGCTTACCACATAATACGTCTGTACGCTTTATAACTTCAACCTTTGTTGTCTGTTCTGCAGGATACATTTCTTCTACGCTCGGATAAAATAAATAATCCACCCCGGCTTCTTTTGCTACTTTCTCATCTCTCTCGATATCCCGAGGATAGCGATCTAAATCTTCATTTGGTCCAAATTGTAATGGGTTTACAAATACGCTTAAAATAACAACTTCATTTTCTTCCCTTGCTTGACGTAATAAAGTTGCATGCCCTTCGTGTAAATATCCCATCGTTGGAACAAAACCGCTATCTTTACCACTTGCACGAATTTCACTAGCAATTTGTTGCATCTCTTGCACTGTTGTTACAATTTTCATCACTGTTTCCCTCCGTATAATGCTACACATTCTTCCTCTTTCATTGTGAATGAATGTTGTTCTTCCGGAAATTGTCCTGCTTTTACTTCAGCAACATATTGCGCAATTCCGCGTACAATTTCTTCTTGAACTGATGTATATTGTTTCACAAATTTTGGAACACGCTCCACTCCATACGAAATGAGATCATGATAAACAAGTACTTGACCATCTACTTTACTACCTGCACCAATACCTATTGTAGGAATCGTCAGCTGCTGTGATACAAGCTCTGCTAGTTGCATTGGTACGCATTCTAAAACGATTGCCATTGCACCAGCCTCTTCACATTTCTTAGCATCTTCTAACAATTTCTTTGCACTTTCAGCATCTTTTCCTTGCACTTTATAGCCACCTAATACACCTACAGATTGAGGTGTTAAACCAAGATGAGATACGACAGGAATTCCTGCATTCGTTAAGAAGCGAATGATTGATACTACCTCATCGGCTCCTTCTACCTTCACTGCATGTGCTCCGCTCTCTTGCACGATGCGGCGCGCATTATGCATCGTTTCTTGCAAAGATACATGGTAAGACATAAACGGCATATCCGTTACAATAAAAGTTTCCTTTGCGCCGCGGCGCACTGCTTTCGTATGATGAATCATATCATCTACCGTTACTGGAATGGTAGAATCGTATCCAAGTACAACCATTCCAAGGGAATCCCCTACTAAAATCATATCAACTTCAGCTTCTTCTGAGAGCTTTGCAGATGGATAATCATACGCAGTAAGCATCGTAATCGGCTCACCTTTCTCTTTCATTTTTAAAAAATCTGTTGTCGTTTTCAAAAACTACTCCTCCTTTATTCAGGAGAGAGGAGATGGCCGAAATCATATAAAAAACCCATCTGACCAAAAAAGGGCAGATGGGTTGTGTTAGTCGGCAAAATTCATCCCTCTGTCCCAGTCCGTTGTTGGATCAAGGCAGAATCCAAATTATTTTTCTTCATTGCTTGAAATAATGGTGCAGTTCACTCAGATACTGCCCATATTCGAACTAATTATAGCAAACTAAGAAATAAAATTGCTACATTTTTTTGAAAAAATAATTTTCTATTCCTATTACAGTATGTGAAATTTCAAGAATAGCAACGAATATAACAGTAAACAATTCTATTCTTACTGTCATCCAATGTACAAATAAAAAGAAGCTCCCAAGCAGGAACTTCTCTCTACTTAATTTCTATATCAGCAGAATGAATATGATGAAGTTGACCTTTATCATCTTCTAACATAAGTACACCATCCGCTGTAATTCCTTTTGCTACACCTGTAATCGTATCTTTCATCGTTCGGGCCGTAATTTCTTTTCCAATACTTATTGCATAACTTTCCCAAAGAAGTTTAATAACCGAAAAACCATTTTTTACATATTCTTGATATAACTTTTCCATTTGTAAAAAGATCTGTTGCATAAGCTCTGCTCGCACAATTGGTTTTCCTGATTCAATTGCTAAAGATGTTGCAATTTCTTTAATCTCATCTGCAAAATGTTCTTGCCCTTGATTTGCATTAATTCCAATTCCCATAATAACAGCATTAATCTTATCTGGGTCAGCCTGCATCTCTGTTAAAATACCGACAGCTTTTTTTCCTTCAATTAAAATATCATTGGGCCATTTAATTCCCACATTCACACCTGTACATTTCTCAATTGCTTGTGCTACACTAACAGCTGCTAATAAAGTAAGCTGAGGGGCATGATGAACGGGAATAGCTGGACGTAAAATAATACTCATCCAAATCCCTGTCCCTTTTGGTGAGTGCCATTTTCTACTCAAACGGCCGCGTCCTGCTGTTTGCTCTTCCGCAACGACAATTGTTCCCTCCGCTGCCCCTTCATAAGCAAGTTTTGCTGCAATATGCTGCGTAGACTCTACAGATTCTTTAAAATAAACAGTTCTCCCTATAAATTCTGTCTGTAAACCTAATTGAATTTCATTCGCTGTTACTTTATCTGGCTTACTAGCAATCCGATATCCTAGACGGCGCACAGCTTCTAGTTCATATCCTTCGCTCCGAAGATCCTCCATATGTTTCCAAACAGCGGTTCTTGAGCAGCCAAGCTTGTCACTAATTGTTTGACCAGATACAAACTCGCCATCTGCTGCAGAAAAAATCTGCAGCAATTGTTTTCTTATAGTAGATTGCATCCTTGTAGCCACTCCCTTATTTTCTCTTTCTCATTTTCTAATCGTTCTTGTAAAATTTCTTCTTCGATTCTTTGCAACACTTCTGCCACCCATGGTCCTGGCGTTTTTTCTGTCCAACCTAACAAATCATTACCGCTTACTTTCATTTCCTGACGATTATGAATGGATAATGAATCAAATAATGACTGTACCTGATTTACAGAAAATATATCATATTTTTTTATAATAGCTTGATATACTCTTTCCGCCATTAAAGCAGTATGCAAACCTGTCTTGTATAGAAAAACTGCATCCCAAGACTTTGTTTTTCTAGAGCGGATTGCTAATATAACAGCTACAATATCTTTTATTTTTTTGTTTGAAAATTTCCATTGACGTAAGAAAACTGATGGATGTTCTTCACCAATACAATATAAGAAAAATGCCCACGCCTCGATATCGGTTTCAAAAAAACCCCAGTTATATTGCATAGCTTTTAAAATTCTTTCTTCTGACATTTGTAAATATGGTAAGTGCGTAACTAGTTTCGTCTCTACTAGTTGTTGAAGCCCATTTACACAATATTTACCCGTCAACAGCTTTTCAAACTCAACTGTAATTCTTTCAATCGCTATATGTTCCAGTAAATGCCCATACTCCTCAATCGCACGTTTCGTTTGTTCCTCTAAAAAGAATCCTAAAGTACTAACAAAGCGAATACCCCGCATCATACGTAGTGCATCTTCTTGAAAGCGATCCGCAGCATTCCCTACTGTTGCAATTTCTTGTTTACGAATTGCCTCTTGCCCCGCAAACAAATCAATGATGTTTCCTTCTTCATTCATCGCAATCGCATTCATAGTAAAATCTCGTCGTTTTAAATCTTCTTCTAATGAACGAACAAACTGAACACTACTTGGTCTGCGAAAATCTTCATAATCACTCTCCGTTCGAAATGTTGTCACTTCATACGGAATACCTTCTTGAACAACAATAACCGTACCATGTTCAAGCCCAACAGGGACATGTCTTGGGAATAAATGCATCACTTCTTCTGGAAGAGCTGATGTTGCGATATCAATATCACCAATTGGTCTATTGATAATAAAATCACGCACACTTCCCCCAACAAAATATGCTTCATGCCCATGTTGTTTCAATGTCTCAATAATTGCTCCAGCTTGTTTAAATCGTTTCATTTTTGTCATCCCTTAGTATGTCATAATAAATTGCCTCATATTGTGAAACAATATTTTCTGAACGAAATTGCTCATATACAGCTTCCATGGCGCGCTGTGCCATATTTTGATGGAGATCGTCGTTTTTAAGCAATTGTATCGCTTGCTTAGCTATACCTTTGATATCTCCAACTTCACATATATATCCCGTTTCACCATGTTGAATAACTTCTGGAATACCTCCAACACGCGTACCAATACATGGCACACCACACGCCATTGCTTCTAGTAAAACGAGGCCAAAGCTTTCTTTTTCTGATAAAAGCAACATTAAATCGCTCATTGCAAGAAGCTCAGCAACATTATCCTGTTTTCCTAAAAACAAAACATGTTCTTCAATATGTAAGCTTTTCACCAACTGTAAAATTGTACAAAATTCTGGCCCATCACCAACAAGTAATAATTTCGCTGCCACTTCTTTTACAATTTTAGCAAATGACTGGACAACATCTTGTGCACGCTTGACCTTGCGAAAATTCGAAATATGAATTAATACCTTTTCATCTTCACGTATGCCATACTCTTTTTTTAGTTGGGACATATCTCTCTTAAAATAGACACGCTCATCAATAAAATTATATACAGTTTGAATTTCTTTATTTGGCTTTACAAGCTCATGTGTTTCTTGAATTAACGAGTGAGATACAGCTGTAACAACATCAGATTGCTCAATACCAAACCGTATTAAATTATTTAGAGAAGGATCTGAACCAAGTACAGTAATATCAGTTCCATGTAACGTCGTAACGATTTTAATATCGTCTCCAATCATTTGCTTTGCTAAGTATGCACAAATTGCATGTGGTATTGCATAGTGTACATGTAAAACATCCAAGTTTTCTCTCTGTGCAACCTCTGCCATTTTACTTGCTAATGCTAAATCGTAAGGTGGATATTGAAAGACAGAATATTGATTTACCGTTACTTCATGAAAATAAATGTTTGGATATACTTTATTTAATCGGAATGGAACTCCAGAGGTAATGAAGTGAATTTCATGACCTCGTTCAGCCAATTGTTTTCCTAATTCAGTTCCTACAACCCCAGAACCACCAACAGAAGGATAACATGTTATACCTATTTTCAATTTCATTTACATCCCCCTATTAAATCAGCATGTAATAAAACTGGCTTTTTACTCATAAATCCTTCAGCATACATAACTCCAACTTCTTTTCCAAACATTTTCTCACGAGCGATTACTGTTTCGACATAACCTTCTGTTAAAGGTGTCTTCACACCATCACTTCCTGCTGTAAATTGGCTTTCATAGGCTTCTAACGCGGCTATCTTTTCAGAAAGATGTTCGCTAATATCAATGCAGAAATTCGGTTTATGAAAACCATTAATCATATAATAATAAAAAGATTGTACGCGATGTGGTGACATTTCTGGCATATATTTACGAACACCTGCTGAAAACACAGCTTCTTCCACGAGTCTCGCACAATTCGCATGGTCTGGGTGGCGATCTTCATAGTATGGTGCAAAAATAAGTGTTGGCTTATATGTCCGAATAATTTTTACGATTTCTCTTATATATTCTTCTTTCATATACAGACCGCGGTCTGGCATTGCTAAATTGATTCGCTCTGTCACTCCCATGATACGAGCGGCTGCTTGTGCTTCTTCTTTTCTTAGTTCAACCGTCCCATTTGAGGATAAATCGGCTTCTGTCAAATCACAAATGCCAACTTCATATCCTTGTTTTGTATATTTGGCAATAGTGCCAGCCATGCCGATTTCAACATCATCGGCATGGGCACCAAACGCTAATATATGTAATCCTCTCATAATTTGTTCCCTCATTTTCGTAACTTTCGGTAGTCTAAATCTCCTCGTTCTAATGCATGCATTAACATCTCAGCACTTGCCATATTCGTTGCAAGCGGAATCGCATACACATCACATAAACGAAGCAATGCATTTACATCTGGCTCATGTGGTTGTGCTGTTAGCGGGTCCCGAAAGAAAATCACCATGTCTAAATCGTTTTTTGCAATCATTGCACCAATTTCTTGATCGCCGCCAAGAGGACCAGATTGATATCGTGTGACTGTAAGTCCTGTCGCTTCCATAATGCGAAGGCCTGTTGTTCCCGTAGCAAAAAGTTCATGTTGTTCAAAAATTGGTTTATATGCGTATGCAAACGAAACTATATCATCTTTCTTTTTGTCATGTGCAATTAAGGCAATCTTCATCCGTCTTCCCCCCTTTAATCGATGATCTTCTCTAATCCATATACAAGATGGTCAAGATTCATTACTGTTTCAATAGCTAATTTTACTCCAGACATAAATGATGCTCTGTTGAATGAATCATGACGAACTGTTAACATTTGTCCGTCTCCGCCAAACAATACTTCTTGATGCGCAATAAGCCCTGGTAAACGCACGCTATGAATATGAATACCATCTACATTTGCACCACGTGCTCCTTTTAATTGTTCTGTTTCATTTGGATGACCTTGTTGTTTTGGTTCACGATTTTGACGAATTAAATCTACCGTTTTTACAGCTGTACCTGATGGTGCATCTAATTTTTGATCATGATGTAGTTCAATCACTTCAACATCTTGGAAATATTTCGCTGCCATTTGAGAAAACTTCATCATAAGTATTGCACCAATTGCAAAGTTTGGAGCAATAATAGTACCTACCTGTTTTTCTTTCGCAGTGTCTGTTAAATGCTGAAGTTCTTCTTCTGTAAACCCTGTCGTACCAATAACGGAACGAAGACCATGTTCAACAGCGAGTGTAACATGTTCTTTGCCGACTTCTGGTGTCGTTAAATCTAGCAATACATCCGCTTCTACTTCATTTAAACAAGTATGTAAATCCGCATAGATTGGTGCATGTAATGTAGGCATTCCAGGAAGATTTGAAATCATTTCACCACCATGCTTATAATCAACTGCTGCTACTAATTGAAAATGTGGTGTTCTTTCCATTAGAAGTACCGCTTCGTGTCCCATACGTCCTCTTGGTCCAGCAATAATCACTTTAATATCTTTCATTATTCTTTCTCTCCCTCTTCAATACGTGTCCAGCGATCTTTATCACGTGTATTAAATTTATCCATTACAATGTTATGTGCTGTTTCTAAATCAATATGTAAGCTATTTGCCATGCAGATCATAACAAATAATACATCTCCAAGTTCTTCTTCAATTGTTCGTTCTTTTTCAGTCGTTTTCTTCGGCTTCTCACCGTAATAGTGGTTCACTTCCCTTGCAAGTTCACCCATTTCTTCTGTCAAACGAGCCATCATTGCAAGCGGACTGAAATAACCTTCTTTAAATTGACTAATATATGCATCTACTTCTTTCTGCATACCTTTCATCGTTTTTTGTTCCATGTTGTTCACCTCTAATCCTTCCTCTTTCATGTTAGCCAATTCATGGCGATTTGACAAATATTATTCCTCTTTCGTCCCTATTTGCCACGTATTTTTGGATAGACTATAATAAAGTGAAACTTTCTTTTGCAAATGTTCTTCTTGCAAAAGATTAGTTGAACCAATCGGGCTCTTACGGTTGGTTAGTCTTTTCTTCTCGCCTTACTCCTTACCAACCGTTAGTGCGGGGTAAAGTGAAACTTTCTTTTGCAAATGTTCTTCTTGTAAAAGGTTACCTCTTACCAATTACAATCATACAAATGACTTACTATTCTTATCGTTTTTCTTCGTCATTAGCTATTTCAACGGAGCAAAGTAACAATTACATATTAGGGGGCTTGCTACATGAAAACCAACTTAAAGATTCGAAACATTATATTTATTTTGATTGGTTCCGCTATCTTCTCTTTTGGCATCGTAAATATTAATATTGAAAATCACTTAGCAGAAGGTGGCTTTACAGGAATTACGTTATTGCTTTATTTTCTCTTTTCGCTTGATCCATCGTATACAAACTTAATCTTAAACATCCCTCTCTTTTTTGTCGGTTGGAAATTACTCGGCCGAACAACTTTCTTATACACATTAATCGGAACGTTTAGCGTCTCCTTATTTCTATGGATTTTTCAGCGCTACGAATCATTAAATTTACATTTAAATTTGCAAAATGATATGACATTAGCAGCCCTGTTCGCTGGAGCATTTATTGGGATTGGTCTCGGAATTATATTCAAATACGGTGGAACAACTGGTGGCGTCGATATTATTGCTCGATTAGCTCATAAATATGTTGGCTGGAGCATGGGAAAAACAATGTTTATGTTTGACGCTGTTGTCATTGTCATCTCCATTCTTACATATCTATCTTATCGCGAGGGCATGTATACGTTAGTTGCGGTCTTTATCGGAGCAAAAGTCATTGACTTTATGCAAGAAGGAGCATATGCAGCAAAAGGAGCAACCATTATTTCAGATAAAAACGACGAAATTGCTGCCAAGATTTTATCCGAGATGGAGCGCGGGGCAACCTTTTTAAAAGCAGTTGGCTCTTATACAAAGATTGAGCGAAACGTACTTTATTGTGTTGTGGCAAAAAATGAAATCGTAAAACTAAAGAATATTATTACTTCAGTAGATCCTCATGCATTTGTTGCAGTAAGTGATGTACATGATGTAGTTGGTGAAGGCTTTACATTAGACGAAAATAAAAATCCATTACATAATTAAACATGCTAGATCTCTAACATTACTACACTTTCCAAATACACAACTTAAAAAGCTATCGAACCCGATAGCTTTTTAAGTTGTAAACCACTATAAAGAAAACTTCTACTATATATACTTCCCTAATTTTTCTAAATCCTCATAAATCAAATCCAACAAGCCTCTATTATAAAAAATTGATGCTGGATGAAATGTCGGAAAAATATTATATATCTTCTCGGTCCATATAAAATCTGTACTTTGATTATTTTTTAGTCTTCGTACTGGCTGCTGCAATAATTGTCCATGAACATCAGTAATTTTTTTATCTGGTCCCACTAAACGCTTTAATGCAATATTTCCAAGTGTGACAATAACCGGTGCTTGCACGTGCTCCATCTCATAATCTAACAAAGGAGCATGTATAAGTATTTCTCCCTGATTTGGGGTTCGATTATATTTCTTCTGAGCAACTTGCCCGCTCCGCTCTCTTTTCTCTCTCCATATATAAGGCCGGCTACGTACAGTGCTCGTAATATATACTTCTTCCCTTGTAAGGCCGATACGTTCTAAAAATCCCATTAACTCCTTACCTGCTCTTCCACTAAACGGAATGCCATTATGAATTTCTGTTTCTCCGGGCGCTTCTCCAACAAGCATTAGTTTCGGCTTTTCAGGACCTTGTCCACATAAAAAACCTTCTAATGGATAGGGAGCACTAAGTTTTTTCACATGCAGTACTAATGAATCTGGATATTGCATTTCCATCACCTTCACTCATAATCATTTTACCTATGCTTCTTACTATTATAACTTGCTCTTTAAATTTCATTATGCTACTTGTTATCAATTTACAATAATAAACAAATTATAAAACAAAATTCATCGCTTCTCTCTGAAACTTAAGGCTTGAGTCTTACTGTCCACAAATAGCGGGATAAAGAAAAAGACTATCGAAATCGATAGTCTTTAATCATCGCTACGCTGCATCCCTGTATAAACTAATACTAGACGAAGCAATTCAAATACCGCTACTGCCGCCGCTGCAACATATGTTAAAGCTGCTGCATTTAATACTTTACGTGCTTGCCCATATTCGTCTGTTGATACAATTCCAAGTGCTTCAATTTGCTGCATTGCGCGTTTTGAAGCATCAAACTCAACCGGCAATGTAACGAGCTGGAAAACTACACCTGCTGCCATTAAAATAATCCCTAGTAACAATAGCTTTGTCATCGATGCAAATATACCAATCATAATGAACACCCATGACATGTTCGATCCGAAGCTTGCAACTGGAACTAAAGAATGACGAAAACGCATAAACTTATAATCTTTCGCATCTTGAATCGCATGCCCTACTTCATGAGCTGCTACAGCTGTTCCAGCAACTGAATGACCATAATAGTTATCAGTTGACAAGCGAACCGTTTTGGCTGTTGGGTCATAGTGGTCTGACAAATGCCCTGGTGTTTCTTCTACAGCTACGTTATACAAACCATTTTCATCTAAAATTTTTCGAGCTACTTCCGCTCCTGTCATACCCGATGTTGAATACACCTGTGAATATTTGCTATAAGCACTGCGTACTTTTGACTGTGCATACAACGGTATGATCATAATGATCGCGAAATAAACTAAATAAAAAGCCATTATGAACCTCCATTGAAGTCGTAATTATAGTACTATCCATTCTATTTTCTTCTTTATATATTGTCAATAAAGAAACCTTACAATCCTTGTCTATATTAGTGATCTTATCGATTTTTAGAATGTATCCCACTGGTACGCTTCGCTTTCTCTCCCTTATATTTTCTCCAACCGACGTACGTTAATGTAAAGAAAATAAGTCCACCTGTAATTGTCATAAACCATATGAGAGAAGAGTCCACTTCATCTTTCTTTGCTGTTTGAAATATTTTTTGTAAATCTCCTTTTATAATCCCTACTTGCATTTGTCCACTTTTATTTTTTAACATCACATTACGGAATTCATCCAAATACGATAAATGCGCATTTACACGCTGTGATTGATTTTCCGGCAATGCAATCATTAAACTTGGATAAATCACATCAAATTCATGCAAAAATGTATTTAATGATTGTTGGAATCGTTCATCATCTTCTGTTTGAAGTGCCTTTTCAACTTTATCAAAAGCCCCCATAACACGTCCTTCTCGTTCTATCCAAAGCGGTTGATACTTAGATACTTCCGCATCTACCACCAATTGTAGTGCCAATACATCATCTATTTTTATTTGCTGATCTAAACTTTCTTCCCCAAGCGATCGCTGTGCCCTGTCATACGCTAAAGAGATTACCCGAAAATGCATGGGTGTTAGTTTATTTTCCTTTTCATTCTCCCGCAATACAAATTGTTCTGAAAAATGTTGCAATACTTGCGTTGCTTTCTTATATTCTTCTTGTTTTACAAGTTGCAAGGAATCATCTAATAGCCCCGTTAACTCATTCCATTTTTCAGCGTATATACGTACTGGAAACAATATAATCAGAAATGCTATCATTCCAATTAAGACTCTCTTCATTCCGGTCCCCCCTATAACTACTAGTACAAAATATGTTAAGGTGGACAAGAATAGAACAGAACGAAACCGAAAAATATTTTATGAATAAAGATTTTCCATTGAAGACTTCCGCTTTTTTAATAAATATCTATACATACAATAACAAAAAGCACTCCCACATAAAATCAATATTAAAATTACACATGCTGCATGCATAAAAAACTGTTCTGGTAGCATTAAAATAATAGGATCTGTTTCACTATCAAATTGCCAATAATCATTGCTAAAAAGAAGTTTATGGAATAGTACAAAACTCTTTTCAAAATTAATTGCAATAGGCAAAGTAAGCGCAATCGGAAATATAATGGTCAAAATTGCGCCATGTAATAAAAACTTCATCTTTCGTTTACGCAATAAATACCCCCCGCCCAATAAAGCAATACTGAGCGCCATACACATCCCGTATTGAATCTTCACTAAAATATTTTTCACATCAACAAAATGAATTCTTCCACTTGTTGACATATCTAGTGTAGGCAATTGTAATGATTCATGATAAAAAGGAGAAAGGTATGTCATCAGTACATCATAGTTCTTCTTAATTTCTGATTCTGTCATATTTGCTAAATCTGGTATATTTAAAAAATGTATATCTGCATAATATAACCATTTCCCATATACAACAATTGTAGTTGCAATAGCAAAAATAGAAAATGCTATACAGTATGAGACAATAGTAGTTATCAAACGATCGAATATTCTTACACCTATCTTATTTTTATTCATTTTCTTTCTCCAATTCCTCATTTAATTTCATAACGAAAACTGTTTTCGATTTTTTCTCAAACAATAATAGTATGTAATAGCTAATACAACAATACTTAACCAAAATGTAAAGTAACCAATCTGTTCTACAAACAAATGCATAATACCATATCTCGGCATTTGCCAAAACAAATAGTCGATTACATCATTATGTAACGTCCATATACCTGCTACAATAAAATGCCACTTTTTTATACGGTAAAACGGGGCATATAATAAACCTTGTATAGCCATTGCAAAATGAGAAAGCACCAACATATAACTCATAAACTCAAGATTGCCCTTAACCATAAACATAATGCCATTTACAACAACAGCCCAAATACCATATTTCATTAAGGAAACGATTGCTAAAGCTTCTATTAGTCCCCAATTTTTATTACACAAAAAGGCCAGTAATACAAAAACAAAGAAGAAACTTGCAATAGGACTATCAGGAACAAATGGCCAGAATATCAATGAAGTTTCCATCAGTTGATCTCCATACCAAATAAAACCATATATTGTCCCTAAAATGTTAATGATGAACAAAAGTAGTAAAACCGAACGCTGTCTTAATAACGCATACACGTAGACCAATATGTATATACAACACCTTTCAAACAAAGTAACTTTTTTATTCTCTAAAACGCTATGCTTTTATTATAGCAAACTTTGTGTTACAAACAGAAAAGCTGACTACAAATTCGTAGTCAGCCTTCAATTATTTTTTATTATATTTCGTAATAAATTCTGAGAGCTTCTTCAATTCTTCATCTGTGCCCTTAAATACTCCTTTAGGCATCGCACCTTTTCCATCTTTCGCAATCTTTGCAATTTCTTCTGGTTTTAACGTTAAATTCTGCAGCGCTGGCGCCGCTGCACCACCTTGCAAGTTATCACCATGACATGTTAAACATGTATTTTTTTGCATCAATTTATAACCTTCATCATTTTTATCTACTGGTGTCGTTTTCACAATTGCACCTTGTTTTTTTGCAGCTTCCCAGTCATGATGTGCCACAGACTCCCATGTTAAAAAGATGATAGAAGCAATTGCTAAAAGCATGAATCCAGTTGCAACTGGCCGTTTCAATGGACGTCTTTCAGGACCTCGATCGAGAAATGGCGCCAATAGTAATGCTCCAAATGCAATCCCTGGCATAATAAACGCGCCGATTACAGTAAATGAGCCTGATGCATATGAGTACTTTAAAAGCTGATACAGAAATAAGAAATACCAGTCTGGAAGTGGTATATATCCTGCATCTGTAGGATCCGCCATTCTCTCAAGTGGCGACGGGTGCGCCACCGTTAAACATAAATAACCGATTAAAAAAACCGCACCAACCATCCATTCTTTCAACAAGAAGTTCGGCCAAAACGCTTCTGTTTTCCCTGGATATTCAGAATAATCTTTCGGGATATTCGGTTTACGTGCTACAGGTACTCGTGAATCTCCCACAAACTTCATCCCTTTGCCGCGATGCATAATCTCCCTCCTTCAATTCAGTTTTTCTCCTATTCTTTCAAATTAGCAATCTCTTACTTATAGCGGACCAGAAATACCTTGTTTGCGAATCATGATGAAGTGGAAGGCCATTAAGCCTAGAAGTGCTGCTGGTAAGAAGAAGACGTGAATAGCAAAGAAGCGAGTTAATGTTTGAGCCCCGACAATTTCGGAGTGACCAGCAAGTAATGTTTTAATATAAGGGCCGATAAGCGGTGTTTGCTCCGCAATTTGAATCCCTACTTTTGTTGCAAATAACGCTTTCATATCCCATGGTAATAAATATCCGGTAAAACCAAGACCTAGCATAACAAAGAAAATAAGAACACCGACAATCCAATTTAATTCACGAGGTTTCTTATATGCACCTTGGAAGAAAACCCTAAGTGTATGTAAAAACATCATTACAATTACAAGGCTGGCACCCCAATGGTGCATGCCACGTACAATTTGTCCATACGCAACTTCATTTTGTAAATAATAAACCGATTCCCAAGCATTTTTAATATCCGGTACATAATACATTGTTAAAAACATTCCTGACAAAATTTGAATTACAGTAACAAAAAACGTAAGTCCTCCAAAGCAGTAGACGAATGCAGAAAAGTGATGTGCTGGATTTACATGTTCGGGTACTTCATGGTCGGCAATATCACGCCATATCGGTGTAATATCTAACCGTTCGTCCACCCAATCATAAATTTTATTTAACATCTATTTCGCACCCCCTCTTGGCTTTGCTTTTCCTAAATAAAGCGTTCCATCCTTCACTTTGGATTCATACACATCAAGTGGAGCAAGAGGCGGCGTTCCCTTTATGTTTATGCCATCTTTTGTGTAACGTCCCCCGTGACATGGGCAAAAAAATTGATTAGGATGCGACTTGTCTGAATTCCAGTTAACCGTACACCCTAAATGTTTACACACTGGAGAAAACGCTACAATGTCTCCGCTTTCATCTTTATGCACCCAAGCAGATTTTGGTTCTTCGGACTTGTACCATCCATCAACCTGCTTTACCTTAAAGTCAAAGCGTTTTGGTTCTGTTGTAATCTCTTTAACTTGCGCAACAGCAACCATCTCTCCCCCCGCTTCTTTCCTTAAAACTGGATCAAGTGCAAAGCGCGTCATTGGCATTAAAATTCCAGCTGCCATAAAACCTCCTACACCTGTAAGCGTGTAGTTTAAAAATTGTCTTCTTGACACACGATGTTCTTTCTCGCTCACGAAAATTTCCCCCCTCTATCAGAAATTGTCCCCTCGTGACAAAACAGTATAAAAAAATAAAAACTAGGACACTATCATGATATAATACCCACATGCGCAGGTCAATATCATACTACTCATAATCATAAGAACTATCTGCTTATTTTTTATTTTCCCACTTTTCTGTCAATAATTCCATTATATTTTTTACATGCGCATGAATTACTTCTCTTTTCGCTTGATCACTAAATTCCTCTAGCGATAAAGCAGGTAACCAAAACAAATGACCTGGTAACGTATCTACACCCTCTTTCCATGCAAAGTCACTTGTAACATAAGCAATATGTTTCAATCCTTGCTCCTGCAAATGACTTGTCCAATCTTGTAAACGCCCTTTCTCTTGCTTTTGCTGCTCCGTTAAGTACGTAAACGGCGGTAACAAAAGCACTCTTCCTTTATATTCTCTTTCTAACTCCATGCTTAAAGTTTCAATAAATTCCCCTTGCGCTACAACACTCTTCATTTCTTTTGCTACTGAAATAGAAAGAAGGGGTATAATACCAGTATCCACATACTCTCTAGCTTGTTCAAATTGCTCCGCATCTTTTACAGCCCATTTCATCATAATTCCCTCCTTTGCCCATTATCTCATTCTAAATGACAGAACTTTCACTTTATATCTATTAAACCATACTAAAACAGGTAAAAAAAGAAAAACTACCTATATTAGGTAGTTTTTCTTTAAATAGTTAGAAATTTGTCAAAATTAAAGAAAATTATCATTCCCTACAAACTTTTCAATTCCTCTGTTAACTTACAAAAAGCTTCCTTATCTTGATTGTCCAGCGCTTCATCAATTTGCTTTAAAAGTCGATCTCTTCGAAATGAAAATACACTCTCTTCTAAAAATCGTTCTGCAAGTAAACGATCTTTTTCATTTACTTCAATATGCTTTGGCAAGTACGGATTTTCTTCTAATACTGCTACATAATTTGCATTTTGGAACGATGATTTAAAATTAAGTTGAATATAAATATCCTCATCTCGATTTAAACGAATGTCATGAAATGATTTTTCTGCATCCGTCGTCATAACATTTTGTTTAAAGAAGTGAAACGGTGTATCTTTCACACAATTTGCTGACATCACTAAACCACGAGGGCAATATTTTGCATGTTCTACGAAGTGGACTTTGTGCATTAATTGATCATGACTCATTAAATAATTTAAAATCCATACACATTCACGCTGTTTCAGTTGATAATTGTTTAAAAACCATTTTACAAAATCCTTCTTCTCGTTTACAGAAACAGGGGTATTCATAGCGCTCAGTCCCTCCTCTGTCTTTCTCTTTTCTTATTTAGATTCAAGAAGCAGCATTCACTTTCCTTCCAACTTATGAAAAATCCTCTAAATTATATAGCAATTCTTCGATGTGAATTTGTGTTGGATCCAGTTGTAGTAAGCGTGTAAATACTTCTTTCGCTTCTTTTCGCAACCCTTCTTCTAATAGGAAATAACCGTACTCTTCCAAGAAATCCGGATGATTCTTAAAAGAAGTATATGCACTCTCATAGTGTTTTAATGCATCAGAATACATTTCTAATTGTTTTTTCGCAAATGCCAGATCCCAAAGTAATTGTGTATCTTGTTCTCCACTATCCATTGCATTTTCTACAACAACAATTAGTTCTTCATATTTCTCTTGTTCTTTTAAGATATATGCATATTTTAATATCGCACCTAAATGTCCTGGATCAATCTGTAATGCTTTTTGAAGCAATTCTTCTGCTTCTGCTAATTTCCCTATCTTCGCTGCAATATTTGCAAGTTCTACATAAAGAGGCACAGATAATTCATCAATTTTAATTCCTTCATGAAGTGTTTCATAGCTTTCTTGAAGCATTCCTTCTCTTTCATAACATTTAGCCAAATACATATATAAGGATGCATATTCTGGGTCTAGTTCTTTTAATTCTTTCCAAGCTCCAATCGACCTTTGATACTCTTCACCTTGATAAAGTGTAAATGCATACCCAAATAAAGAATGAATATCTTTTTGTTCTTCTAATCCTTCTTCATAGTACGTAATTGCTTCTTCCCAGTTTCCAATTGCACTTAGCGTTTCAGCTAAGCGAAGGGCAATTACAACACCTCCCATTACTTTGTGATCAGAAAGTAATGACTGGTAATAAGCAATCGCTTTTTGCTCCTCACCTTTACTGCTATAAAGTTCTGCTAGTCCAAAAGTAATAACAGGCTCTTCTGGCATCATTTCTTTTGCTTTTAATAGTTTTTGCTCTGCAACATCATCGAAGCCCTGCATTTGAAATAGATCCGCAACAAGTAGTAAAGATTGAACATACAGTTCATCGTCTTCAGAGATATCATGAAGCACTTCAATTGCCTCATCTTCTTTATCTAAATCAATATATAATTCTGCTAAAAATATTGTAAACTCACTTTCTTCTGGATATAACAAACGTAAATCTTCTGTAATCGCTAACGCTTCATCAATAAATCCAAGCGTATGATAGTAGCGAGCAATATCATACTTCTCTTCATCTGTCCCTTGTTTTACCAATTCTTTTAATTGTGTTAATCCTTTTTCCGCTTCCCCATTTTCAATATAAGAAACAGCCTGTTCAAACTTTTGCATAAATGTCTCCTTTAATTCTTATAATATTCTCTTCTGTTCATTAATCATAAACAACTGTTGCCATGTAAGCAACTCAAAGAAGCAGAAAAGAATCTTCCCAAACCGAAAAGATCCTTTTGCTTCACAGAGATTCTAACTGCTCAAAAAAATTCGGATAGGATACAGCAACTGCATCACCATTTTCAATTTGCATTTCTCCTTCTGCTATACAAGACGCAATTGCAAGCATCATGCCAATGCGATGGTCCCCATGACTATTAACAATATTCCCTTGTAACTTCTGATTCCCATTAATAATCATACCATCTGGTGTCGCTTCAATTTCCGCTCCCAGTTTTCGAAGCTCATCAACAACCGTATTGATGCGATTCGTTTCTTTTACTTTTAACTCCTCTGCATCTTTAATAATTGTTGTTCCTGTCGCCTGTGTCGCCAGTAAAGCAATAATAGGAATTTCATCAATTAACCTTGGAATAAGTGAACCGCCAATTTCAATTCCTTTCAGTTCAGAAGTTTCAATTGTAATATCTCCACATGGTTCAAACTCTTCATTTCGAACATTACGAATTGAAATAAGCGCTCCCATTTCTGATAACACATCCAGAATCCCTGTTCTTGTTGGATTTAAACCAACATTTTTCAATACAAGTTTACTATTTGGTACAATTGCACCCGCTACTAAGAAAAAGGCAGCTGAAGAGACATCACCTGGAACCTCTATTTCCGTTCCTACAAGCGATTGCCCCCCTTGTAAAGAAACAGTTCGCCCTTCTACATTCACTTCACAACCAAATGCACGCAGCATTCTTTCCGTATGATCACGAGATTGTAACGGTTCTGTTACTGATGTCACCCCTTCTCCTTGCAATCCTGCAAGTAAAATAGCTGATTTTACCTGCGCACTTGCTACAGGAGAATGATAGTGTATACCTTTTATGTTTCCTCCACGAATCGACAACGGCGTATATTGTCCATCTTCCCGACCTTCAATTTGTGCATCCATTTCACGAAGAGGGGCTGTAACACGTTTCATAGGACGTTTTCCAATAGATTCATCCCCAATTATAGTACAATGGAAAGGAGCATTCGCTAAAATACCAAGTATGAGACGAATAGTGGTTCCTGAGTTCCCTACATCTAGCACCTCTTTCGGTTCCTGTAATCCAGCTAATCCTTTTCCATATACAATGACATCGTTACCATCTTGCTCAATCATTATTCCTAATTTCCGAAAGCAAGCAATCGTACTTAAACAGTCTTCTCCTAATAAAAAATTTGAAATTTTTGTTGTTCCCTCTGCTATCGCTCCAAACATCACAGCGCGGTGTGAAATAGATTTATCTCCAGGCACAGCAATCGTTCCATTCAAACCATTTTTCCGCCTTATGAGTCTCCTCATTTTTATCACCCCTATTAAAAATAATATATACTTTTGTACACCTATATCATCTATATATATCCATTTTGATTTTCCAACATATAAGTCGCGGCTATAAAAACAAAAGAAGATCCCCACTCATTTTCTCTCTTTGTTTTCACTTGGCATGGGACTGACTGAAAAAAGCTCTGACCGCTTCTATGCACGACCGGATCCTCTCTCCCTCCTAAAAAGAAATGTTTTATGGCGGTTTTCCAATTTGTATGTATATATCTTTATTGTACTGCTTTCCTTCTTCATCGTGCAAATATGTATAGCCTAAAGAAAACGACTCCTATAATGGGAGCCGCGCCTTTTCTTAAGAATATGTTTCTTCTTTCTTTTTTTGCTCTTTCACAAGTTCCGTCAGCAATTCAATAATCTCATCATTCTCTTCTTTTAAACCAACAGTAATACGAATACCATCTGGCAAGCCAAACGCAGCACCTGAACGAACAATATACCCTTTTCTCATTAATCTTTCAAATGCTTCATTACCGGGAATCCCAAGCTTTAAGAATATGAAATTTGTTTGTGATGGATAGTAAAAAACGTCGTACTCCTTACAGAACGTATAATATTGATTTAATCCTTCAGCATTTTGCTTCACGCACTCTTGTAAAAATTCTTGATCTTCTATCGCTACCAAACCAACAGCTTGTGCAACAGCTGATGTATTAAATGGTAATCTTGCTACTTCTAATTGCTGTATGAGTTTTTCATTCCCTACAGCATAACCAATACGAAAAGCAGCTAAGCCATATGCTTTTGAAAATGTACGTAACACCATGAGATTTTCATACTCTTCAAGAAGTGGCAATGTTTGTGGATACTCTTTCTCTCCTGCATATTCATAGTATGCTTCATCCATAATTACGAGTGTTGACTTCGGAACCGCCTCTAAAAATGAAAGTAATTTTTGCTTTTCTACATATGTTCCTGTTGGATTGTTCGGATTACAAATCCATACGATTTGCGTTTGTTCATCAATTTGCTTTAGCATCGTGTCCAAGTCATGAATACCGTCCTTAAGTGGCACTTCACGAACCTCTGCCCCTTCAATTACAGCATGGTGATAGTATTGTGAAAATGTTGGATTTGCCATCACAACATTTGTACCTTTTTCTAATAAAGCGCGACTAACCATTTGAATTACTTCATCCAGACCGCTACCAAATAAAAGTTGCTCTGGTTTCACATGAAGGTGTGCGGCTACTTTTTCACGAAGTTCAAAAGCTGCTCCATCTGGATATAAAGCATATTGTGTGCTTAATGAAGCTAAAGCTTCCGTTACACGTTTTGAACAGCCGAACGGGTTTTCATTAGATGCTAATTTTACAATTTTAGATAATCCATATTCTCTTTTTACTTCTTCAATGTTTTTGCCAGGTACATATGCTTTCAAAGTTAACAATTGCTCTTTTACTCTCATTTTGATTCCCCCTGTCATTTTACTAGATCAGACCGCAGTACAATCGCCTTTTCTACATGCATACACTCTACTTCATGCTGCAACTGTCTTGTCGTGACTGTCATCATCACACGAATACACTTCTGCAAAGCATTCGGTACATCTATTTCTTTCACACACATCACCGGTAATAAGTAAAGCCTTCCAAGTCGCTGCCTGAAAACATGCATTTATGTCAGCTGTTGTAGAAATTAACACCGATACAATATCAGCCGGATAGATTCCATTGTCATTTGCTATTCTCTTCACTAAACAGTCAATATCTCCTCAGCTTCATTATGTTCGACTGTAATCGCGCCGCGAATTGCGCGAATCAAATAGATTCCTCATCTCTTTGAAATGCTTCTAATGTAGTATGGACAGTCTCATCTGAAATAGATACGACATTCACTACCCCATATTCCTGCATAAGTACCATACGAATTATTCCTGCGTTCGCTTTTTTATCTTGCTTCATCACTTGCACAAGACGTTCTATATTTAGATTCCTTGGCATATGTGGATAACCATACTGAGAAAACCACCGCTTAATTTCCTTATAACCAAGGTCTACTTTATAAATTTGTTCACTTAAGAATATCGCGAATAACATACCAATTGCTACTCCATCACCATGAGTAATTTTCCCATACCCCAACTCTTTTTCAAGAGCATGTCCTAATGTATGTCCAAAATTCAAGTGAGCACGCACACCTTTTTCAGTTTCGTCTTGCGCTACAATATTTGCTTTTACAGGAATTGCTCGCTGTAATATATAAATTAATTTTTCATCCCGTACATCTTCTAATGTTTTCACTTCTCGCTTTAACCAATGATATAATTCAACATCACCGATAAAAGCATGTTTAATCGCTTCAGCAAATCCTGAACGCCACTCTTTTTCCGGTAATGAATTTAAAAATGGTGTATGATATAGAACTGCTTCTGGCTGATGAAACGCTCCGATCATATTTTTTCCTAGAGGGTGATTAATGGCAACTTTTCCACCAACTGCGCTGTCATGTGCCAGTAACGTTGTTGGAACTTGAATAAAGCGAATACCGCGCATAAATGTCGCCGCAACAAAACCAGCTAAATCACCGATCATTCCTCCTCCAAGTGCAACAACTAAAGAATGTCGATCCATCCCATTTTCAAGCGCTGACGTATGAGCCGCATAAAAGTTTTCAAATGATTTTTCTTTCTCTCCACTTGGAACAACAAATGAAAAAACATGTTTTTCTACTTGCAATGCATCCATAACTTCTTCTAAATGAAATGATGCGACAGATTCATCAGAAATGACCATTACATTAGAAACAGTCGGTTCCATATTTCGAACAAGCGCTGTCAAATGTGACAACGCATCTTTTCCTACATATACATCATACTCTTTAGACTGCGTCTGAATATGTATTTTCTCCATTAAAATTCCCTCGCATATTCATTATGTTTCTTAATATTTTCACGAATACAATCCATACGATCCGCTCCAAATTGTTCCACTAAAGCTACTGCTAGTTCCCATGCAACAACTGCTTCCGCCACAACACTAGCTGCTGGTACAGCACAACTATCAGAGCGTTCAATGCTTGCTGAAAAAGATTCTTTCGTATCAATATCAACACTTTGAAGCGGCTTATATAGCGTTGGAATGGGTTTCATGACGCCGCGTACGACAACCGGCATACCTGTTGTCATGCCACCTTCTAATCCACCAGCATGATTTGTTCGTCTCGTATACCCTTTTTCTTGATCCCAAAGAATTTCATCGTGCACTTGACTTCCTGGCTTATGTGCCGCTTCAAATCCAATGCCAATTTCCACACCTTTAAAAGCATTTATACTCATTACTGCCGCTGCTAATTTCGCATCGAGTTTTCGGTCATAATGCACATAACTCCCTACTCCAATTGGCATTCCCTCTACAATCACTTCAACAATTCCACCAATAGAATCTCCACTTGTTTTTGCATCATCAATTGCCTGCATCATCTTTTTAGATGCTTCCTCATCTAAGCAACGAACCGGGGATGCTTCTGTAATTTCTTGTAGTTGTTCTATTGAGTCATATGTAAGCTTTTCTGCCTGCACACCGCCAATTTCAATTACATGTCCAGCAACCTTTACACCTAACTCTGCTAAAAGTCTTTTCGCAACAGCTCCTGCTGCAACTCGAACTGTTGTTTCACGTGCTGAAGAGCGTTCAAGTACATTTCTCATATCACGGTGTCCATATTTAATTGCACCATTTAAATCAGCATGACCAGGTCTCGGTCTTGTAATTTGTCTTTTCATTTCTTTTGCTTCTTGTTCAGTTAACGGATCTACTCCCATAATCTTTGTCCAATGGGAAAAATCTCGATTTTCGACAACGAGTGCAATTGGAGACCCAAGCGTAAGTCCATGTCTAACACCACTGACAATTTGTGCTTGATCTTTTTCAATCTGCATACGTCTGCCACGTCCGTAACCTTTCTGCCTTCTTGCTAATTCTTCATTTATATCATCTGCTACTAAAGATAACCCTGCTGGAATACCTTCTAAAATTGTCGTAAGCTGCGAACCATGAGATTCACCCGCTGTGATGTATCGCATCGGATATTCCCCTTTTCTTGTAATTATTTTATCCCACATTAATGATAGGATGAGGATTTGACCGCTTCTACGCATGAGCGGATGCTCTCTCCCACCTAAAAAGAAAGGTTTTATGTCGTCTTTCAAGTTGTATGTATATATAGTGAAGATATAGGATTTCCCTATTTTCTACTATATAACTCCATTTTGTTTTTTCAACATATAACTCGTTGCTATGAAAAACTAAAGGTGACCCGCACTTCTCGCTTTGTTTTCACTTGGCATGGAGCACAAAGAGGGGCTGACCGCTTCTACGCATGAGCGGATGCTCTCTCCCACCTAAAAAGAAAGATTTTATGTCTTGTTCAAAAGTTATTCTTCCTTCATAGAGGTTTTACTTTATGTATCAATATATCATACCGAGCCTTACTTCGTAACTATTTGAAACTAAAAAAGTGCAAGAAGAGTATTCACACTCTCCTTGCACTTTTCACTATTACCACAGTAATTAAAGCGTTTACAAATTATTTTAAAATAATTAGTAAATCCATTGATTCATTAATTTTGAGTAGTCTACTAATTCTTCTTCTTTAAAGAAAATACCAATCTCACGTTCTGCACTTTCTAGAGAATCAGAACCATGGATAATATTTTTCGCAACTGTTACACCAAAATCGCCACGAATTGTACCTAGTGCTGCTTCATGAGGTCTTGTTTTACCCATCATATTACGAGCAGTATCTACTACACCTTCCCCTTGCCATACCATTGCAAAAACAGGACCAGATGTAATGAAATCTACTAATTCACCAAAGAAAGGTTTTTCTGTGTGCTCAGCGTAATGTTTTCCTGCAATTTCTGGAGTAACTTGCATTAATTTCGCACCAACTAATTGAAAGCCCTTTTTCTCAAAGCGAGCTACAATTTCCCCAATGAAGGCACGTTGTACGCCGTCTGGTTTTACCATTAGAAATGTTTTTTCCATAAAAAATCTCTCCACTTCTGAATTATGTATGTAATTGTATATCCCCACACACATATTAACACCCTTATCACAATTGTGCAATAGTTTTGAAATAGAGAGATTTTTTTATTTGTAAAAGAAAGTCATTAAAATTTTCGTTTTCCAATATACTTTGCAACATTTTGCAACGCATATTTTGCCTGTCCACGTGGCAAAGGTTTTATTACCTCTAACGCTTTATGTAAATAACGTTCACTAAATGCAAATGCCCGATCAATTGCTGGACTTGTTTTAATATCGTGAATAATTTCTTTCATCTCACTTGCAGTTGTATTTTCATGTACGGATACAATTTTTGCACGAAGCTTTGGATCTTCCATTGCATACAAAGCTGGAAGTGTGACATTTCCTTGCAATAAATCTCCACCAGCAGGTTTTCCTAATTTTTCTTCTGTTGAAACGAAATCTAAAATATCATCAATAATTTGATACGACATTCCAACAAAATAACCATACCAAAACAAACGATTTACAGTATCACGACTTGCCCCAGAAGCAATAGCTCCCAACTGACAACTAGCCGCAATCAACAATGCTGTTTTTCTCTTAATCCGTCGTAAATACGTTCTTAAATTTTGATTATAATCATACTTATCCTTAATTTGTTCGATTTCACCCTTACACACTTCCAAAATTGTATACGATAATGCCTGGTGAGCCTCTGGAACTTCTAAATTCGTAATGCACTCTAGAGACTTTGCAAACAAATAATCTCCCGTATACATCGCAATACGATCTCCCCATTTTGCATTTACAGTTGCACTACTTCTTCGTAAGAGCGCTGCGTCAATTACATCATCATGAACAAGCGAAGCCATATGGATGAGCTCTAGAGCAACTGCAACATGTTTAATTGCATCTAACTTGTAGTCTCCGAATTTCCCCGCAAGTAGCACAAATACAGGACGAATTCGTTTACCACCAGCTTCGATAAGCTGTAATGCCGCATCTTCTATTAGTTGTTGCTCTGAGGCAACAACCTTTTTTAATTCTTTTTCTATTACATCAATATCCGATCGTAAAAAAGAGTACATAAGTTGTAACTTCATATTGTTCACCTTAACCTAAAAACGTCTTTTTTCTATTTTAATTTCGGTTTTAATCCTAAGTGCATAGCTGCTACACCAAAAGTAAATGGTTTCACTTGCACATGCTCAAGTCCTGCTGATTCAAACATCTTCACTAATTCTTTCATCCCTGGGAATGTGCTAGCAGACTCCTGAAGCCATGAATATTCCTTATAGCTTTTTGCAAACATTTTGCCAAACAAAGGCATAATGTATTTGAAATACAAAATATACATCTGGCGAAAACCAATCATCGTTGGTTGAGATGTTTCTAAACAAATCACTTTCCCGCCTGGCTTTACTACTCGCGCCATTTCTTTTAATACATGCATATAATCAGGAACATTACGTAATCCAAACCCAATTGTTACATAGTCAAATGTATTATCTTCAAATGGAAGTTCCATTGCATTTCCATGCAGAAGCTCCACTTGCGTCAATCCTAATGCCTTTACCTTTTCTTTACCGACAGATAGCATATTTTCACTGAAGTCTAAACCATGTACCTCTCCGTTTGGACCAACAGCATTAGCAAGTGCAATTGTCCAATCAGCAGTCCCACAACACACATCTAACGCCTTACTTCCAGGTTGTACATCCATAATTCGCATCGTTTCTTTTCGCCATGCTTTATGCCTTTGAAAACTTATAACTGAATTCATTACATCGTATTTATCAGAGATTTTTTCAAATACGTCATGTACTCTTTCTTCTTTTGATTGTTGCATGCGCTTACCCTTCTTCCAATATAAAATTGCTTATGTTTTCAATTTATCTTTTAAAGCGGAAACTATCTCATCAATTTCTTTATGGCTTTGAAGAAATGATTTTTCTTGTTCATCCATTTTTTTCAACCACTCTGTAAAGACCGCTTCCACATTTCTGTCATCATCATTTGATAGAGTTGCTTGAACCGCTTGAAAAACAGGTGCAGTTTTTCTTTTAACATGCAATTGATACTCTTTTTGAAGACGCTTATTCCCTAGCATATATGCTATAAACGGTTTCCAATGTGATAAATGAAAATGATCACATGTTTTTTGTAAAAGTGCCGATTCGATTGTCATAACACTTTTGACTACTTCATCAGCTGTTTCATATGCCCTCTGATATAACATAATTTTATGTTCATTAATTTCTTTAATCCCTTCGGCAAGTGCACGAATTAATACAATATCACAATTCATTGAAAGTAAATAATAATACAGTCCACTATAGTAATCACCTGCAAGTACTGTAAGCTGACGACGCTTATGAAATCCACTTGTTTCTTCATCTGCTTTGTTTGATACTTTTTCATGTGTATCAAGAGCGATTTGTACAAGCATAATCGTTAAAACATAGTGATCAATCTGTTCTTTATGTAAATTTGCATTTTTTAAAGCAGCGTATAAAAGCACTACCTTTTCTTCATCAATAAATGGTTCTTCAATATAGTTTATAAAATAAGGATGGCGCAGTTTTGATAGCAACTGCTCCTTTATATCCGCATACCCTCCGTAGATGTCACACACAAAAAATCACCCTTGTTTTCTAATTCATAAAACCTATTATAACACATACATTCTATTTTCTATAACCAAAACTTGGGGAATCAAGATAAACTATATGTTAGATTTCTATTCATACAATACGCATAAAAAACAAAAACTCATTCACCTATAAGTTTATGGACAGCTATCAAAATATATGTAATTTTTTAAAGACTATATCTCTCACTCCATAAACACACATTAAAATGGAATTCTCATTTCTCCTTGCTCATTATAAGAATTTAGATTTCACAGGCAGTAATCCCCACCTAGTTTTGTTGGATACAGACAGTATTTCCTACAAACAACCGGAATCAAAAGTAAAATAATATAAATAAAAAAGAAAAGCAGTTTCCCGCTTTCCTTTACTTTGCCTTAATAAAAGACAAAATTTCGCTACGTGCCGCTGCATCATTTTCTAACACACCGCGCACTGCTGTAGTTACCGTTTTTGCACCAGGCTTTTTCACACCGCGCATTGTCATACACATATGCTCCGCTTCAACAACTACCATAACACCATGTGGTTCTAGCACTTCCATAATAGAATTAGCCACTGTTGACGTAATACGTTCTTGAAGTTGTGGACGACGTGCAATTGTATCTACAGTACGAGCTAATTTACTTAAACCTGTTACTTTTCCACCACGTGGAATATATGCAACATGAGCAACTCCGTAAAACGGAACAAGATGGTGCTCACACATCGAATAAAATGGAATATCTTTTACTAATACAAGCTCCTCGTGCTCTTCTCCAAACACTTTATGCAAATGCTCCTTTGGATCTTCATGCATACCTGAAAATACTTCTGCATACATTTTCGCAACACGTTTCGGTGTATCAAGTACTCCCTCACGATTTGGATCGTCTCCAATTGCCTCTAGAATAAGACGCACTGCTTGCTCGATTTGTTCTAAGTTAACTTTTGCCATCCGCTTAACCCTCCCGAAAAACCTAAAAGTGATACGAACACATTCTAGCATATTTATGATTTTAAAAGCAAAAAGAAGAGTTTCCAAAAAGGAAACTCTTCTTCCCTGTTAATATGTAAGGATTATTTAACCGCATCTTTTAACGCTTTACCAGGTTTGAATGCAGGTACTTTACTTGCAGCGATTTCAATTTCCTCACCAGTTTGTGGGTTGCGTCCTTTACGAGCCGCACGCTCACGAACTTCGAAGTTACCGAATCCGATCAATTGTACTTTATCACCTTGTTTTAAAGCTTCTAAGATAGAATCAAAAACAGCGTCAACTGCTTTTGTTGCGTCCTTTTTAGAAAGGGAACTTGCTTCTGCAACAGCATTGATTAAATCTGTCTTGTTCATGCCATTCACCTCCTCCCAAAGATAAGACTGTATAATGATCATAAAATGAGTCTTACTTTCATTTGTAGGCAATTTTTACAAATTCTATACTACAAAGATGTAGATAAATCATTATCAACGCCTATATTATACGATTCTCCTGTATAATTCAATATTTTTAAAGAAATTGTTACCTCGAAAATGTGAAAAAACGATGAAACTTGACAATATGCTACAAAATATTAGATAATGGCTATTTCTTTTCTCCTCTCCACCTATCTTCCTCACTTTTCTCTGAATCTTGAGACTGGAGTCTTACAGCCTGCAAATAGCGGGATAAAAAAGCAAAAACCCCCTGCTCGCAGGGGGGTCCTTATAAAATAATGGCAATCAATCCGCCAGATCCTTCGTTAATAATTCTTTCTAGCGTTTCTTTTAATTTGTAACGAGCATTTTCAGGCATTAAAGACAATTTTGCTTGAATTCCTTCTCGAACAATTGAACTAAGCGAGCGTCCAAAGATATCAGAATTCCATATAGAAAGCGGATCATCCTCAAAATCTTGCATTAAATAGCGGACAAGCTCTTCACTTTGCTTTTCAGTACCAATAATTGGCTCAAATGTAGATTCAACATCAACTTTAATCATATGAATAGACGGTGCAACCGCCTTTAATTTCACACCGAATCGCGATCCATGACGAATAATTTCTGGCTCATCTAGGCTCATATCAGCTAAGGCCGGCGCAGCTACGCCATATCCTGTTTGTTTGACCATTCTTAAAGCCTCTGAAACTTGATCATACTCCGTTTTTGCATGAGAAAAATCAAGCATAAGCTTTAATAAATGATCTTTCCCTCTAATTTCTACACCTACAACTTCTTTTAATATTTGATCGTACAATTCATCTGGTGCATATAAATCAATCTCTGCAACGCCTTGCCCCATATCAATCCCAGCTAAACTCGCTCGATCAATAAACTCATATTGACTAAATTGCCAAACAACACGATCTACATCACGAAGCCTTTTTATATCTTTAACTGTCTCTTGAACAGCTTCTTGATAACTTTGACGTAACCAATGTCCCTCATTTAATACCATAACCCAGCTTGGTAGATTCACATTCACTTCCAAAACAGGGAATTCAAATAAAGCTTCACGAAGTACATTGTAAACATCTGTTTCTCTTAAACTCTCCACACTCATTGCTAATACAGGAATATCATGCTCCTCTGATAAACTTTGACGTAACTGTTCTGTATCTGGATGATACGGCTGTACTGTATTAATAATCATGATAAACGGTTTACCCACTTCTTTTAACTCATTGATAACACGTTCTTCTGCTTCTATATAATCTCGTCTTGGAATTTCTCCAATCGTTCCATCAGTTGTAATGACAACCCCAATAGTAGAATGTTCTTGAATCACCTTACGCGTTCCAATTTCAGCAGCCTCATGAAACGGGATGGGTTCTTCATACCAAGGTGTATTAATCATGCGTGGGCCATTCTCATCTTCATAACCTTTCGCTCCAGGAACCGTATAACCAACACAATCTACTAATCGAATATTTACTTCAAGACCGTCATCAACATGGATGGAAACCGCTTGGTTTGGAACAAATTTCGGTTCTGTTGTCATAATTGTACGTCCAGCAGCACTTTGAGGTAATTCATCTTGTGCTCGCTGACGATCTGAATCATTTTCGATATTTGGAATAACAACAAGCTCCATAAATTTTTTAATAAACGTTGATTTTCCTGTTCGAACAGCTCCTACAACCCCTAAATAAATATCACCGCCTGTGCGCTCAGCAATATCTTTAAAAATATCGACCTTTTCCAAGTGATTCCCTCCCTCAAAATTTTTGGGAATAATCCAATTTGTATTCACATACAATATCCTTCACTGATGTCTCCTATCATATGAAATAACATAAAAATATTCTAGAAGTGTGGACAATATATCATATGATTTTGTCCTAAATTCATATGACTATTTAAAAAAAACTTTTTGTTTGCATCATAAGTTGTAATACATGAAAAAACCTTTCTTCTAGAACTTATTCGCTAGAAGAAAGGTTCATGACTTATCATTTAAAAAAAATTGGTTCTCCGTTTCTTACTGTATACGGTAAAGAGTATGCGGGCACAAATGGTGTATCTTTTAAAAGCATATTACGAATATCTTCCCCCTCTTTCAACTTTTCTCCGTTTTTTTGTAACATTTCATATAAATCCATTCGATAATCAACAAAAATTTCCCCTTTTTCATTAATTACAAGCGGTAATCCTTTTCCAGAATATGGGCTTGTCACTTGAGGCACATCTTTATATCCCATCTTTTTGAAATCTAGCTCATAAACACCATCTGCAATAACCTTTTTAAAGGGAGGATATTGATGTTCATCACGATACATTTGCAATTTCAACTTAACATCCCGAATTTGTTCTGCCATTCTTACATCGATTAATTTTACCGTTGGATTTGTTTCTACATCTACTAATACATATTGATATACACCACCACTTTCATATGCATTTCCAGGTGCTTCTTGTATATAACGTGGTGCAATTTTTTGAAAATCAATTGGATATTTTTGATAAATTGGTGTGCTCATATCACGCGTTTTAATTGGCAATAAACCATTATTTTGTTCCTTATATGTATTGACTGCCTTTTGTACAGCTTGCAGCTGATCTTCATAAGGGACAGCATTCTGTTTCATATTTTCTCTAGGATACATACATCCTGACAAAAGGCTTATACAACAAAATATTAAAATAATATAGTTTTTTTTCACAGTCAATCCATCCTTTATTTTCTCGCTCATATCTATTAAATCTTGTTTATTCATTTCCACCTACCTCCCCACAATCTATTTGAAAACAAAGAGTGGCGATTATTCATTCTTATTGTTCGACTGGCCCACTAAATACAACGAGGAAAATAACAATCCCAGATACAACCATAAGTGTATAAGCAACCAGCGCTGTAATACCTTTCAAAATTTTATTCTTTATTTTATGCCTACTTAATAAAATAAAAGCTACTGCAATAAACATGAATCCCATTGCTCCTAAAGAAAACCACATTTTTATAAGTCCTTCAGACATATACCCACCCCTTAATTATCAATCTATTTTTATACTATTTTAACAAATTAAAAATTTTAAACAAATAGAAAAATAATATAAGACCATTCTTTTTAGCTGGTAGAGAGCATCCGGCCATACATAGAAACGGTTAGATCCTTTTCCTGCCCCATGCCAATTGAAAACAAATAAATAAAATGAGTGTAGGTCACCTTTCGTTCTTCATAATGGCGAATTATATATTCGAAAATCAAAATGGATAAATGTAAATAAAAAACAAAAATAAAACCGAAGCGAATGTATCATCTTCGCTTCGGTTGACCAAATACGCCCACAAACAGCTCCAATCCCATTTCTTCATAGCTATCGTATGCAATCCTCGAACCCTTTGTTTCTCATGCTTTATTTTTTAAACATTTTACTTAACGAGCTAAAGTCTGTTGGCATATTATTATTAATAATCGCTTTTACAATTTGATCTTCTTGCTCTTTTGGTACCTCTCGCCCTGCCATTACTGCGACCTGATGGATTAATTGGCGTAGTATTTTCTCATCGCGTAAATTTGCATTTTGTACAGATGATGCTAATTTAAAAATATCGTCTTTATTTACTTTCGCTTCTTTTTCAATATTATTGAAAATGTTATTATCCATTTTCTTCACCCTCTCTTCAAGTTACAATCCATCGTATGCAAAAAGAAATAAATGGTGAAAAAACCCAGAAAAATAAAAAGCTGTATACGTGTTTTTTCACGCATACAGCTTTTATTTACAATAAATCAGGTATCGCTTCAACTTCATGTTTACGAACACGCCCCATCAATGACCCTACTGCATCTTTCACATTATTTCCATTGAATAGTACATCATATAAGGCTGCCGTAATTGGCATTTCAACTTTCATTTTCTCAGCCATCTCATATGCAGCTTTCGTTGTTCGTACACCTTCAACTACCATACCCATACTATCTAATACTTCTTCTAATGAATATCCTTTTCCAAGCATATTTCCCGCACGCCAATTTCGACTATGGACACTTGTACAAGTTACAATCAAGTCACCCATTCCCGTTAAACCAGCAAATGTTAACGGATTACCACCCATCTTTCTTCCTAAACGAGCAATTTCCGTTAAACCACGTGTCATAAGAGCTGCTTTTGCATTATCACCTAATCCAAGGCCATCCGTTATACCCGCGGCTAGTGCAATAATATTTTTTAATGCCCCACCGAGCTCTACTCCGACAATATCAGGATTCGTATATACTCGGAAATAACTATTCATAAACAAGTCTTGTACTTCTTCAGCTGCTTCCATACGTTTAGCAGCTGAAGTAACAGTTGTCGCTTGACGAAGCCCTACCTCTTCCGCATGGCTTGGTCCTGATAGGACAACAACATCACGAATAAGATGCGCTGGAATTTCTTCTTCAATCATTTCTGAAATACGTTTTGAAGTTCCCGGTTCAATCCCTTTACTTGCATGAATCCAAGTAATTGGCTGTGAAACAATATCTTTCATATTTTTCAATACTTCTCGATACGCTTTCGTTGGCACGACTAAAAGTACTATATCTACATCTACTAATGCCTCTTCTAAAGAAGAGTAGGCTACGATTGTGCTTGGCAATGTAATTCCTGGGAGATACCGGCTGTTCTCATGTTTCATATTGATTTCATCCATGAGCTCCGAACGATTTCCCCAAATACGTACATCATGACCATTGTCAGCTAATACCATCGCTAACGCTGTGCCCCAGCTACCTGCTCCTACTACTGTGATTTTTTTCATAAAATCACATCCTCTCCATTAGTCTCTTGCTCTAGAAATAATTCGAATTGGCGTTCCTACGAAGCCAAACGACTCACGCAAACGATTCTTTAAGAAGCGCTCATATGAAAAGTGCATTAATTCTGGATCATTTACAAATACAACAAATGTTGGTGGTTTCACCGCGACTTGCGTTGCGTAGAAGATTTTCAAACGTTGTCCATTATGCGTTGGTGTTGGATTCATTGCAACAGCATCCATAATCACGTCGTTTAATACGTTTGTTTGTACACGAATACTATGACTTTCATTAACTTCATTAATAACTGGTAATAATGTCTGTGTACGTTTTTTCGTTTTCGCAGATAAGAATACAACCGGTGCATAATCCAAGAATTGGAAATGCGCACGAATATTTTCTTCAAATGCTTTCATTGTCTTTTCATCTTTTTTAACTGCATCCCATTTATTCACAACAATAATTACTGCTCTTCCTGAGTCATGTGCATAACCAGCAATTTTTTTATCTTGTTCAATAATTCCTTCTTCACCATCTAAAACGACTAAAACAACGTCAGATCGTTCAATCGCTCTCAATGCACGAAGTACACTATACTTTTCAGTACTCTCGTATACTTTCCCTTTTTTACGCATCCCCGCTGTATCAATAATAACGTAATCTTGACCATCTTTACTATATGGTGTATCAACAGCATCACGGGTCGTTCCTGCTACGTTACTTACAATTACACGCTCTTGACCAAGCAATGCATTTACAAGTGATGATTTCCCTACATTTGGACGCCCAATTAATGAGAAACGAATTGTTTCGTCATCATATGCCTCTTCTTCAATCTTAGGGAAATGCTTTGCTGCTTCATCTAATAAATCACCTAAACCTAATCCGTGTGTACCTGAAATTGGGAATGGCTCACCAAATCCTAATGCATAGAAATCATAAATATCATTACGCATCTCTGGATTATCAACCTTATTCACCGCTAGTACAACCGGCTTTTTAGAACGATATAAAATCTTTGCTACTTCTTCATCTGCAGCTGTTACACCATCACGGCCATTTGTCATAAAAATGATAACATCCGCTTCATCAATCGCAACTTCTGCTTGTTGACGAATTTGTGTCAAAAACGGCTCGTCTCCAATATCAATTCCACCTGTATCAATAATGTTAAATTCATGATTTAACCATTCTCCCGCACTATAAATACGATCTCGCGTTACGCCTGGGATATCTTCTACAATTGAAACTCTCTCTCCAACAATTCTATTGAAAATAGTAGATTTCCCTACGTTCGGGCGTCCTACTATTGCCACTACTGGTTTCGGCATATAATTTCATCCTTTCAACTTGCTTCTGTTTATTATGTAAAAAACCCTTCTTTGTGCAAGAAGGGATTTGCATTCCAGAATATTTCTCATCGTATCAAAACATCTCATATTATAGCACACGTTACTAATGTTTCACAATAATATATACATTCTCTTGTAAGCGGTGTGCGATACCGTCTAAAATCGCTTCTAAATTATTTGCTACAAATTCCATTTCTTCTTTTGAGTCACAAGTAAATAAAGGTGCCCCCCCAGCAAACTTTTCTGGCGTCGTTGTAATTACAGCAAGAATATAGCTTTCTAACATCATCGTATATCTCCCCTTCCTTTTGGGGCCTCTGATGACATATGAACCGCACTTTCTAATGTTGGTACATTCCCTATTACTGCAATCGCTTTTTTTACATCTTGATCTTGCGGGAGTACAAATACCCCTACTCTTCCATCTTCTAAATCGCGCTTAGCTAAGGGGACTAACGCCGGGGTTCCAGAATCTCTAAATATGCCTAATGCAACCGATACATCATGTAAGATTGCTTGTCGTTGTCCAAGATTGGAAATTGTTATTCTTGCGTCAATAGACTTAGGCTTTAAAATAAAGCCCATTCCATACTTCATAATTTCTTCTTGCCTTGCGGGCAATCCAATATTCATAATATAAATATTATCAATATATAGTCCTGCTCCCTCAAAGCGGAGAGGGACATGCTCAATGTCTACAAGATCACGTAACCTTTTACCAGACATCAATATTTTGGCAATAAAGAATCCCGCTGTGCCAGCAACTACACCAGCTATCCACGAATGAAACCCTATATATGTAAATGTTGTCACAAATGCTGTTAACATCGCTAAATAGTTGCGACTTTCAAATACAAGAGCTATTCCCTCAATATATGTGTTTCCACGCGGTACAAGCTCATACCCATCTAATTGCTGCAGTGTATTCCTTTCCATATTTCGAACATCTCGAAATTGAGACGCAGCTAATGTTAAGAAAGTAATCGCTGAAAAATCCTTCTTCAAAATGGATGGAATAGCAATTGCTCCTAAAGCTGCTGCAATTAATCCCATAGCAATGTGAATAATTTTTCCATGTAAACGTGTCGGATACTGCCTCGTATCTGTACGAAGCATCAAAATTCGCGTTACTGTTCCAGCAATGACGCCACATAAAATGGCTGGTGTATATTCAGTCATGTATTACCCTTGCCTTTCTTTTACATGTTTTTTTCTAAATTGTCCTCTATACGCCGATAATTTTGCGATATAAGACATCATCATAACCAGTAGTGTAGAAACAGCAATGATATCAAAGAATGTCAAACCACCAAATTCGTATGGAAAATGAAGCCTGCGAAAAATAAATGTTACCAATATTTCTCCTTGTAGTGCTCCGGCATATAAAGAACATAGACGCAATAAACGATCTCGATGTAATAAAATTGATGCATATACAAGAGCACCGCTTAACATAAAAATCCGATCAATAACAATCCAAATCGGATCATACACCTCTAATAAATGAAAGCTTGTATATAGCATAGCAATGATAAGTGCCGACAATAAGGCATACATTTTTTCCCACACAGAATATAGAGCAATCCCCAAAAAGGAAATAATACCGAGTATAAGAGCGTTTAATGATACAGTGAAAGAAGCAATAGATACCGTTATCTGTGAACAAATAATAAATATTAATATAGCAGCACTAACTTTCCAACGAATTTCATCTTTTTTCAAAAAAAACGTTGTAACAACCCAGCCCACCCACGCTAAAAAATAAAAATAACTTCCATCCATATTTTCTCCTCCTATCATTTCCATTATGGGAACTTTTTATGAAAACTAATCCTTTTCTTCTTTTTGCATAGTTTTTCTTATAACAGCAACACTTTCTATTAAGGAGGTGTAGATAACGATGGGAAAAGACCGCCAAGAAAAGAAACTAAAACAATCGCGCCGTGTCGAGTCTGACCGCGACCAATCGCTGCAATATCCTGGAGCAACTGGGCTTGATACACCAGAGCAAGCTCGCAAGCAAAATCAGCATTAAACAAAATGAAAAAACAGCCGACATCGGCTGTTTTTTCATTTTCCCACAATTCATTATGTTATTAATCCATGCTCCAACGCTTTCTTTATTGCTTCTACACGATTAGAAACTTGGAGCTTAGTATATATATTAATAATGTGTGTTTTAACCGTTGAAATTGAAATAAAGAGTTTCTCACCAATCTCTTTATTTGTCGCTCCAGTAGCTAGAACAATTAACACCTCTAATTCTCTCTGACTTAGCACTGTATTTGTTACTTCTTCACTTTTAAAGATAGTGCTTTAAAAGTTTCATAGCACTTCGTTACTTTATCCACTTCAATAATCTTATTCATTTCATCTTCCCCTTTCCTCTTCATTGTACGAGGCGGGTACATAAAAAAAATCAACCGAACGGTTGATTCTTTCGGTTGATTTTTTATTCTTATCTTATTCTGATTTATAAATAACCTGCAAAAAAACTTAAAAAACATTACCTATTGCTATAGCACGTCGTATCAATCCCGCGTTGCGATAACCAATGATACGTGTCACCCTTCACAATAAGCGGCACTCGCTGAAGCTCAGAGAGTGTTCTCGCTCCAAGAGCCGTCATTATAAATTGTAAATCCGTATGTAAAAGTTCTATTTCATCCATTAATTTCTGGGTACCATCATTCATCAATATACGTAAAAAATACCCAGCAAAAGCAGTCGCCCGTGCCCCTAATGCAATTGCTTTTGCTACATCAAGCGCAGTTTGTATACCGCCAGATGCAATAAGAGAGAGGTTTTTATTTGTAGAGGATGCTTCTATGATCGAAGCTACCGTCTGAATGCCCCAATCATTAAAATAAGAAAGCATTCGCTTCCTTCGCTCATTTTCAACTGCAGCAAAATTTGTGCCACCATAACCACCAACATCTACAGCCGTAACACCAACATTAGTTAGCTGCTGTACCGTTTCTTTACTCATACCAAAACCTACTTCTTTTACTATAACTGGAACCGGAGAACTTGTAACAATTTGTTCAATCCGCTCTAATACGCCTGTAAAATCCCGATCACCTTCTGGCATCGTTAGTTCTTGAATGACATTCAAATGAATTTGCAAAGCATTCGCTTCAATCATATCAACCGCTCGTTTTGCCTGTTCAACGCTCGCTTCACTACCCAAATTTGCAAAAACGATTCCATTTGGATTTACCTTTCGAACAATTCGATAAGAAGATGCTTCTTTTTCATCTTTTAACGCAGCCATTTGAGAACCGACAGCCATCGCAAGGTTATGCTGCTTAGCCACGTGTGCTAACTGTTCATTAATATGTAATGTGTGATCTCCACCACCACCAGTCATCGCATTGATAAAAATCGGCGAACTTAATGAAAGTTCGCCGATTTCCGTTTCAAATGTAATGCTTTCATAACTTGAATTTGGCAAGCTTTGATGGACAAAAGCAATGTCATGAAAGCCATGTATACGAGACTGTCCGGTGGAAAGAGCGTATTCAATATGTTCTAATTTTCGTTTTGCCCTTACCACTTGTACCCCTCTTTATTTCTTTAATTTTTTCAGTTGTTCACCAATAATATCACTAAATTGGAAAGTTGCAGACTCAGAAGTCGGCTCATATTGGCTATAATCTTCTGTTTCATTATTTTCTTCAACAGCTTCTTTTATACTTAAAGAAATACGTTTTTCTGCTGCATGTACTTCAAGTACTTTCACTTTCACTTCTTGTCCCATTTCTAATACTTCATTTGGATTTTTCACGTGACGATTTGCAATTTGCGATACATGCACAAGTCCTTCTACACCTGGTAAAATTTCAACGAAAGCACCAAATGTAACAATTCGTTTCACTATACCTTCTCGAATATCACCCGCTTTAACTTCAGCAGAAACGTTTTCCCAAGGTCCTGGCTGAGCCGCTTTAATCGATAAAGAAATACGCTGCGTATCTGCATCAACCGATAATACTTTGACTTTTACACTTTGTCCTTGTGTTAACACATCAGAAGGCTGTTCAACGCGGTCATGAGAAATTTGTGAAATGTGTACTAAACCATCTACATTACCAACATTCACAAAAGCACCAAAGTCAGTTAATCGTTGAACTGTACCTTCCACAACGTCTCCTTCTTTTAAAGAAGAAATCGCTTCTTTTTTCTTTGATTCTAATTCCTGTTCTACAACTGCTTTATGTGAAAGAATAACACGATTTTTTTCACGATCTAATTCAACAATTTTCACCGCTAATGTTTTTCCTTTATAATCAGTAAAATCTTCTACATAGTGCATTTCTACAAGTGAAGCTGGAATAAATCCACGGACACCAAGATCCACAACTAAACCACCATTCACAATATCTTTTACAGTAACATCAAAAACTTCACCTGAAGTGAATTTTTCTTGCAACTCTACCCATGCTTTTTCTGCATCAACAGCACGTTTCGATAATACAAGATCATCATCTTCTAATTTAATAACTTTTAATTCAAGATTTTGATCTAATTTTACAACATCGCTCGCTTTTTCAATATGAACGTTAGCTAATTCACTAATCGGAATAACGCCATCTGTTTTGTATCCAACATTTACAAGAACTTGTTTTTCTTCAACCTTTGTTACAGAACCTGTAACAACGTCACCCACTTGTAATGCTTTTGAATCCACAACTTCTTCATTCATTTTTTCTACCATGGAAATACCTCCCTACAGAATTGACAAAGCTTTTTTATGTATATACGAAATGAAAACAAATGTTTTCATTTGCATGTTATAAGAAATTTTTAGCATATACTCGCTTCCAATACATACAATAACCTATTTTTTGCTATACACTTCATAGAAGATATAGAAGCCTATATAAATAGTATACAGCAAAATCTCCTTGAATAAAGTATGTTTTAAAATATAATAGCGAATATATTCTGACAGTTTCTCTTCTTTTACTAACTTCTTACAAATTGACTTATTTGTCAAGGGAAGTGTTTCACTATTCTCTGTTATACTAATATTTTTAAAATAAAAAAAAGAAAGAGGATTCCCTCTTTCTTTATTTTGCAAACGCTCCAGAAACAATATCCATGATTTTTTGGACAACTTCTTCAATTGATAAAGAAGTTGTGTCTAACTCCAATGCATCATCCGCTTTTTTTAACGGAGAAACTTCGCGCTCTGAATCTAATTTATCACGCTTGGCAATTTCTTTTTTCAATTGCTCCAAACTAGAAGCGAAGCCTTTCTTCGCATTTTCAAGGTGTCTACGCTCCGCTCTCTCTTGAACAGAAGCAAGCATAAAAATCTTCACTTCCGCATTAGGTAGCACATGCGTACCAATATCACGACCATCCATTACCACCCCGCCCTTTTCTGCTAGAGCTTGTTGGCGGCGCACCATCTCTTCGCGAACAAGACGATGCTTGGCAACAATTGATACGCGATTTGTTACATTCGGTGTACGAATCGCTTCAGATACATCCTTGCCGTTTAAGAAAACTAGTTGTGTATTTTCACCTTGCTGAAAATCAATATTCAGATTTTTTAAAACTTCCATTAAACTTTCTTCATTTTCAATATCTACATTTTGTTCCAGAGCAGCGTATGTAAGCGTACGATACATTGCACCTGTGTCAATATAGACATAAGAAAGTTCTTTCGCAACAACCTTTGCAACTGTGCTTTTTCCAGCAGCTGCTGGACCATCTATCGCAATTGAAATTCGTTTATCCACTGTAACACCTCATTTTTTTCACTTATAAAACAAAATGAAAAGCAGGTACAAATCCCCTGCTTCTCTACGCTTGTTTCATACCGATTAAACCCTCAATTATTGTAGCACAATCCTTACTAGAAGAAAATGAAAACTACTTATTGACTTGTAAAATATCAGTTATATTTTCACTTGTAACTCCTTCATAATAAACGATTTTTGATAAATATTTCACTGTGGATTCTTGCATGAAAAGCAATTGAATAATGCAGAGACAAATAAATTGAATCAATAATATACGAATTAAAGCTCCCTCAATTTTTTTCAAAGAAATATCCTCTTTTCATTTTTCTCACTCATTCTAACAACTCACGATAAAAAAATTAAGAATCCATTCCCTTCAATTATTTCCAAAATAAAGTAGTCAACTTTATTTTCATTTCTAATACAAACTTTTATACATTTCCATTGTCGAATCTAGTAAAAACATGGTATGTTCTAAATGTATTTTTTGACTAGAAAGGGGTATAAGCATTGAAAAAAATCCTAGTTTTACACACAGGTGGAACAATCGCAATGGAAGAAGATAAAGAAACTGGGGTTGTACAACCAGGGGAACAAAATCCTCTTTTAAAATTCATTCCAAATTTAGCGGATGATATTGATTTAATCGTTGAAGATGTCTTTCATCTTCCATCTCCTCATATGACTCCTAGCGAGATGTTACAATTACAAATCATCATTGACGAAAGAGTAAAACATGAAGATATCCATGGCGTTGTCATTACACATGGTACAGATACATTAGAGGAAACTGCATACTTTTTAGATTTAACTGTACAAGCGAACATTCCAATCGTTGTAACAGGTGCAATGCGCTCTAGCAATGAATTGGGTGCTGACGGTTTATATAACTTTTTATCAGCTGTAAAGGTTGCAAGTAGCAGCGAAGCGCTTGGAAAAGGTGTTCTTGTCGTGTTAAACGACGAAATTCACTGTGCAACAAATGTAACAAAAACACATACAAGTAATGTTGCAACATTCCAAAGCCCTCAATACGGACCAATCGGTATGGTGACAAAACGCGGCGTTGTCTTCCATCACGCTCTCGTAAATCATGAAACATACATGATTGGGCAAATTTCTAAAAATGTTGTTGTGTTAAAGGCATACGCTGGTATGGATGATACATTATTAGCAGCAATTGAAAACCTACCGGTCGATGGGATTGTAATCGAAGCACTTGGTCAAGGTAATTTACCACCACGAACGCTTTCTAGTTTACAACGCTTAATAATTAAAGGGATTCCAATTGTTCTCGTTTCTCGCTGCTTTAATGGAATTGTCCAAGACGTATATTCCTATGAGGGTGGAGGAAAACAATTAAAAGATATGGGAATTGTTTTCACATACGGTTTAAATGCCCAAAAAGCTCGTATTAAACTACTTGTTGCTTTAGAATGTACTCATTCTCAAGATAAAATCCAACAAATGTTTATGCACGATTAAAAAATAAGCTGTCGAAAAATTCGACAGCTTATTTTTGTTCTCTTGATACAACTGTTTGTGTAATTGCTCCACCATGAAATCTTCCATTCTCAATAAAAATTTCATTCGCATTATTTCCAGCTGCAATAACACCCGCAATAAAGATATTCTCCACATTCGTTTCCATTGTTTCTTCTGTAAATATCGGACGCCCTGTTTCTTTATCAATTTCTACTCCCATTTTTGTTAGGAAACTATGATCCGGGTGGTATCCCGTCATCGCAAATACAAAGTCATTTTGAATTGTAAATAACTCTCCGTTGCTTGTATACGTAAGCGTATGTTCGGTAATTTCTTTTACGTGAGCATGAAACTGCATTTGAATCGTACCATTACGTACTAACGCTTCAAATTCAGGTAAAATCCACGGCTTAATACTCTGCGAATATTCTCCCCCGCGATATAACACCGTTACACGTGCTCCAGCTTTTACAAGTTCTAACGCAGCATCTACACTTGAATTTTTCCCTCCTATTACAACTACATCTCGGTCAAAATAAGGATGTCCCTCTTTAAAATAATGAGATACTTTCTCCAATTTTTCTCCAGGAACGTTCATATAGTTTGGATTATCATAATATCCCGTTGCCACTACGATATATTTCGCAGCGTATGTTTCCGTATTTCCATCACGCTTCGTCGTACTTACTCTAAAGAAGTTCCCATCCTTTTGCACTTGTTCTACGCGTTCAAATGCATTTACTCGCACACCTTTACGCTTTACCACTTCACGATAGTACGCAAGCGCTTGATTACGAACTGGTTTGCGGTTTTCTGTAATAAAAGCAACATCACCAATCTCTAACTTTTCACTAGAGGAAAAAAACGTTTGATGAGTCGGATAATGATAAATCGCATTCACAATATTTCCTTTTTCAATTACTAGTGGATTGATTCCCTGTTGCTGCAGTGAAATCGCTGCTGCTAATCCACACGGTCCGCCCCCAATTATAATAGCTGTTTCTTTTTGCATACTCGGTTCACTCCTAGTCTTCTGCCTCAATCTCTATTTATTACAAAACAAGAAAAAACCTACTTTCAGCAGTAGGCACCTATCTTTATTGTATTCATTTTTCATATATTTGTCATCTAAACGATACGTACATTCGATAGACGTCCGCTAAAAATTGCCTAAATCGTATTCCTTGTTGTCCCAATACATTTTCTGGATCAATCTTCCTCGTAGGATCAAGTGTTTTATGAGATACAATATCCTTTTTAGGATTTAAATTGAATGTATGACATAAATAAGCATGGTACCATGTAAACCGCGTGTAAGAATCCCAAAAGTTAACATTACCTCCATAACACATTTCAACACCAATTGCTGCTTTGTTCGCATCATAACCAAACAAATCATTGTCTGTTGGTACATTATATCTTACATGATACGCTACCTCATCAATTGGGATAATTTCTAAAATGGTTGTATCATCTATAAAAGTATGCGCCGATGCTTTCGGTTGTATTTCGTTAAAGTAATCTCGATTTCCTATCGCATTGCTGCCAGGATTCCCCGTATCATGGCTTACAATGAACCTCACCTTCGAAAGGCGGATTCCTGGTCGGGAGCTTCCGTACCCAATATAATTTCGCTCTATAGGGAACATCACCATGTCTATCAACTCCGCTCTAGAAAATTACCTTTCTTCTTTATATATGTATTCAACCTCGATATCTATATAGCACATTTCTTACACAAAGAGAAAATCAAAAATATTCGAAGTAAATACCATAAATAATAAAATACTTACAGCCGTTCCATAAAACCCATAAAACCAAACACAGTCTTCTTTTGTATCTAAACCGAAAAATTTATTTACGGATTGTAACAAAGAGGAACGTTTTACATGTTTTTTTCGTAAAACCTCTACCCGTTCCATAACATCTGTTGGCATCATAAATCTTTGGTCTGCTGTCATTTTCATTATTAATCTCTCCTTATCTTGTTTCCGTTTTGTTTATCTAAAGAGAGTATAGCACAAGCGTTCTGTTGGAACAAGTGTTCTTTTTTATTTTTTGTAATCGATCATCCACTTTTAACAATATTACACCTATTAACAGTAATTATTTAACCGAACCACTTTAAAAGTAATATTATAATTCCCCAGACGATAGCTATCACTGGCCCAACAATACATACTCCAAACAACAAAGACATAATTCCTTCTCCAAATATTTGCAGTACACTCGCCCTTTCACTAGAATTCCTTTTCTTTAACCTTTCTTCTAAATATACGATTCTCTTTTCCAATTCATCCACTCACTCACATCAATCTTCATTTGCAATTTTATCTCCACCTTTTCTATGATCCTTATTATGTACTTCAATAAAAAAACGTGGTTTCCTTGAAGGAAACCACGTTCTCTCTAAACTCTTTATTCTATTATACCCAGCCTCTAAAGCGGCTAGCTTCTGCCATTTTACGTACACCAACCATATAGGCTGCTAAACGCATGTTTACTTTACGAACTTGTGATGTTTCGTAAATAGAATCGAATGATCTTACCATTACTTTTTCTAAACGTTGTTCTACTTCTTCTTCTGACCAGTAGTAACCTTGGTTATTTTGCACCCATTCGAAGTAAGATACAGTAACACCACCAGCACTTGCTAATACATCAGGAACAAGTAAAATACCGCGTTCTGTTAAAATTTTAGTTGCTTCTAATGTAGTTGGACCATTTGCTGCTTCTACAACAATTTTCGCTTTAATATCCGCAGCATTCTCTTCTGTAATTTGGTTCTCGATTGCAGCTGGAACTAAAATATCACAATCAAGTTCTAATAGCTCTTTGTTTGAAATTGTATTGTTGAACAATTTCGTTACTGTTCCGAAGCTGTCACGACGATCTAGTAAGTAGTCGATATCCAATCCATTTGGATCATGTAGTGCACCGTAAGCATCAGAAATCGCAATTACTTTTGCACCAGCATCATGCATAAACTTAGCTAAGAAGCTACCAGCGTTCCCAAACCCTTGGACAACAACGCGAGCGCCTTTAATATCGATACCGCGTTTTTTCGCAGCTTCGCGAATACAGATTGTTACACCTTTTGCAGTTGCTGTTTCACGCCCATGAGATCCACCTAATACAAGCGGTTTCCCTGTAATAAATCCAGGCGAATTAAATTCATCGATGCGGCTATATTCATCCATCATCCATGCCATAATTTGTGAGTTTGTAAATACATCTGGAGCAGGAATATCTTTTGTTGGACCAACAATTTGGCTAATTGCTCGTACATATCCACGGCTTAATCTTTCTAATTCACGGAAAGACATTTCACGTGGATCACAAATGATACCACCTTTACCTCCACCATATGGTAAATCAACAATACCACATTTTAAACTCATCCAAATAGAAAGTGCTTTCACTTCGTTTTCTGTTACGTTTGGATGGAAGCGAATTCCACCTTTCGTTGGACCAACAGCATCATTGTGCTGTGCGCGATATCCTGTAAATATTTTAACAGTCCCGTCATCCATACGAACTGGAATTTTCACTGTCATCATACGAATTGGTTCTTTCAGTAATTCATATACCTCGTTTGGATAACCCAACTTTTCTAGGGCTTCGTTAATAACAATTTGTGTTGAATTCAACAATTCAAAATGTTGCTCCCTTTGTTGTGTTTGTGTTTGAGCTCCCTTTTCGGCTACCATAGTAAGTAAACCCCCTGTAATTTCACTTGTTTAGTAAACCTTCATTGCCTAGTATACACCGTTAAATTTGGAATGCAATAGAAAACGCTAACAAATGTATACAAACTATTCTTTATTGCAAGCGTTTTCACTATTATTATAGTCCTTTTATCGCTTTTAGAAAAGTAAAATACTTAAATATTTAAATGTTTTTTATATCACAATGTATTTTAGTCTATCTAATATCGCAAAATACTAACAAAACCTCAAGCTATTTCTACTAGCTGAGGTTTTGTTTTAAGACAAAATACTTGTATATTTGCTGAATTGCTTGAGAATCCATTAATTCTTTTCCATATTCCATAATACGATAAATTGTTGCTGTAGAAGAATTACCGTATTCTGCCAAAATCGCAATAATATCTGCCTTTAATAATGGTGTTTCTTCTTCCATCCAAAGATAAAAACGCCCATCCCATGTGTAGAGTTTCCCTCCGGTTACACCGAGATTATACAAACGATTTGCCAACGTAATCACATCTTCAAACGTTGCAAATTCATACAATATATGTTCACTCTCATCTAGAGTTACTTGCATCTCGATAAACTCATCACGAAACTCATCTTCTGTATCGGTTTCGTGATTTTCTTTTGTGACAATTACAACCATTCCTTGTGCTTGTAAAGAAAAAACTTCAACCGCAATTGGACCATCCGCTTCAAATCCAAGTTCTTTATTTGCTTCTTGCATCATATCGCGAAATAATTGTTGCACTTTCGGAGCATTTTTCCATAAATCCTCCTTCGTCAATCCTCGCTCAGATAAATCGTCAAACGTTAGGAAAATTTTGATTTTATTATAATTTAAACGTTCCAGCCTCATCTTGTAACCTCCCTACGTAACCGTTGTATCTAATTTTTATTATATGAAATAGAAAATAGATGGTTCTTTTCGAACAACTATTCCGACGTATTTAACCATTTATCCCATTCTTTTTTTGTATCACCAACGAACACATTTTGAAGTCCAATCTTGTCTTCATCTGAAACAAACTGACTTGCAAATCCAACAAGCCCTATGCAGATCTTTGAATTCTGACTTTGCAACTTCTTAATCAAATTTAGTGCGCCTTTCAAATATCGCTCTTTTGAACATGATATAAACACATATTTGGGTGCAAATTGCTTAATAACTGTATGAATCTCATCTTCCTCTAAGCCTGTCCCAAAATATGTTGCTTGATAGCCTTTCAAACGTAAATATATTGTGAAAACAAAAAGGTTTAATGTATTCAATTCTCCTGGTGCGCATATAGCCAAAGCTTTTGGCAAAATAAAATTAGTATGCGTATTATGATAAATCATTCCAATGCGTGAACATAAAAATGAATCTATATACCGCTCTTGTACAGCTGTTATCTCATCATTTCTCCGCATAGTCTCCAATTTATCAATAATCTTAACAAATATATGAGTGATTACTTTTTCTGTTGTATAAATAACAAATGCCTCGTTTAATAATTCACGGGCATGCTTTTCATCAAATTTTAACAAATAATGAAGGATATCGTCTACTAAAAACACTTCTGTACTGTATGCTACTTCAACTAAATTGTGATTTTGCAATCGATTGCTCTCTAATAACTGGACTGCTTGACCAATCGTAAATCCTTCATTCACTTTATACATTAACCATTTTAAAATTCTCACATGCTCTTCTGTATATAGGCGATGCCCAGCATCATTGCGCTTTGGAGCAATAATATGATATCGTCTCTCCCAAGCCCGCAGCGTACTCGGCTGAATTCCAAGCATATTCGAAACAGCTTTTATATTATATTTCCCTTTTAAAGTTGGCATGTTTTTCCCACCTTTAAACCGAACATCTCTTATTTTTTTCCTTGCAACGTAATTAAGTGCGTTTGGGCTGGAGCTCGAAAACGTAGTGGTATCAATGTCGTTCCATACCCATTACTCACAAATAAAGTTGTATTCGGATACTTATATACGCCGCCTTTTAGATATCGTTTAAAATGAAATAGACGAATTTGTCCCCCATGGGTATGACCACTTAATACGAGGGAAATTTGTTCTTGTCCAGACATTTTGTTTACAATAACAGGATTGTGACTAATAAGAATACGAAAGCCATTTTCTTGACAATCTGCTAGTGCCAAGTCTAATCGATCCCGTTCTAATCCAACATCATCCACCCCTAATAAGCAAAGCTTGTCGCCAGAATCTGATTCAAACAGCACTCTTGTATTATCTAAAATTTTCACACCATGTTCTAGTAATAACGCATCTAGTTCATGATAGTCAATTTCATAATCATTATTTCCCCATACAAAATATATAGGACCAATTTTACTTAATGTTTGAACATTAGCAGCAATTTGTGATAACGATACACCTTTCTCAGCTAAATCACCGCCAATAATAACAAAATCAGCTTTTCCTTTTACATTTTCAATTAAAGAAGGCGAAACAATTCTCCTATGAATATCTGAAATGAAAAATATCCTGACCTTTCCAAAGCTTTCCGGGAAATTTACAAATGATAAAGTGTGTTCTAACAATGTATTACGCAATGCTTCTCTATACATCATAAAAAGACAAATAAAGCCAATACATATGAACGTGCCACCTAAAATCCACAACATATATTTTTCTCAACTTCCCTCTCAACAAAATGTAATTTTATCAAGCTATATTGCAATAAAGATGAATAAAATCTCATCCGATACAAAAGACTTCATTCACCTTTTCAACCACTCATATAACCATTATTTTACAGCTACTATTCCTTCTCCGTTTTCTTTTTGACAGGAATTTTCAATTCTTTTCCCACTTCTAACTGATTGTCTTGTAAATTGTTATAGCGTTTAATGATTGTAGCCCCATCTTCATTGGGAAAATACTGTTTCCCAATACTTTCAAATGTCTCACCTGCTTTTACAATATGCGTTTCAAATTTTTCTGGCTGCTTCTTTTTTCCTTCACCATGTTTATTTGAATCGAAAAAAATCACTTCAAACGCATTTGTTCCAGGGACATCATTCTCTTTTGCACTTTTTACTTCGATATACTTATCCGTATACCATAAAATACTAAGTGGTAACAAAATAAATAAAAATGTTAAAACTCGAACAAAAAAGTGGTTAATCTTAAATTTAGATTTTTTCTTTTCTTTATTTCTATGAACCTCACTTCGCGGCGGTAAACCTTCTTCTGTTTGCTCTTCTTCCAATTCTTCTTCAAAATCGGGAATTTGTTTCCTCATGCTGTTCACCACCACCTTTCATTTATTTTCTTAATTGAAGTCCCATTATAAAATCAACAAGAAAGTGTGCAAAAATTGTTATAAACAAATTTCCTGTCCATTGAAACACATATCCAAATACAAAACTAATCATACATACAAAGCAAAATAAGAATGGCTTCATCACATATCGAATATGTAAAACAGCAAAAATAAGGCTAGCAATTACAAGTCCGAAATGCGTCTGTAACACACCCCGAAATAAAAATTCTTCAGCAAATCCAATAACAAACGTAATAACTAATAATTGTATAACAGAAATCCCTTGGAACATCCGCTCATTAATTCCACCATCATCAAACCACGATTCTGGGAACACTTGCATTGCAATATAATCATATAAGATGACACCACCCGCAACTCCACTACCTATTATAAGGATGGAAACAGGTTCCCATTTCCACAAATCATAAAATTCATTCCTATTTGGAAATAATATATAGGCTAATGCGCAGCCAACACCTATAATTATTAATTGTGTTATATAGAGGTTAAGCCGTATTTCTTTCGGACCTATGTCTTCAATACTACGCCTTTGAATGTCCATCATTCCTCCGTTCTCTCATACCAAAGAGCAATTGTAACTCCGCTTCCCAATTATAGTCGAAAATTGATTGTCTTGCTCGTCTTTTTTTATAATCTTCTTTGGAAATACCGCAGTAGTCACAGCAGTTTTTTATCTCAGCTTCCTTCTTATATCCAAATTGATGTAGCATTTGTTCCCGTCTACACCCTTTAAACTGGAGCCACGATTTCATATTTTCTAATTGCCTATATTTATTCCGAAGACGCCCGTCCACTTCTAACATCAATTTTTTCATTTTCTCATCTGACAAGGATTGCATAATGAGCTTCTTCTGTTGTATGATTTTCATCTTTTCTAAATGATAACGTACAAAACGCCAATGCTGCTCACTAAACCTTGCGGCATTATAACAAATTTCTTCCACATCTTCCATTGGCAATACTTTCGTTTGGAACATCTTCTCTTGTAGTAAGGAAAATAAAAATTGAATTTGCTGTTTATTTGGTAATTCATCCTCAATGATAGAAACTGGTAGATCATGATCCAATGGACTACAAAGTAGAATCGCAATACTCATCTCTCCATCTCTTCCCGCTCTACCGATTTCTTGTAAATAAGAAGCAATATTTGCTGGATAATGAAAATGAATAATATATCTTGTATTCGGCTTGTTTACCCCCATACCAAATGCACTTGTACATATAACAAGCTGCAGTTGATCATTCATAAATTGTTGCTGAATTAACATCCGCTCTTCATGTTCCATTCCACCATGATAAAATGCAACATCTGCTATACCTTTACTCCTTAAATATTCTGTCAGGCGCTCCGTCCAAGCCCTGCTAGAACAATAAATAATTCCTGGTCCTTGTAAATAAGTAACTTGCGTGAGAAGCGCTTCCTTTTTTTCTTCTATTGTTTGTACAAATTGTACTTCCATTGCAATATTTGGACGATCAATCGAATACACATGCTCTGCTACATTCGTAAGTTTTAAACTTTCTATAATATCTTGTAATACTTCTTTTGTTGCAGTAGCTGTTAATGCTAATACCGTAGGATGTCCAATAGCCGCTATAACTTGATCTAATTTTTTATAGTCTGTTCGAAAATCGTAACCCCATTGTGAAATACAATGTGCTTCATCAACGACAAATAGCGAAATATGAATCTTTTTTAGTTCTCTTATTATTGCTTCAGTTTGCAGCATTTCAGGCGAGACAAAGACAAATTTATAAGAAGATAATCTTTTTATCGCTTCTTTTTTCTCAGTTAATGTACGGAAACTATTAAACGCAATCACACGATCCTTTACTATATATTTAAGCTGCGCTACCTGATCTTCCATTAAGGATAGTAATGGAGAAACAATCAGTACTGTTCCATCTCGCATAAGACCTGGAAGTTGATAGCACATTGATTTTCCTCTTCCAGTTGGAAGCATCGCCACAACATCTTTTCCTTGCAACAAATCCACAATAACATCTTTCTGTCCTTGACGAAATTCGTTATAACCAAACCACTTATACAGATAATCCTCAAGTCTCATTTACACCCTCCATCTGTGCTAACACAAGACGAATTTCAAAATAAGAAACTGTTTCTCCTACCGCTTGCTTTAATACACGCAACTTACGTGTTTGTAATGTTTCAATAATGCGCTGCACATGCTTAATTTTATTTTTCCCCATGAACATTTCAATAGAAAAATCTCGTTCTCGTAATGCAATTTCAACAAAATGATCCTCTATTGTTGCAACCTTTAAATTTCTAATCGTTGCAATTTCATCTAAAGAGAGCCCTTGTCTCCAAAGCTGATATGTTTTCTGCGTGGATAAACTAAACAAATCTGCCCTTTCATTCGGATAAGAAATAATTTTTGTTAATAACGGAAACTCTTTTTCATTCTCTCGAACAGATTGAATAAAGAAATGAATGGTACCCCAAAATAAGAGATAGATGCGAAATACATCTTGGTTTGTAATTTCTGCAAGTTGTTTTAATGTATATCCAATCCGTTCATACCCAGTTAGTCGATATGTAAAAATCGTTGCTTCTATTGGCAAAGTATCTTTCAACAGCATATGTATCTCTTTCCACAAACCTGCCGCAAGTTCACTTCTTGTATACGGTATCCCGATGAGGAACTGCTTGACCCACATCATGATCTCTGTATCTTGTTGAATAGGAATAAATTTCGCATTTTGCTGTTGTAAATTTGACACAGTTTGAATAATTAATGAAAGTCGTTTCCAAAAAAGCTCGCCAAGATCACCATAGTGTAAACCATGTAAATACTGTGGAAAAGAAAGTGTTTTTTTCCAAGTTTCCAGTTGCTCCTTTCCAGCATCAGTTAAAATGTACGTATTTTCATGTACATTCTGAATCCATTCTTTATGCAATACATGTTCAATTTCCTGATCATAATCAGAACGTTGTAATGATTTGTATATTCCAAACAGAAAAGAAATGTGAAATATATTTCCGTCTTGTAGTGTTTGTGAAGAACGTTTTCCTTTTAAAAGGTGATAAATGGAAGAAACAGTTCGTTCACCATTTAATTGTTTTATGCAATATAGTAAAGTATATTGTAACTGCATCACCGCTTCCACCTTTCAATTACATTTATCCCGCTATTTGCTGACAGTAAAAGCCCGATTGGTGAAAGCTTTCTATCGATAGGGATGAAGAGAACCCCACTGATAGAAGTTTCACTTTATATTTTCTATTGTATCAAACTGTACAGCATTTAGGCATTTTGAAAATCTTGTGAAATAAATCAAAAATAAGTTGACACTCTAATTGATAAGCATTATCATTATAATTTTATGTTGAAAAGTTTGAAAAACCGTTTTACAATAAGGTTATAATTTTTATAGCGAATATTTTCACATACATATTATCAGGAGGGAAAAGAATATGGCAAAATATACAATTGTTGATAAAGACACTTGCATCGCATGCGGAGCTTGCGGAGCTGCTGCACCAGACATTTATGATTACGATGATGAAGGTATTGCATTTGTAACATTAGATGATAACCAAGGTATCGTTGAAATTCCAGATGTATTAATTGACGACATGATGGACGCATTTGAAGGTTGTCCAACTGACTCAATTAAAGTTGCTGACGAATCATTCGATGGCGACGCTTTAAAATTCGAATAGTCTTTTTATTAACTTCAAAAAATCCCCCTCATTTTATGAGGGGGATTTTTTGTTATTCATCTAACTTACAATTTAAAAAGCCATCAGCGATATCCTCTCCTCTGATGGCCAAAATTTCTATGCATTTTTCATTTTTGCAAATACCCATACTTTTAAACGTGAAAACAGCGCTACAAACACAACTGTTACAACAATTCCTTTAATTAAATTAAATGGTAGAATTGCCGCTACAATCATTTGTCGCATACCACTGCTAGACATAGCAGGCTGATTTAAAAACCAAGTGTACGCTGGTAAAATAATGAAATAATTTAACACACTCATAATGATAGACATTGCAACCGTTCCTAACATTAACCCTGTTGTTAAACTTTTTACTGTGCGATGCTTACGAAATAAGAATGCCGCTGGACCAATAAATAGACATCCCGCAATGAAATTAGCTACCTCTCCAACCGGAACTCCGGTTAAACTTCCTTGAATCCCATAGTGAAGGATATTTTTTATCCCTTCTACAACTACACCTGCAATCGGACTAAAAATAATCGCTGCAATTAAAGCTGGCACATCACTAAAGTCAATTTTTAAAAATGGCGGAAGTCCTGGAAATGGAAAATCCAACATCATAAGCAAATACGCAATACTACTAAGCATCGCTACACTCACCATTTGTACTACATTGTTTTTTTGTTTCATCATTCTCTCTCCTTTTCCATCGATCATCTCATGGAAAGTGGAAAGGTTCTGCTATGCCTATTTTTTCATGATACGAAAAAACCCTTTGTGGTTTACACAAAGGGAGAATTTTTAGGCACATCAAACAGACGTTCAAAGAGCTATCTTTTTTGAACGCTTGAACCTCCATCTTCTCCCATCCAGACTGTACTGTCGGCTTTGGAATCTCACCAAATCCTGCCTTAACGGCTCGCGGGCTTAGAACGAAAAGCAACTGTTCATCACCGCCGGTCGGGATTTTCACCCTGCCCCGAAGATAGACCGATATTCTATTTTCTTCACCATTATACAACAACATCATACAGTTGTGAATAAAAATGTTTATAACTTACGAATAGTAAGCATCATTCTATATAAGATTAATACTCAATAAAAAAGCTATCGAATTATTTGACAACACAATCCATATTTTTTACAATCTGACTTTTTCCTGCGTAATTCCCTAGTCATTCATACAGAAAAGTGATAAGATGTTGAATTGTTAAGATAAGAGCATTTTCTTAATACGGAGGAAATGTCATGAAGAAAGAAAAAAGACACTCTATTCAAGAAACGATGAAAAAAAACTTAAGAAAAGAATACTTTTATTTAAAAAAGGAATTACTTTTCTACTGTCCAATTGATTTAGGCACATTTTCAAGAGAAACATACTATGCTACTTTTGACAAAGAAGGAATTAGTGTATATCAGTATGATAAAACAACAGAAAGTAAACTAAAGCTACACGAGCGTCATCTGTGGAAAAGTTGGGGTAAAGTGAAAATTGATCACTATTTAACAACATCACAATTTGTTTTCCAAGGAAAACGAAATTGGATTCTCTCTCTCTTTCATAAAGGGAAAGAGGCCCAAAAAATAATTAAAGAACATACTTCTTTACAAACAGAAGTTGTTTCCCGATCCTTTTTGAAAAAGCTTCCTGGTTTTCGTTCCAATACAACTTTAAACAAATATATAGGCAGCATTTGTTATACAGCACTTATTGCATTTTTATTAAAGTGGATAATTCCATTTCAAGTACAAGTTGCCTTGTATTCGTTTTCTATCGGCTGTATGCTCCTTGGTCTACTTTGCTTTACAATTGGACTAATCGAACCAACCATTGTATTATTTCGAACGAAGGAAAAAACAAGGACAAAGGTCTTTTATTATTATAGCTATTTAGCCATTTCTGGATTTATATGTGTCTTTATTTTTTGGTAAAAAAAGAGCTAGTCCTACTAGCCCTTTTTTAATTCATATATAATTTTTGATTTGGATAAATTCGATCTTGTTGTAATGCATTTTTTACTTTTATCTCATGAACAGTCATGCCAAACTTACGGGCAATACTGACCAATGTATCCCCTTTTTGCACAATATACATCGATGATGAAACCACTTGATCCCTTTCTTCATTTAAAACAAACAATGGATTCATTGCATTTCTTTTCCCAAATGTCCAAGCACCTTTATGAACTTCTAAGTGCAGATGTGCACCTCGTGATTCACCTGTGTTTCCCACTTCACCAATTACCTCACCTCTTGTAATATGATTCCCTTGAAATACATATCTCTTATTTAGATGGGCGTAAACGGCCTCATATTCTCCATGCTTAATAAACACTACATTTCCATAACTATTTGAAAAATAGGATTTTGTCACCGTTCCACCTCGAATAGCTGCAATCGGTGTTCCGATTGGAGCAGCTATATCAATACCATAGTGTTTTCCATTTCTTGTTCCAAAATAGTCACTAATTCTTCCATCTACCGGCCATGTCCATCGTCCGTCCTCAGCATAACCATATAATTGAGAACTAAAAAACAATCCAAAGACAAGTATCCCGACTTTTAAGCCTTTCATATACATCCTCCGTTTTTTAATAACCGCCACACTTTCTCTATTGTGGTATATTACGGAAAAAAGTATACAAAAAAGAAAGTGAATTACTCCACTTCCTTTTTACGAAAAACAATTGCACTTCGTTTATATTCAACATCTTTCACCATAAGGCGAGCATTTATCACCCTAGCTATCGCGAATAAATAATCAGATAATCGATTGACATATCGTAATACAACTTCATTTATTTCCTCTTGCTTTCCTAATGATACAATATAGCGCTCAGCTCTCCGCGTTACCGTACGTGCAACATGGGTCACCGCAGATGCTGGGCTCCCGCCAGGTAAAATAAAACACTCTAATGGCGGCGCTTCTTCTATGTAGTGATCAATTCGTCCCTCTAAATATATGACCATTTCTTCTGTTACTTTATAAGGTAATTTTTGCTGCACAATTGCTAAATCCCCACCGCAATCAAACAATTCATGCTGAATCTTTTCAAGCTCCTCATGTATGTCTTGAAAGCATTCTTCTTGAAGCATAGTCATCGCATATCCAATATGAGAATTCGCCTCATCAATTGTTCCATATGCTTCTACACGAATATGATCTTTATCAACTCGTCCACCTATAATACTCGTTTGTCCTTTATCTCCTGTTTTCGTATATAGTTTCAAATATTCTACACCTCTCTTTTTAATTTTTATTCATTACACGATCCATCAAATGTAAGTATACATTGAAAAAACGACTTAAACCTTTCTTTTTTTGATGGGAGAGAGCATCCGACCATGCGTAGAAACGGTCAGTACCTTTTAGCCCCATGCCATGTGAGAACAGAAGGAGAAAATGAGCGGAGACCTTCTTTTATTTTCATAGCCGTGAGTTATATGCCAGCAAATCAAGATGGATTTATTCTTTCCTTAGTCTAAGCTTCTTGTCTTTCAATCAACTTTCATAGAGAGACTACCATCTACAAATAGTACAATAAAACAAAAAGCTCTAATATTCTTCATTCCATTGAGAAAATATTATAAACTCAAAAAGAATAAAAAATACTAGAACTTCAGTATTCACTCACAACAATATCACTTATATTGATTGACCTGGTAAATATACAGAGAATATTGTTCCTTCTCCAACGACACTTGATATAGAAATTTTACCATTATGCCCTTGTACAATGTTTTTAGCAATTGCAAGCCCTAAACCAGTACCACCTGTTTTCCCACGTGTTCTTGCTTTATCAGCTTTATAAAAACGATCAAACAAGAACGGAATGTCTTCTTCAGGAATACCAGCACCTGAATCTTGCACTTCAAACATGAGTCCATTATTTTTCGTATCAATAATAAGCTCAACATGACCACCTGCATTTGTATGCCTGATTGCATTGTCAATTAAGTTCGTTAATACTTGCTCCATACGATCTGGATCAAGCGAATGTTGCTCAATTGGATTACGGAAATCAACTGTTAACCGCACATTTTTTTCTTTTGCAATCCCTTGAAATTTGCGTCCAATCTTCTCAACAAATGGATGAATATCCACTTCAGATATATGCAATTCAACATGACCACTTTCCATACGCGCTAAATCTAAAAGCTCATTCACAAGGCGACCTAAACGAACTGACTCATCATAAATAATTTGTACAAATTCATTTATTTCTTCTTTTGTTTGAACAATATCATCCAAGATTGCCTCACTATACCCTTGGAGCATAACCATCGGTGTGCGCAATTCATGAGACACATTCGCAATAAAATCTTGACGCATTTTTTCAAGGCGACGCTCTTCTGTCATATCACGAAGCACCGCCACAGCACCGCGAATTTTCGTTTGATTATATAGCGGCGTCATAAGGACAACGTAGTTACCCTTTTGTAAATTAATTTCAATGACTTGCTGTTGCTCACTTTCTACTACAAGATGAAACAACTCAACAAGTTCCGGCGGTAAATTCCTACTTAATTCCAACTCTTTTTCTTCTTGCCAAACTTGTAAAAAATGCTCCGCCGGCGGATTGATAACAACAACCTCACACTCTTGATCCAGCGTTACAACTCCATCTGCCATACTGCTTAAGATACTAGAAAGTTGTTCTTTTTCTTGCTGTAGTGCATTAATATTAAACTTTAATTGTTTTCCCATTTGATTTAACGCCGTTGCTAGCTCTCCTATTTCGTCTTGCGAAACCATAGGTGCTTTCGTATCAAATTTCCCGCGCGCTACTTCAAAGGCCACTTCACGCATTTTACGAAGTGGAGCTGTAATTCGTGTCGATAAGAAAAATGCAAAGAACGTTGTTAAAATAATCGCAATTCCCGCTGATAAAAAAATAAAATCTGTCGCTTTTTCCATACCTTGTTTCGGAACTTGCAATGATTGATACACAAACACCGCACTATGACTTGATGATTGCAGCGGCTTGCCAACAATCATAATATCATTTTCAGAGTTCTTCTTCGTTTTGTCATCAGACACTTTTTTTATTTTTTCTTTATTTTCTTTTTTATCTATAAAAACAGCTGCTAAATCTTTATCCTTTTTCAGATCTTCTATTGTAAGATCTACCAATCCTTCTTGTTTCGGTGAAGAAGAAACTTCATGATCCCCCTTCACAATAATAATCCGTGAGAGCGGATCAGCAAACTTATACGCGATATTCTCAATCGTTTGTTCGTCTGCACCTTCTTCAATTAATTCCGAAACACTTGTCGCTACTTTTGTAAGCCTGTTTTCACTCATTTCAATATAGTAATTATCAAAAAACTGCGAAAGCAAAATGGCAACAAAGCCAAGAACAAATGAAACAAGAAGCAATATGGTCATCCATAGCTTTCCTACTACACTTCTCCAAAGCATCAGTCGTTCACAACCTCAAACTTATAACCAACACCCCATACAGTTACGATCATCTTCGCTGCATCAGCTGATTTTTTACTTAATTTTTCACGTAAACGCTTTACGTGCGTATCTACTGTACGCAGGTCTCCAAAGAATTCATATTGCCATACCTCTTTTAATAATTGCTCACGATCAAATACTTTATCAGGAGCCTTTGCTAAAAATAGTAACAATTCATATTCCTTTGGTGTTAAATTGACTTCATCACCATCAGCAGTAACGCGATGCGCATCGTTATCAATTGTTAAATGCGGGAATACAATAATATCTTTTGTTGTTGTATCTTGTGTAAAGAATGTTGTTGTCACAGAACGTCGCAAGACCGCTTTTACACGAAGGACTACTTCACGTGGACTAAACGGCTTTACGATATAATCATCCGAGCCAACTTCAAATCCTTGCACCCTGTTTACTTCTTCACCTTTAGCTGTCAGCATAATAATTGGTGTCGCTTTTTTCTCGCGAATCCCTTTACACACTTCAATTCCATCTTTTCCAGGCATCATGATATCCAATAAGATTAAATCATAGTCATTTTGCAATGCTTTTTCTAAGGCTGTATCACCATTGTCAGCCTCATCGATTGTATATTGTTCTCTTTCTAAATACATTTTTAATAAACGACGAATACGATCTTCATCATCCACAATTAAAATTCTTGGTTCATTTTCCATTGCTTCCCGCTGCCCGAAAAAAACATGACAACGGTTCACACCTACCCTTCTACGATATAATACTGTTTTTACTTTTATCTCATAATAGATAATTCTAAAGCGTCCAACTTCCACCTTAACAATTATACTTCACAAGAATAATAAAGTTTGTTCATTTCTTTTCCAAAAATATGTATTTTTTTTGAACAGGACATTTAGTCCTCGACATCATTTTACAAAATCAACCTTTATTTTGCCATGTTTTTCTCAAAAAAGAAAAGAAATTGACAAAAATAAAATAGGAAAGTGACAACCACTTTCCTATTTTATTACGCTTAACTGAACGGTATGCCCCCTCTAAAAAAGAGAAAAAACCTTACGCATATGAGTGTAAACCAGCAATAATTAAGTTTACAGCTATAAAGTTAAACATTATAATGGCAAATCCAATTACCGCAAGCCATGCCGACTTCTCACCATGCCAACCTTTAGATAGACGTAAATGTAAAACTGCAGCATAAAAGAGCCATGTAATGAGTGCCCATACCTCTTTTGGATCCCACCCCCAAAAGCGCGTCCATGCAATTTGTGCCCAAATCATCGCAAAAATTAACGCTCCTAACGTAAAGACTGGAAATCCAATTGCAATAGATCGATATCCAATTTCATCAAGTAAATCACTGTTAACATTTTTCACTACTGGCTGAAGGGCCGCTGATACTCTTTTTCGTAAAATTAATCTTAATACAAGATATAGTCCCGTTCCAACAAGCAGTGACCAAATTACTGTATTTAATTTCTTTGCATTTATTATAGCAGGCATTTCTGCAATCGGTTCAAGTTTTCCAGTTGTTATTAACTTCCCTTCATGGGGTCCAACTAGTGCAGGCAGATTATATTTCATCTCGACTTTTTGTTCATTTTTATCCACCCATTGAAACTTTGCTTCATATTTCGTTGCCGAATAAACTGTTGTTACCGCTATGAATCCGACAGCGCAAACGAGTGTAAACACAACTGTTTCTAACCAAAATGTCCGTTTCGTCCTTTTTGACTGATCTACATTTTTAAGCAAATATATGACACCTGTAATAAAACTAATTGCTAAAATAGCTTGTCCAGCTGCGGCCGTTGTTACATGAATATGTAGCCAATTACTTTTCAACGATGGAATAAGCGGTGAAATTTCTCTCGGAAACATACTTGCATATGCAATTAACAAAAGGGCTACTGGTAAAGCGAATAATCCGACTATGCTTACACGATACATGAAATACATAACAATAAAAGCACCAACAAGCATCATGCCGAAGAATGTACCAAACTCAAAGAAATTACTTACTGGTGCATGCCCTGAAGCGATCCACCTTGTTACAAAGTATACAGTTTGAGCGACAAATCCTAAAATTGTTATGGTTATACCTATATTTGCCCACTTCCGACCTTTTTCTTTAATCGCCCCCCCGAAGAACAGTGTTGCAATTAAATAGAAGATGAAAGCGGCAAATAAGAAATTACTGCTGATTTGCACCATATATTCTCCCCACCTTAACTAATTTTTTGATCATTTACTTTGTCGTATGGTTGTGGAATTGTTGTTCCTTCAAGCACTTTCTCAATATCTTTCCGCAAGCCAAACCAGTTTTTATTTGTATGGCCAGCAATCCACCATTCATCTTTAACACGTTGTATCCAGATACGACGATGATTCCAATACATCCCTTGAATCACACCAACCATGAAGATAAATCCTCCAATTCCAAGAATCCATAGTGTCAAATCTTTTCTCACAATAAGCCCCGTTGCATTTCGCATTTCTACTCCTGCAAAGGTCATTTTATATTGATTATTTCCTTCTGGTTCTATGTTTTGTTGTATACCTACAAAACTCACTTCTCCTTCTGGCGTCTCTGGTGTAAACATTTTAAAAACGAAAGCTGGGTTGTTCGGAATCTTTGTTTTTGTATTGGGCTGACCATTCTCATCAAAATAAAAATCAGGAAAATAACTTAATAATTTTATAGAATACCCATCTCCTAAATCGTATGTTTCTTTTGGATTTTCTAAGTTAACTTTAATGGGTTTCCATTTTTTCTGATTGTCTTTTTTCTGTAAAGAAAAAGACATACTACCAAATTCATTTTCTTTAAAATCTAGTTGATATAGAGCAAACTGATCAAATTTTAACGGTTCATTCACTTTAATTTTAGATTCCTTTACCTTTTCTAACTTTGGTTTTTGTCCAGCTATATTTTCTTCTACAGCTTTATACAATACAGCATTTGTTTGGTAGTTTTTAGCGATCATTTTATCGCCTACACGCTCAATCGCATCATTAAATACTTTATCATCTTTACTCTTGTCATAAACTTCTTTTATAAACTTTTCATTCTTTAAATAATATTTCCCATCAGTTCCTGGGATCTCTTTTGTTTCCCCATCACGTAGCCACAGTGCTTCATCCACATACATACTCGGAAGAAAACGTAGCATTGCTCCGAATAGAAAAATGATAAGACCGATATGATTCACATATGGACCCCAGCGAGAAAATCTTCCTTTTTCCGCTAAAATATTTTCGCCTTCGACTCTTACATTGTAATTTTTTTTCTTTAAATTAGCTTGAATCTGTTCTAAATCCCCCTCTTTTGGAGAACCTGTCCCATACAATCGTTGTCTCTTTAAAAAACTTGGGTGTCTTTTTACACCCTGCTTTTTTAAAGCTTTATAAAGCGGAATTACACGATCTAAACTACATATCACAAGTGACACACCAATCGACGCAATTAAAATTATATACCACCATGAGCTATATAATTTATTAAAACCCAATTGGTAATATAGTTGTCCAAGAAAACCATATTCCTGTTCATAATATTCACTTGGTGTAACACCTGGAGGTATATACATTTCTTGCGGAAATATGGTTCCAACTGCTGATGCTAATAGAGTGATAACAATGAGCCATACCCCCACCTTTACGGAAGAAAAAAAACTCCAAACTTTATCTACTATCGTTCTCGTATGAATAAGAGAGCGCCGGGCACCCCCCTCATATCGCATATCTAATAACCTCGTATCTTCCTTGTTTTCAAAAGGTTTCCCGCAAGCTTCACAAAAAATTGTGCCTATTGGATTTACATGTCCACATTCACACTTTATCTGTTCCAATATTCTCACCGCCTCTTGTTTCTATTTATCATTGTATCTTCCAAACATGAGTTACCGCAATACTCAGAATTTTCAAGATAGGTACTAAGACGAAGCAAAGCACCTTCATCTATCAAACTCTTTTACTATTCGTTATGTAAAGGCTTTCTTTACTAAGGAGTAATTTTCTTTAAATATTCCTCCATTTGTTCCTTTGTTTGTGTACCAGTAATTTTCTCGATTACATTTCCTTCTTTATCAATTAAAAATGTTGTTGGCAGTGGACCAACGCCATATGTACCAATTATTTCTTGCCCTTTATCAATCGCAACAGGGAACTTTAATCCATATTGATTCACAAAATTTTTCACCGCAATATTCGTTTCATCTGCATCTAATGCGATGATTTCAACGCCTTTTTCTTTATATTTAGGATATAATTCATTCATATAAGGCATCTCTTTTTCACACGGTTTGCACCACGTTCCCCAAAAATTCAAAAATATCCCTTTTCCTTTCAGGTCATTTAGCTCGATTTTTTTTCCTTCTAAATCTGAAACAACAAAGTTAGGTGCTTTTTTCCCGATTTGCATTTTTTCCTTATCAACAAAAAAACCTTGATAAAGTGTGAATCCTACTGCCACGCTTAAAATAAGCAAAATGAGAATGCGAAATAGTAAGCGATTCTTCTTCATACTCTCTCCCCTCTCTTTGATGAATTTATATGTAAAAAATTTCTGTAACTACTAACTTGTCCTTTATTTCAAGCATTTGTTTATTTTAATATATATGCCTCCATAATCACTCACCAAAACGGTCGGTTCAACTAATCATCCATAGGGGATAAAACTCCCCCACGGATGGAAGTTTCACTTTACCACTTATCTCGGCTTTGTAGAAGCAAGCGCACGTAATTGTTTTACTTCATGAGGTGATAACTCTCTTGCATCACCAGGGCGTAGACTTCCTACTTCTAAGAAAGCATAACGTTCACGTTTTAATTTCATTACTTTACAGCCAAGCGCTTCAAACATACGACGAACTTGACGATTACGTCCTTCATGAATCGTTAATTGTACAATTGCCATCTCTTTACGCTTATCCCAAGAAAGGATTTTCACACGTGCTGGTGCTGTCTTTCCATCTTCTAATACAACACCTTTTTCTAGCATGCGAATTTTCTCTCCTGTTAATGGGCCTTTTACTTTTGCAACATATGTTTTCTCAACTTTATATTTTGGATGCATCAATATGTTTGCAAAATCACCATCGTTTGTCATAAGAAGTACGCCAGACGTATCATAGTCTAAACGACCAATTGGGAATAGGCGCTGTGTGATTTCAGGGAAAAAGTCTGTAACAACTTTTCTTCCTTTGTCATCTGATACGCTCGAAATTACGCCAGTTGGTTTATATAGTAAGAAATAAATAGGTTCTTCTTTTTCAAGAGGGATATTATTTACTTCTACTTTATCTTGAGGAGTTACCTTCGTTCCTAACTCAGTCACTACTTTACCGTTAACTTTAACTTTTCCTTGCTGAATAAGTTCTTCAGCTTTTCTTCTTGATGCAATTCCTGCTTGCGCAATCACTTTTTGTAATCGTTCCATTTCCATTATTCACCTCAAATTTATCTTACCTTCATTAGAAGGAGTTGGCAACCGCCAGAACATATAGCAGCCAGCCTAACATATCGTAAACAACATAGCTATGTTTCTAAACTTATAAAGGCCGAATTCGGTTTCAATTCTTTTTTATTGTTTACCCTCATATAGTTGTTCACAACAAAAGTTCATTATTTTGTCAAAAATATTCCACAAAAAAACCACTATTAAGCCTACCCTTAATAGTGGTCGTATACGTATTATAAGCGAATTAACTCAAAAAATGAATACCGATTACTGAAACAATAAAGAAACAAACACAATAGAACAAATAATCCCAATTAAATCTGCAAACAACCCTACCTTTAAAGCATCACCCATTTTACGAATACCAACAGCTCCAAAGTACACTGTTAAAATATAAAACGTTGTATCTGTACTTCCTTGCATTGTGGAAGCGAGCCTACCAATCAATGAATCTGGTCCATATGTAGCAATTAAATCTGTAGTAATACTTAATCCTGCCGAACCAGAAATGGGGCGTATGAGCGCAAGTGGTACAATTTCTGCTGGCACGTGAATCATATCCAACACTGGCTTCATTACAGAAATCATGGCATCTAAAGCCCCAGATGCCCTGAAAATAGAAATGGATACGAGCATCCCCACCATAAATGGTAAAATAGAAATAGCAATTTGGATTCCTTCTTTCCCACCTTCTACAAATGATTCGTACGTTGGAACTTTTTTTATCGTGCCATATAATAGAATAAAACCAATCACACAAGGTATCACCCATAATGAAATTGTATTAACAATACTCACTTTTTCCGCCCCTTTCTACTCCGTCTGCGGTAAAAATAGCGGTCAATCCAAATAGCCCCAATCATCGATAGTACTTGTGCAATAAACGTAACACCAACAATTTCAGTCGGATTCGCCGATTCATACGTCATTCGGATTGAAATCACAGTAGTCGGTATCAATGTAATTGCGGATGTATTCAAAGCTAAAAATGTCACCATAGAACGACTTGCTGAATCCTTTCCTCCATTCAGTTCCTTAAGTTGTTCCATTGCTTTAATACCAAGTGGCGTCGCTGCATTTCCTAACCCAAAAAAGTTTGCCATCATATTTGACAAAATAAATCCCATCGAAGGATGATCCTTTGGTACTTCTGGAAACAATCTTTTTACAACTGGCATAAAAAATGAGACTAATTTCTTTAATAAGCCCGCTTCTTCAGCAATCTTCATTAACCCTAGCCAAAAGACTAAAACACTAATCAGCCCAATACAAATGGTTACTGCATCTTTTGACCCTTCAAAGACTGCTTTATTCACTTCCTCCATCGTTCCGTTTATCATCGCATATACAATCCCAATAACCGCCATCGCCACCCATACGAGGTTAACCATCTGTTCCAACACCTAACATATGAGAGAAGATTTCTATCACATCATTCCAATATACTCCAGTTGTAGCAACCAACTTTCGCTTACTATAAAACAAATTACGTTCCCCTACTTTTTCTTCATTAATATAAACTATTGTCTTACCGACTTTCTCTCCATCTACTAATTTTGCACTCCTATCAAGTTCAACCTTTAGGATAACCTGTTTCTTCTCATCTTTCGTTAGCGGTATAGCGAAATCATTTTTTATATAAACATGATTTGTATACTTCTTTTCCTGCAGTCCAGAGAGCGCTCCTTGCCCTAGAACCTTCGTTAACTCATATTGCTTAAACCCTTGATCAAACAAATACATATGGTCGTCCCAATCATTAGACGCATTAAGTGTCACTACAATTAAATCTAATCCATCTTTCGAAGCTGTTGTAACAAGTGTACGCCCTGCTTTTTTTGTAAATCCCGTCTTGCCTCCTGTTGCAAATTCATAATAAGAAGTTACAAGTTTATGCTTGTTTTTCCATGGATAATCCCACATTTTCGATTGATATGTTTTTGTTCCAAAAATTTTCCGAAACGTTTCATTTCCCATTGCATAACGTGTTAAAAGTGCCATATCATATGCAGACGAATAGTGCGTTCCATCCCCATCTAGACCATGTGGATTTGAAAAATGTGTATCTTTCATTCCTATTTGTTTCGCTTTTTCGTTCATCAAATAAACAAACCCCTCTATGCTTCCCCCAACATTTTCAGCAATTGCTTGTGCTGCATCATTACCGGAACGAAGCATTAAACCATAAACTAAATCCTCTAGCGGTACTTTTTTTCCAGGTTGTAAATAAATTGCCGACCCCTCTACTCGAACAGCCTTATCGCTAATAGGTACAACTTCTTTCATTTTCCCTGATTCGGCAGCGAGTAAGGCAGTCATAATTTTCGTGATGCTAGCAATTTTTTGTGATTCATGTTCTAACTTTCCATATAACACACGTCCTGAATGTTCTTCCATCAATATGGCATTATGGGCGCTTACATCATTCATTTGTGCATATGTATGAATCGGTATAACACTTGCACACATTATAATAAGTGCAATTACAATCCAAGTTCGTCTCATATTCCCCCACGTCCTTTTGGCACTTTTTGTACAAGTGTATGCTTGGCCCCTTAAAATATGAACGAAATATTCTTTTCTATACCAGCAAAAAAGACGCACAAATATGCGTCTAATACGGTGTCCACTCAAGCTGTTTCGCACTTTCAAATCGCTTTTCCACATCGGACCAATTCACAACATTCCACCAATTTTTAATGTACTCATCTTTCCGATTTTGGTATTGCAAATAATATGCATGTTCCCATACATCAAGCACAAGTAACGGTATCGTATCCCACTGTGTGAATAATTGATGAAGGGTACTTTGTAAAATTTCTAATCTTCCCGAACGAGGCACCCACACAAGAATAGCCCAGCCAGATCCTTCTACCTTCGATGCAGCTTCTGTAAAATGCTTTTGAAAACGTAAAAAACCCCCAAAATCTTTCTCGATTTCTCGAGATAATGCACCTCTTGGACTTCCCCCTCCATCTTTTTTCATGTTATTCCAAAATATCGTGTGCAAATAATGACCTGAACCGTGAAAAGCCGCTTCTCTTTCCCAATGCTTGATTAAATCAAACTTATTTGTTTTCCTTGCTTCTTCCATCATTTTTTCTGCTTTATTCAGCCCTTCCACATAACTCCGATGATGTTTATCATGATGTAGCATCATAATCTCTCGAGAAATATATGGTTCCAGCGCATTATATGGATAGGGTAACGGAGGAAGCGTGTGACCCCCAATTGGAACAGATCTCTCAGTATACGTTCTTTCATATAACTCATATTGCTCATTTTCTTGTATAAATACTTCTTGTAAATGATTCTGGATGTGTTCCACATCATCACTTATCTCATACAGGAATTCAGCATCTGTTTCATACTCATTTTCTTTCATACGGTCTAATAGCATTTGAATTTTATAAGCAAGCATATGGACGTCATAAACTTCAGTTGCACGACTATCTAATACGTGAAGAACGCTTTCACACCAATTTTCTACTTCATGAAAATAATCCGTAAATACACCTTGCTGATTCATACGACACCTCCTCTATGCTATCCACTTTAACTATATTCAGCGCCCGCATCTTATATACCGTACAAAACAGCAAAAGAAGCTAGTCTTTCTCTAGCTTCTTTGAGTATTCTCTAATACTTATATAAAACATATACTAGAGCTATTCATCCCTACAATCAAAGACAGTAGTTCCCTCATCTTATTATATACATCCATTTTAATTCCCCAACATATAAGTCGCGGCTATAAAAATAAAAAGGAACCCCTACTCACTTTCTCCTTTTGTTCTCACTTCGCATGGGGCTGAAAAAGGATCTGACCACTTCCATCCATGGCCGGATCCTCTCTCACACCTAAAGAAAATGGTTTTATTAATACTTGTGTAACATCTTTGTTTGATAGTCCGTTTCGTAATATTCCAGCTCCTCACGCATTGTTTGAAACTTTCCTTCTAATTCTTGCATTACTTTTTCAATTGAGCTAGGCGGTATTTGTTGAAAAGCAATGGAATTTTTCCCTGTATATGCCGAGCGACTATTTTCATACCACTGATCACTTTTTGGCGAAAAGAATTCAGCAATTACTTGATGATAGATTTTATATAATGTTCTCTCAGCAGCCGTTTTTCGAAATGGTTGACTACTCAATAAAACAAGGCACGCATCCAAGCCTTCTTCACAAAATACAAGGAGTCGTCTTAATGATGATAATAAACCTTCATAATAATGTTTATTCCCTTCTGGTGACTCTTCTAATAAAGAAGGTAATGTATGATAATTAACAAAATCAGTCATTAAATCAATAACTTCTTCTAAAAATTCAGAAACTTGATGCGTTTGATTTTCAACCATTGAATTAGACATATCCTTTTCTCTCCTTTTCCATTTTACGCTATTTCTACTTTTTTATTTTTATGTAACTCAGCCATTATGTCTTGTACTTTTACCACTGTTTTATCATCAAAATTTTTTTGAAAATCTTCTATCCTGTTAATATATACACGCTTTTGCCCACGAAATTCTTTATTTTTAATAAAACAAGCTAGAGCAACGATATCACGTAAATATATGTCTTGTTCTTCTATTTTAAAAACTGGATTTCCTTCAAACGGAGTAATTCCTTGTAAAATTCCTTCAAAATAACGGACATATAATACAGAAAATGTTTTTTCTTGTTCACCCAAAATATAAGTTACTTCGGATCGATTAAAGAAATCTTCTGATGTATTAGGTTGTGCTTTTTCTAGCTCATGGCCTGCGTAACCTACTATAACCATCCGCTTTCCCCCTCTTCCTTATTTCGTTCTATTTTAACTCACTTTTCTGAATAAACAAAACTTTAATTTATTATTAATTCTTAGCAAAAAATATATAACATTTCTATATTTATATAAAAAATAGTTTTTATATCCTGCAATTTACCTTTTTATTTTTCATGAAGTTTGTCATAATAAGAATATTGTCTCAGTTTTCTTATGCAAGGAGAGTTGTATTTATGTCGTTTTCGTGGAAACGTTTCTTACAAATCGGAAAAATTATTTTCCCATTTGTTGTCTTGACAATTGTATTCTTTCAAGCTCGAAAAGAATTGTCAGGTATTTCATTTCGAGAAGCAATTGAAACAATTAAAAACATTCCGACTGGAGGAGTCTTTTTAGCTATTACGCTCGGTGCGTTTGCTGTTTCAACAATGTTCTTTTATGACTTTGTTATGCTCCGCTATTTAAAAGCAGATGTACCTGTTCAAAAGATTTTCCGTGTTTCTTGGATTGCTAACACCTTAAATGGATTTATCGGTTTTGGTGGACTTGTTGGAGCAGGTATACGGACAATGTTATATCGGCCTCACGTAAAAGAGAATGGTAAACTTATCAAAAGCATCGCTTGGATGACAACTGCTTTTATAAATGGATTATCCCTTCTCTCATTCCTCGGTCTTATAGGAATACTAGATACAAGTTTTATTTTACATGAAAAACCTTGGCTATGGCCTGTCCTCATCTTTTTTGCTCTTTTTGTACCGCTATATATTGGATTTTCCAAAATTAAAAATCGAAAAAAGCAACACATAGAAGGACAGGAAGAAATCAAAGAGAAGAACCCAACCGTTCTATATTCACTTGTTTCATTAGTGGAATGGCTTTCTGCCGGCATCGTCATGTATGTTATTTTAATATTATTTGGAATTGACATCGATTTCCGGAAATTTTTAGGGGTTTATGTTATTGCAGCATTAGCAGGGGTTGTTAGTCTTGTACCCGGTGGTCTTGGTTCCTTTGACCTTGTCTTTTTAACTGGATTAGGACAATACGGTATCGATACAGGCGTATTATTACCTGCCATGTTATTATACCGCCTCGTATACTATATTTTACCATTTTGTCTCGGGTTAATTTTTGCCGCTTTTGAAATGACCGGAGCTGCCCTAAAAAAGATTGAAGATAAACCATTTATTGCACCCGCCTTAGAAACAACAGGTGTCATTTGGACATTACAACGTGATTTTTTAGGAAAGCTAGGTCCATGGGCATCAGCTGCTTTAACAGTCTTTACCGGCCTAATGGTCATCTTATCGACCATTTTACCGACGAGTATAAATCGTGCTCACGCATTACACATTTTAGCTCCAAAACATCTTATTCAATTTTCTTTTAGCTTATCATTAACATTTGGAATTCTGCTCCTTATTCTATCAAGAGGTATTTATTATGGAACAAAACGTTCCTACTATATGACTATTGTTTCTTTAATTGGAGCAGCCATTTTTAATACACTGAAAGGAATCGATATTGAAGAAACCTTTATTTTACTAATTGTGCTAGCCGTATTATATATGCTTCGCAAAAGATTTGTACGTGAAAAAATGTCAGTTTCGCTTTCCGATGTAGTAAAAGTATTTATATTTTTACTACTAACATTATACTTGTATAAAAACTTAGGCATCCTATTCGCAGGAGCAAAAGAAGCTTTCAAGCCCGATTTTGTCGTTCGTAATATTACGCAAGTAAAGAGAAGTGCACTTGCAGCTGCTTTCTTTGTTCCAACTTTTTTACTCATCGGTTCTCTTATCGCGAATCGCTATCGTAGTGTATTCCCTGAGCAATCAGCAAACGATAAACGTCTGCAAAACTTCTTAGATGAATATGGCGGAAATGTACTAAGTCATTTAGGTTTTTTAGGAGATAAACAATTCTTCTTTAGTAGTGATGGAAAAGCACTTCTTTTATTTTCAACAACAGGAAAACGACTTGTTGTACTCGGCGATCCAATTGGGGATCCGTCTTCTTTCCGTAACGTACTACAAGAATTTTTAGCTGAAGCGGATCGATTTGGATATATTTGCGTTTTCTATCAAATTGAAAGCAAATGGATGAGTTTATACCATGATTTTGGCTATAACTTCTTTAAACTTGGTGAAGAAGCTGTTGTTGATTTAAATACATTTACTATATCAGGGAAAAAGCGTGCTGGATTACGTGCAACTTTTAACCGTTTTGAACGTGAAGGTTATACCTTTTCCATTCATCAACCACCATTTTCAGACGAGTTATATGAAGAATTAAAAAATGTTTCAGACGCTTGGCTTGGGGGAAAAAAAGAAAAAGGCTTTTCTCTTGGATACTTTGATCGTGAGTATATAAGTCGCGCCCCTATTGCAACTTTATCTGATGCTGAGGGAAAAATCATTGCATTTACAACGTTTATGCCTGTTTATCAAACTGGTGAACTTTCTATCGATTTAATGCGTTATTATCCAGATGCACCTGGCGGGATTATGGATGCAATCTTTATTCATTTATTCCAATGGGCAAAAGAAAACAGTTATCATTCCTTTAACATCGGTATGGCCCCGCTCTCTAATGTTGGTTTATCCACACAATCCTTTTGGTCTGAGCGCGTCGCTGCAGCAATTTTCAATAACGTTCGTTATACATATAGTTTTAGTGGTTTACGGCATTTTAAAGAAAAATATAAACCGGCGTGGAGTGGAAAATATTTAGCATTCCGGAAAAATCATTCCTTGCCAATTACAATGCTTGCCGTAACAAAATTAATAGGAAAACGAAAAAGCAGCTAGCATCACTAGCTGCTTTTTCGTTTCTGAACTTGGAGTATAAACTCTTTTTCATACTTTTTTCCGTTTATATAAAATGTTCCCCATATTTTATACGTCCCTTGCTCTGGGAATGTAATACGATATTGCAATTGCTCTTCTTCATTTACAGGGACTGCATATAAAAAATGTTCTCGTTTTTCATCGATTATATAAAGCGTCGCTTGTTCTCCAGTATTGGAATTAAATTTCACACTTTCTCCTTTTTTTATTTGCAGCTGAAATGTCAATGTAGCTGCTTCATTTGGATGTAGCGCTCCAAATAAAAGCGACATTTGGTAATCACCAATTTTTTTGGTGAGCACTGTATCTTCTATTACATTCTTTTGTTTCTTCTCTTTTTCCTCTTCCCCAAAATTCTTCCTAGAAAAGAACTGTTCTGTTTTACCATGATCCTCATATAAGAAAATCGTATATGCTTTATCTTTCGTTTTACCTGAGGATAGCTTATATGAACCATTTCCAGCAAATGCAGGAGTGATTCGCTGAATTCCCTTTAACTGCTCGTCCACGATAATAGCTCTAATACGATCATTAACTCCACGAATTTCGTTGTTATTTTTATTAAACAGTTGAAATGTAATATCTATTTTTTCATTTCCCTTTCTATTTTTTATATCCCATTTTACCTCTCGAATGTCCCCTGCTGTTTCTGTCGTTCCTTTATACTTTTGCATGTAAAATCCACCAGCTACAATAAATAGTAACGCAATTAGCCCAATGACAAGATTTTTCAAACAATCACCTGCCATACTTTTTTTATAAATTGTAACACAATTCTGACTATTGCACCTATAAAAAGAACATTGCTACATCTTCTTTCTACATATGTCCATTTTGATTTTCCAACATATAAGTAGTTGCTATGAAGAATAAAAGGTGACCCGCACTCGTTTTCTCTCTTTGTTTTTACTTGGCATGGAGCAGGAAGAGGGTCTGACCGCTTCTATGCATGGTCGGATGCTCTCTCCCCCCTAAAAAGAAAAGGTTTATATCGGTTTTTCAACTTGTATTTATATATTTCTTTTTTACAAAAACCCGCTATGTAATAAATAACAACCTATTGAAAACGTTGAATCTTGCATATACTACAAATAAGAAAAAGATTTTAATTGGTAGGATTCCTAGTGTATAATGCAGGTGATGTTGATTTATATCTATACATAACAAGGAGGATTTTTATGAGCGTTCATATTGAAGCAAAACAAGGTGAAATTGCTGAATCTATTTTACTACCTGGTGATCCACTACGTGCAAAATATATTGCAGAAACATTTTTAGAAGATGTAACTTGCTATAACAATGTACGTGGTATGTTAGGATTCACTGGAACTTATAAAGGAAAACGTGTCTCTGTTCAAGGGACAGGCATGGGTGTTCCTTCTATTTCTATCTATGTTAACGAATTAATCCAAAGCTATGGAGTGAAAAACTTAATTCGCGTAGGTACATGTGGCGCGATTCAAAAAGATGTAAAAGTACGTGACGTAATTATTGCAATGACGGCTTGTACAGACTCTAACATGAACCGTTTAACATTCCCTGGATTTGATTTTGCACCAGCTGCAAACTTTGATCTTTTAAAGAAAGCATATGATGCAGGAACAGAAAAAGGATTACATGTTCGCGTTGGTAATGTTTTAACGGCAGATGTATTCTATCGTGAAAGCATGGACATGGTGAAAAAACTTGGTGAATACGGTGTGTTAGCTGTAGAAATGGAAACAACTGCTCTTTATACATTAGCAGCGAAATACGGTGTAAATGCATTATCTGTATTAACAGTAAGTGACCACATCTTCACTGGAGAAGAAACAACATCTGAAGAGCGTCAAACTACATTTAATGAAATGATTGAAATCGCTTTAGACGCGGCAATTCAACAATAATACACAAAAGAACTTGTCATACGTCTGGCGAGTTCTTTTTATTGTTTTCTAAATCAAATAATTACTTTATATGACTTTTAATAAAAAACTATTTCAGATAGAGACAGATTTTCAGCATCTACTTTCTTTTATCGTTTGTTATAATAGAGAAAATATTTATGCGAGTATTCTTTTATGAGGTGAAGAAGTGAAAAAAAGAAGCATTGTCTTTAAACTATTTTTATTAACATCAACATTATTTACTGTTACCTTCCTCCTTTTTTTCGTTGGGCAATCATTGTTTTTAGAAACATTTTATATTAATAAAAAGGTTCAAACTGTCCAAACTGCCTTTGAAAAGTTTTTATCAAGTTATGAAAAAAGTGAGGGAACATTTGAGGAAATAAGAAAACTCAAACAAGAATTTCATGAAAAAACAAACGCTGACGTCGTTTTATTAGATCCAAATGGAATTATAAAAGATGAAAATAATTACTATATTGAGATTGTGGATAAATCAAATAAATCGTATTCCATTCCACTCAACAATATTTTAACAATCGATGAATATACGAAGTTTATGAATTTACAGTTAAAAAGTAATGATGTTATTCTCATAGATGGAATTTTCAAAAAAGATATAGTTATACCTGTTAAGATTACGACTCGTTATAATACATGGAAAAATGATAACATCATTTCTGACTTTGAATTATTCAATATTGATTGGACAAACGCTAAGAAAAATAAATATGCAAAAGACACAAAACCTGTCGTCCATACATTTGAAGGGATTGTATCCAAAATACACCTTCCTTCCAAAAACGACCTTCGTCTCGCAAATAATTTAGAGACATTGCAAGGAATTCAGCGCTGGGAACTATCTGTGATACTAGGTAAAACAAATTCAAATGAATTGACAACATTTACAATCGGAGAAGAGGAGAATGGAAAAAGTCAAGTTTTTGTAAAGCCAGTTATTGAAAAAGGTAAAATTAAAGAATTTGCTTTTACGATGACCTCCTTACAGCCTGTTAATGAAGCAATGCTCGTTTTAAAAGATTATTACGTTTATGCCTTAATTGTCGTATTTCTCGTCATTATTTTATTATCCTTTTATTATTCAAAAATCATTGTTAAACCGCTTATTAAAATGAACCGAGTCACAAAAAAAATGGCTAATTTTGATTTCACCGAAAAGTTACCCGTTTCAGTAGATGATGAAATTGGCGGTTTATCTAGTAGTATTAATACATTATCAGTAAACTTAAAAGATCGAATCGATCGATTAAACATTGCGAATACAAAATTACAGCAAGATATCGAACGAGAACGCCAATTAGAAAAAACTAGAAAAGAATTTATTTCTGGCGTATCTCATGAATTAAAAACACCACTGAGTGTTATTAGAAGCTTTGCAGAAGGTATTAAAGATGGCGTCAGCAAAGATAACACATACTATACGGATGTTATTTTAGAAGAAACAGAAAACATGAATCGACTCATCGTAGAAATGCTAGAATTAGCAAAACTAGAATCTGGCACGTATAAACTAGAAATGAATACTTTTTCACTTGGTGAACTTGTCCAACAAGTGTATACGAAGCTATTATTTAGTATGGAAGAAAAACAATTACAAGTAGAAATCGATGCAAATCCCTCTATATATGTTGAAGCAAATCGCAATCGCATTGAGCAAGTTGTTGTGAATTTACTCAGCAATGCAATTCGCTATACACCTGATGGTAAAGAAATTCGTATTCGTGTTATAGAAAATGAAGAAAAAGTAAAAGTGGAAATTGAGAATACCGGTAATCCAATCCCAGAGGAAAGTTTACAAAAGATATGGGATCGCTTCTATCGTCTAGACGCTTCCCGTAGCCGCCATACTGGAGGAACTGGACTTGGTTTATCAATTGTAAAAAACATTTTGGAACTACACCATGCCAAATATGGTGTATATAATACCAATGATAGTGTCGTCTTTTATTTTGATTTACAAAAAATAAAAGAAGTCAAATAATTTGTCTTAATTTCACGAGGAGTTCACATGAAATTCACACTCTCCCTTTATAGTAGTAAACAAGTTAATCCTTTCCTTTACACATATAAAAGAGGAGAGTGCGTGAAATGAAACAAGCAGGACAACCTATTCAAAACGAAAAACAATTAGAAAAAATCAAAAATATACTTTTACAATCTTCGAAACGTGATGGCTTATTATTCGTATTAGCTGTAAATTCCGGTCTAAAAGTAAGCGAGATTTTACAATTAAAAGTTGGTGATGTCATCGATGAGAATGAAAATGTTCGTCACTCCATTTTATTTTACAATGAAAAAGTTAAAAAACATAAATGGTTCGCTGTAAACGAAGACTTACAGCATGCAATCGAAGATTATATGAGAGAACGTAAAACATGGAAACGAAATGAACCATTATTAAAGTCTCAAAAAGGAACAAAATCCATTACAAGACAGCATGCATGGTATATTTTAAACAAAGCTGCAAAAGAAGTTGGTTTAGAAGGGATTAGCTCACATACACTTCGAAAAACTTGGGGATATTGTGCATATAAATCTGGTGTTGATATTGCATTTTTACAACACTTCTTTGATCATAGTACCCCATCAAAAACTTTAAAATATATCGGTATTGCATAAAAAACAGCCATGGTTCTTATACATAAAAAAGGTTACCAACTTTAAACTTGGTAACCTTTTTTATGTTTCATATTCTCTTTTCTTGTTTCTCCTATATTGTAGTGGTACTCTAATAACAAGGGGGAGAAATTATGAACACATTAACAATTGAATTACCAAAAGAAATAGCAGAAAAACTTGGTTTATTAAAACAGGCTTATCAAAAGAAAACAGGTGCTACAATCTCAGAAAGTACACTCGTTCAATCACTTATCTCGAAGGAGTTTATTCAAGAAATCACTCCTTTTGATTTACAACAATATGTAATAAAAAAGGAACAGCGCTAATCGCTGTTCTTTTTTATAAACCATACAACTTTATTGCAAACGGTTAAGCTTTGTTTTAAATACACATTAAGCGTACCAATACTTCTTATATACACCAGGACCATCTATTTCAACTTTTAAACTTTTAAACTTTTAAACTTTTAAACTTTTAAACTTTTAAACTTTTAAACTTTTCGATGCGTTGACGCTCCAAAATGGATTTACTAATAAAGGCCTTCCGGTTGCTATTACGTCTGCACGTTGATTCCTTAATATTTCTTCAGCTTGTTTACCACTTTCAAGTGAATGACCCCTCCTTAACACTCTTACGAGTCGTTTGAAGAAGGGGCTTCCTGTTTCATAGAGTGTTGCTGCTTGAGAATCCAAGCAGTCTTACATACTCTCCACAGGCGTCGTTTATACTGTTTGGACACAACCTTGCCCTACAGTTTCAGTCTTCAGTCGTTCTCACAAGTAATTGTTCTAACCCTTTTCGCAAAATGTTTAGACTTGCATTATGATCCCTGTCTAATACCGTTCCACACTTTGCACAAATATGCGTCCGAATAGAAAGTGATTTTTTCACACGATTTCCACAACCAGAACAATCTTGCGATGTGTATGCTGGATCTACTTTCACAAGTAGGCCTCCAAATTTCTTGCACTTATACAAAAGCATCCTGCGAAAAGCACCCCAGCCCGCATCCGAAATCGACTTCGATACTTTCCGATTCCGAACCATATTTCGGATATCGAGATTTTCTATACAAATCACCGAATACACTTGCGTTAGATGATAACTTAATTTATGCAAAAAATCTTTTCTTTGGTTCGTTACCTTTTCGTGAAGGTTCCGAATCCGTTCTATTTGTTTCTTATAGTTCGCAGAGCCTTTCTTTTTCTTCGAAAGGTTACGCTGCGCTTTCTTCAGTAGCTTTTCTTTTTGCAGAAGAAATCTTGGATTTTCAAATACAGTTTCATTGGAAAGAGCAGCATATTTATTCAGACCCACATCTATACCAATCGCACTTTCTATCGTAATAGAGGAAGGTACAACTTGTCTTTCGACACTAAAAATAGCGTACCATCTCTTAGATTGGCGTTTTATAATCAATTGTTTAATGGTTCCTTCTATTGGACGATGCAGATGGATATCCATTTCCCCTAATCGTTTGTTATATAATTTTCCGTTCTCTGCAAATGACATCGCAAAGCGGTGTTTCCCATTCGGTTTGAATCCAAATCGAGGGAAAGTGAGACTATTATAGTCTTTATACTGTTTCAATTTTGGATAACCCACATCCCCACGAAAAAAGCCATCATATGCCTTTTCCAATCGTAAAAATACTTCTTGTAAAGGCTGTGATGGCACTTCTTTTAGAAAAGGATACCTCTTCTTATCGATGACTTGTTGTTTTTGCATGTCAGAACGTGTATACAATTGTTTGTTTTCCTTATATTTTCTTTGTTTATCTAAAAAAGCAGAGTTATAAGCTTGACGACAATATTGTAGCCAACGATCTAACGTTTCTTTTTGTTCTTTGGTTGGGAAAATCTCGTATTTTTGGCTTAGCAACATTGTCATCCCCTCCCCCTTTTTTCGATATAGTTTTTCAGATTCCTAAACACGAAATAGAATGTACGTTCCTTTTTCTGCTAGTATACACAAAGTTACATAAAAAGGAAATAGAAACTTCGTGCTATGCACGACCAACATTCATCCCCTCCCTACCACCTGGGCTATGCCCTACACGTGCTTGAGGAATGGGACTTCTGTTGGAGTACTGTTAAACTTTATTCAAAACCCACACCAGGCTATTTCCACATAAACATCAAGTTTTTTATTTTATTTACGAAAAAATATTGACAACGATAATGATAACTATTATCATTTATTAAGAAGCCAACAATTGATGAATCAACCAAACGCTCAGTAACATTGTTACCCTCTTTTTCATATAGAAAAACACTGTACATTCCCCCTGTTTGTACAGTGTTTTTCTTTTTTGCGTTTATTCAAATAAATTGAGTTGCTCCGGTTTTGGTTCGCCGTATGTAATATGCATCATCTCCATGAGTTGTTTTGCATTATCAGCAGCATCCCCGCCTGAATTATTATTAAATAGTACATATATGTTTTTTGTCTTTTTCTGCAATGTATGTAATCGCTCTGTCCATTCTTCTAGCTCTTGTTTATTATAACGATATAAGCAGCGAACTGCTCGCCAATTTTCTCCTTTATCAAGCCATCCATGAATATTACGACCATGAAAGCGTATCAGTGCCATTTCAGGATGAGTTGCTTCTAATACAAGTGGAACAGAACCAATGCCAGCTTGTGGTTCATCACAGATCGTATGAATCCATTCTTCCTGTTCTAAAAATTGCAACGTTTTATCATGCATACTAGGATGAAACCACGTTTGATTTCGGAACTCTATGGCACACGGTAAGCCTTCCATCTTTTCTTTTGTATAACGAAGTAAATCTACATTTTTCTTCTGACAATCAAACCAAGGTGGATATTGGAATAATATCGCCTTTAATTTATGCGCTTCTTGAAGCGGAATAATCGATTGTTTAAATATTTCAAACATCTCATCAATATTTGAAAATGGAATCTCTCCTTGCATATGTCCCGTCATCCCTTGATACGCTTTAACAACAAACGAAAAATTTTTTGGCGTTTCCCCCGCCCATTTCATATAATTTCGAACCGGTTGCATAGCATAAAATGAACTATCTACTTCAACAATAGGGAAATACTCACTATATGTTCGCAATTTATTTCTATTTTCATAGGAATCTGCATATAAAGAATCATGATCTCCCCATCCTGTTAATCCAATAGAAATCACCTTTCCCCCTCCTTATCCCATTTCTATAAATCTATACACACCTAATTAACAAAGTTTCAATCTTCTTCAAGAGCATCTTTATAAAATATGATATACTAGATGGAAGAATTTTTAAATTGAGGAGTTATTTATTTATGATTCAAGAGGATACTACTTTATCTCATGAAAAGCAAATAAAAGAATTAGAAAGAAAAGTACAGTTTTATGAGCAGTTGGTGAATCAACTACCACATCATTTTACATATAAAAACTCACAACTAGGTTTACAGTTACATAAAAAAGGGACTTCTCATTCCATCAATCGCATACCAAAGCAAGAGAGAGAATCAAACCTTGTACTAACTTGCGATTCCTTATTTCTATTTGAGCAACTTGAAAAGCACTTTGTTCATATTTTTGATGCATTTTCGCATCATGTCACCTTTATTGACAATAAAGGCATCATTACATTATGTAATCAATCTGCAGTAGATGATTTGGGAATATCACGGAGCGATATCATCGGCAAACCGATTCAACAGTTATTAAACCTACCTGAAGAAAAAATTAAGGCATTAGAAACATTAAGAAGCGGAAAAGAAATTTATAACGAAGAAGTGTTAGATACAAATTATGGAATTTCTAATAACCGAATTATTCGTGACTATAATGGAGAGATCTTCCGTGTGATTAGTGTCTTTCATTATTTAAATACCGAACGTGATGCTGAAAAACTTGCATTAGCGGGTCGAATTGCAGCTGGAATTGCACATGAAGTTCGTAATCCACTTACAACAGTACGCGGTTATTTACAATTTTTACAAGAAAGTGTTTCACCTTCTAATAAAGAGCTTTTTCAAAATTTACTCATTCCTGAATTAGATCGTGCCAATAGTATCATCACGAAATTTTTATCTATTTCAAAAGCACACGAATTTAAAAGAGAACCATTTCCCATCAATACTTTTTTACGTGAATATATCCAACAGCTACTAGCTAGTGAAGTATTTTTGCATAACATTTCTATTGAATATAATTTATCCTCCGATTTAGAAGACATATTAGTGAATATTGATCGACATGAGCTCGTTCAAGTTTTCCTAAACTTATTTCAAAATGCTGTGGATGCAAAAAGCGATAAACCTTTGTCCATTCAAATCACTAGTCATCGTTTGGATAATTTTGCTCGCATTACTTTCCAAGACAATGGAACTGGTATTCCTCCAGCGATTCAAGACTATATATTTGATCCATTCTTCTCTACAAAAGATGCAGGAACTGGACTCGGATTATCAGTAACAAGAAAAATCATTCAAAATCACAATGGAACTTTAAAAGTTTCTAGTAATGAAAACGGAACAACATTTATCATCTCAATTCCATTAGCACAAAAAGGGGCTGGCTTATAGCATCTCCCTAAAAATAATCAGTGGGGATGAAGCCCCACTGATATAATCAAATAAATATATTCAAAATATGCGATTTGTAAACTTTCAGCACACGTCATTAGCTCTCCGCCAATCCATTCCCCTAATCAATATGTATTATCTATTCCTCTTTCATGAGAAATGCCACAAAGCTTAATTCGTTCGATGTCTATTCCTGTTTCTTTTTTCACTTTTCTAACTGCTGTCTCTTCCTCCATTCCAAATCTAACATACATACACAATAAGGAATAACTAGATGCTATTCATCTCATCTTAAATATTTGATTTCCTTCTTTACGTTTCTTTACTTCAAATTTACTCTAGCTTAACGCTTATTTTGTATGATAGATAAAGAAGACAATGATATGAAAGAGGGATGAAAATGAACGTCTTATTGTCAATACGCTTTTGGATTTCCCTTATGTCATGTATATTTTTATGCTCAGCATTCTTTTTAACTTTAGAATATACGGCTACATCAAAAGCAGCAGAAAACAGCAATATAGCTCCATATGAGCTACTATATGCAAAACAAAATACAGTCCCTCTATCTTCTTCCTCATCTAAAGAAAAAAAAGTTATCAAAGGAATGATTATTACAAAAGCTGCTTCCCATCATGACCTGAATCAGATTGCTAAAAAAATTAAAGAACAATATAAAAATCAGAAAATCGATGAAATCACATTATCCATTCACAATAAAAATATTGGAAAATACGAAGAAGACCTACCTTATGAGCCAATTAGCAAAGGAACAATTTCCATTATTTACACTTCACAATCCCATTCCAACGTAATCATTCGTCTCAATGAACAATAATACACTTGCTAAAAATTTTTTTCCCTTCATAAAAAAAGAGACGAATATAATCATTCGCCTCTTTTTATTTTTACAAAAATGGAATCCACTCTTTTACTTTATCAATCCATTCTTTTTGTTGTTCTCTTCTCTGTTTTTCTTCTTCTTGACGCTTTTTCTCTTCTTCTTTTCTTCTCTTTTCTTCTTCAATTGTCTTTAATTGTTTCGAATAGTCAGCCTCTGATATAAGTGATAATTGAAATGCTTTTTGACTAGGGTTTTCATCAGCTTTTTTCATAATATCTCGAAACATTGTCGTTGTAATTTGACTACCACCTGGCACATAATGCTCACTGTCTGTTTTATCATATCCTATCCAAATAGCTCCCACTAAATCCGGTGTATAGCCAACAAACCAAGAATCTTTCGCTCCGCTGCTTGGACCATCCACAAGCTGAGTGGTTCCCGTTTTTCCAGCAGTATCAATATTTTTCACCTTTGCTTTTTCACCCGTTCCTTTTTCAACAACACCCTTTAATAAGTACGTCATTTTTTGAGCAACTTTCTCACTCGTTACACGGGTTTCTTTTTTATACCATTTCCCAACTGTTTCTCCCTCAGCATTCTGTATTTCCCGGATTGCATGCCCTTCAACTTGTACACCATCGTTAGCAAAAGTAGCATAAGCTTGAGCCATTACAAATGGAGAAGTTCCAGTATGCATTCCCCCTAAAGCAATAGGAAGAGTACGGTCTTCTGCTTGTAGTGGGATACCAAAACGCTCTAATGACTTCAAACCTTTTTCCAATCCAATTTGTTCTAACAACCAAACAGCTGGTACATTATAGGACTTAGCAATCGCTTCATACATTGTAACATCACCATGAAAAGCATGATCACTATTTTGGGGCGCATAATCTTTTATATTAAGCGGCTCATCTTTTAAAACATCATACACTTCATATCCTTGTTCTAATGCTGGTACATATACGGCAAAAGGTTTTAGGGTTGAACCAGGTTGCCTTTTTAATTGCGTTGCATGGTTAAATTGCAAAAATTGATACGTCCCCCTCCCGCCGACTAGTGCGGGTACACCACCAGTTTTCGGGTCCATCAAAACAACGCCCGTTTGCATAAGCTGATCAGCGTTACTCCCTTGGAAATAATTATCATTATTCACAACATCTTCTACTGCTTGTTGTTTTTTCGGATCAAGCTCTGTATAAATACGATATCCACCAGCTAAAATTTCATTTTGCGTCAATTCATATTTCTCCATTGCCTCACGTACAATATAATCCACATACTGCGAATATTTTCCTTTATACTTATCATCAACACCTCGTCGTAATGCAAGACCTGTCTCTTGCTCTTTCTTGTATTGATTTTCTGTAATATACCCTTGCTCTTTCATTAGTGCTAAAACAACATTCCGTCTTTCAATTGACTTATTAAAATTTTTATATGGTGAATAGGTTGATGGTGCCTTAATTAATCCTGCTATTGTCGCAGCTTCTGCTATTGTTAAATCTTTTACTTCTTTATTGAAATATGATTTCGCTGCTTTTTTTATCCCCCAAGCTCCTTCACCAAAATAAATTTGATTCATATACATTTCAATAATTTCATCTTTTGTATACGTACGCTCTATCTTCTTCGTCAAAAAATACTCTTTAAACTTACGTGAAAATGTACGTTCTTGTGTTAAAAATACATTTTTCGCAAGCTGTTGTGTAATTGTACTGCCACCAGCAACTACTTCTCCCGCCGTAATATTTTTTAATAGGGCACTCATAATCCCACTATAGTCAATACCATGATGGCTAAAAAACTCTTTGTCCTCTACTGCTACAACCGCTTGAATCATAATATCGGGAATATCTTTTCTTTTAATACCTTCCGCCTTGGAAGAAGATAGCTTTGCTGCCACTTCTTTATTTGCATCATAAATAAGTGTTGGCTGCGGAACAGCCTGTTTTAATGCAGATATGTCTTGAATGGAGATCATTATATTTACCGCAATAAATAGGGTAACGAAAAAACCGCCAAAAATTAATAATATATTGCGCAATTTCTTCCTCTTGTTGAACCACTCAAGCATTTTCTTGAAATGAGTGTTGTTCAATTTCATTTATTCACTTCCTTCATTTATTTACACTTTCATCAGAAAAAGGAAGAAACTCCCTCCTTTTGAATTTATTATAATAACGTAATAGTTCTTCAAGTGTAAAGTATTTCTTTCTCATTCATACTTTTTGCAAGAAAAGGACATTCTACAAGTAAGATATTCATTAGTCGTTATTAATATTATTAATGCATCAATATGTATTATGTTAAGTTTTTGTAAACTTTTCGATAAAATGTTTTAAAAACCGACAGTTTTTTGTTAGAATTGACTAGCCAATATATTTTACATATATTACTTTTCGTGGGGGTAACAATAATGGTATTTAAATCTAAAAAAGATAAATTTTCTGAAATGTTAATGAATGTTTCTGAAAATTTAAAAGAAGGCGCGCAATTTTTCGTGGAGTATAAAATTAAAAATGCTAGCGATTTAAAAGAATTTTCTATGCGCATGAAAGAATATGAGTCAAAAGGTGATTCATTTATTCATGAAATCATTATGGAGCTAAACAAAGCGTTTATTACTCCTATTGAACGTGAAGACATCCTGCAACTTGCAATGAGCATGGATGATGTACTAGACGGATTAGACCACAGTGCAGGTTTATTCGAAATGTATTCTATTACAGAGGCAGATGAATACATGATTAAATTTGTGGAGGCAATTAATCAATGTGCGATTGAAATTGCAAATTCCGTTGAACTTATGTCGAATAAGAAATTAGTGGACATTCGCACAAATGCAATTAAAATTAAGGATTACGAATCACAGTGTGATGATATTCGTCGTCACGCCATTAAACATTTATTCTCTCGTGAAAAAGATCCGATCAAGATCATTCAATTCAAAGAGATTTATGAAGAGCTAGAAGAAGTTGCTGATAGCTGTCAAAGCGTTGCAAACGTATTAGAAACAATTATTATGAAGAACGCGTAAGGAGTTTGATCATGGATACAGTCTTGATTTTAACTGTTTTAATAGTCATTTGTGCTTTAGCTTTCGACTTTATTAATGGATTCCATGACACAGCGAACGCCATTGCGACAGCTGTTTCTACCAAAGCTTTGAAGCCACGACAAGCCATTATCATGGCAGCTATTATGAACTTTTTAGGTGCAATGACATTTACAGGTGTAGCAAAAACAATTACAAAAGACATTGTTGATCCTTTTGCTTTAGAACATGGATCATATGTTATTTTAGCCGCTCTGCTTGCTGCAATTGTTTGGAACTTAATTACTTGGTACTATGGAATCCCAAGTAGTTCTTCGCATGCAATTATTGGTGCAATCGCAGGTGCTGCAATTGCTGCTGCTGGTCTAAGTGCAATTAATTTCAAAGGATTTATTAAAATTATTGAAGCTTTAATTATTTCACCAATCGTTGCATTTGTTATTGGTTTTATCGTGTATAGTATTTTTAAAGTTGTCTTTAAAAACTTTAATTTAACGAAAACGAATCAAAACTTCCGTTTATTCCAAGTGTTTACCGCAGCACTACAAGCTTATACACATGGTACAAACGATGCTCAAAAAGCAATGGGTATTATTACAATGGCATTAATGACAAATGGCCTTCATAATTCTGGAGATATTCCTTTATGGGTTCAATTCTCATGTGCTCTTGCAATGGGTCTTGGTACTTCTGTCGGTGGATGGAAAATTATTAAAACTGTTGGGGGACAAATTATGAAAATTCGTCCTGTAAACGGTGTAGCTGCTGATTTATCATCATCTCTTGTCATTTTCGGAGCAACATTTATTCATTTACCAGTTAGTACAACGCACGTTATCTCTTCTTCTATTTTAGGGGTAGGTGCTTCACATCGTGTAAAAGGTGTAAAATGGGGAACTGCAAAGCGTATGTTAATTACATGGGTGATTACACTTCCAATTTCAGCTTCATTAGCTGCTCTATTCTATTATCTATTACATTTAATTTTCTAATCAAAAGTCGTCTTCCTTATTTTTCTAGGAAGACGACTTTTTTGTGAACAATCTTATTTCTTTTCAAAAAGTGTGTATAATGAATGTTGGATTAGTTATACAGAGGAGTTGGCAATTTTGGAATATATCATGTTACTTTTCATTGGATTAATCGCAGGAACAGTCGGAAGCCTAGTAGGACTTGGCGGAGGAATTATCATCGTCCCTTTACTAATTGGACTGCATAGTTTATCACCACAACTCGCAGTTGGAACATCAATTGTGACCGTAGTTTTCACTGGTCTCTCCTCTACTCTTACTTATATGAAACATAAGCGAGTAGATTATAAAAGTGGACTTATTTTATTTATAGGGAGCGGTCCTGGAGGGATTATTGGATCGTGGGCAAATAAATTTTTGAATCAGGATTCTTTCTCTTTATATTTTGGAATTTTCCTTATTTTTGTATCTATCCTTCTCTTGTTACGTGATAAATTGAAACCTCTTTCCCTCTCAAATGCAACTGTTATTAAACGATCTTTCACGGATTCTGAAGGTAAAACCGTTTATTATCAATTCCCACCGTTTCTTTCGATTATTATCGCATTTGTAGTTGGTTTCATATCTGGATTATTTGGAATTGGTGGCGGTGTATTGCTCGTTCCAGCAATGATGCTTCTTTTTGCATTCCCTGCACAAATTGCTGTTGCAACTTCAATGTTTATTGTCTTTTTATCAGCAATTGTAAGTTCTTTGACTCATATTTCTCTTGGCAATGTAAGCTGGATTTATGCATTGATTCTTATTCCAGGCGCTTGGATTGGCGGAAAAATCGGAGCTTACATTAATACAAAATTAAGCGGTAATGCGATTATCAATTTATTGCGTATCACATTAATTATTCTTGGAACCAAACTGATTATCAGTTCTTTCCTCTAACGCGTTCTTTTTAGAATGCGTTTTTTCATACGCAGGAATACAAAAACATCCCTAAAATAAAACATAATACTGTACACACACACAACAACATCAAATTTGAAACATGTAATTTGTCCATGTTGATCACACTCCTATAGCTGGGCTGTTACCCCTATGATAGCGAAAAAAAAGACACTTTGCCTTTACAATATGCTAACAATGCAAAATCAATTATTACAAACTTTATCTATTTATTACATAAATTCGTATAATCAATCGATTCAACAAAAAAAAGATGTCATATTGACATCTTTTAGTGAAGAAGTGACCACCCCATAAAATCTTCATGGACTTGACGTGCTCGTTTATCATTTCTATCATACAATTCAGCGTAGCTATCCGTTTCTTCGTCATAAGCCATTGTATAAATAATTTGACCATCTATTTCAACTGATAGAACGACTCCACCTTTCATCTCTTCCACATGTATGACAGCATTAGCTGGAATTTTCATATCAGTCATTTTCGCATCTAACAATATACTAAACCCCCTACAGCGTATTCATTGCTAGTACTATTACACACTAAATAGTATACTACTGTAATAGCATACGTTTCGTCAATAAAATTGCTGTTTATAACAATATAAATACAAATTGAAAAACTGACATAAAACCTTTCTTTGTAAGTGAGAGAGATCATCCGACTATGCATAGAAGCAATCAGCCCCTCTTCTTGCCCCATACCAAGTGAAAGCAAAGAGAAAAACGAGTGCGGTCACATTTTGTTCTTCATAGCAACGATTTATATATTGGAAAATCAAAATGGATATATACATCACCTTTTGTATTTGTATTTGAATTTATATGTATATCACTTACAATAAACTAATAGAACTAAATAATGGGGTGCTAACATTGATTCTACATAAAGGGGATATACTATTTCGTCAAGGTGAAGAAGGACCTTTATATTTTATTAAAACTGGTCTATTAAAGGTCGTTCGGTTACAAGAAGACGGAACACCATTTTTATTTAATATTATCGTTCCTGGTGAGACAATTCCTCACCATTCTTTAATTTCACCGAAAGAATATCATGGTACAGCCATCGCTTTAATTAAGACAGAGGTCCAGCCCATTGTATGTAATACATGGTACGAAAAACTACAGGAGAATCCAGAATTATATGCTGACATCGCCATGCAACTACAAACGAAATTGCGAATGATGCAGCAACGAATCGATCAATTAACAACTGTTTCTCCAAAAGAACGTCTCCACCGTCTACAAGAGTGGTTCGCACTCTATTTAGGAGGAATTCCCATTTATGAAATATTAACACAAACAGAAATTGGACAACTTATCGGTGTACGTCGTGAAACAGTAAATCGCTTGTTACGAGAACAAACAAAAAACGAGGTAAACTAATACCTCGTTTTTTTGTTTGCCTTATGATAAGCTTGCTGCCGGTCCGAAAAATTCATAATGAATGTGTTCAGGTGAAACTCCCCATTCTACTAAAGCCGCATTAATATGCTTCATAAATGGTACCGGGCCACAGAAGTAAAATTCTGCTTCAGACGTAGGAATGATAGATTGCAGCCAATCTAAATCAATGAAACCTTCTTTATCAAAGTTTTTCATTTGTAGGTCTTGTTCTGTTGGCGAAGAGTAACAAGTGTATGCTTCTACTTGTTCATAGTCGCTCTCTACTTGCTGTACATACTCTTTCATCGCATGCACATTGCTATTTAATGCTGCGTGAATAAAATATACCTTACGATTTGAAGCTTGCTCAATTAATGTATTTAACATACTCATCATCGGCGTAATACCAACACCGCCACTGATTAACACAACCGGTAAGTTTGAATCCATATTTAATACGAAATCTCCTGCTGGTGCACTTAATGGAAGAATATCTCCTTCTTGGATGTGATCATGTAAATAATTAGATATCTTTCCATCCGGTGTCTCTGTAGCTGTTTCTCGTTTTACACTAATACGATAATAGTCTTTGCCAGAAGCATCTGATAAGCTGTATTGACGATTATGTGTATATGTTTCACCCTCTATATTTAATTGGATCGTTACATATTGACCAGGTAAGAATGAAGATAGCTTCCCTCCATCTTCTGGTTTTAAATAAAATGATGTGATTACGTCGCTCTCTATCTCTTTTTTTACAACGATAAAGTTACGGAAATCTTTCCATCCACCTTCTTTTTCCGCTGCCTCTTCATACATTCCTGCTTCGACACTAATAAATGCATCAGCAATTACACCATACGCTTCTCCCCAAGCATCTAACACTTCTTGTGGTGCTTCTGCAACCTCTTTAATTGCTTGTAGTAAACATTTCCCTACAATTGGATAGTGTTCAGCTTTAATTCCTAAACTTCTATGTTTATGAGCAATTTGTTTTACAACAGGAATAATAACTTCTAAATTATCAATATACGTTGCTGCTGCATACACTGCGCTTGCTAAAGCCTGTTGCTGTCTTCCTTTTTTCTGATTTGTATGGTTAAAAATATTTAATAATTCTGGATGTTCCGAGAACATAATTTGATAAAAGCGTGTCGTAATTTCAACACCTTTTTCTTGTAATAATGGTACTGTTGATTTTACAATTTCCATTGTTTTTTCACTTAACATTGTATCCCACTCCTCTATTTCCTTGTCTATTGTTATTGTAAACGAAGCCAAAATGGAAGGTTGTGATTTTAATCACTATAAACATGGTGTTTTTGTGAAAAATATATGAACGATTTAGATTTATCCCGCTATTTGTTACTAAACTAACGAATTAAATATACACCTTTATATTTTTCCAAAAAAGAAATAAGCTAACCAAAATTTTGGATAGCTTATTTCTTTTTTTGTAGAGCGTGTTCAATTATTAAAAATGACGTTTATTTCATCCAATTTTAGCCAAAACTAATAACGAAAGGAGGTAGATAAAAATGAGATTACAATCTTTCATGATTAGTGCCCTTTCTTTTTTAGCTTCGGCATTAATCTTTTATACAGTTGGCTATGTCTTACTATTAGATTTGTTACCAAAGCATCTCTTTATTATTCTTATTATTCTTTCTGCTCTTATGATTTCCTATCTTATTACACGAAAATCGTTAAATGAGCCGTCTACCAAAACAAAATAATAGAGTGAACCTTTTAGGTTCACTCTATTATCATTTCCTAGGAAAGTTTTTGACTATCTTTGCAAATTCATTTTTTCACCATACTCTTTTACAATTTGAATAATATTTTGAAACGTACCTACTTTTTCTTTTTTATGATTCAATACTTGTAAATCATAATGATCATAATAAGTTTCTAATGCTTTTAACTGGGAAGTTGATGCCCCCTCTATAGGTACAGTAAGATTCACTTCATATTGTTTATATCCTTCTCTAACTTTTTCTCCTACAATAGTTTCACTCATTTTCTTTCCGACTACCTGTTGCATTTTTTCAGGAAAGATCAATTGAAAATAATACTCCCCTTCTTTTTCTAAAGTTTTATATAAAGAATCCGAGATTGTATAAAATACTGTGTATTTTATTTTTTTCTCATCTGTTTTAATATGAAAAGCAGTAATTTGCATGTCCTTTTTTGTCACTTCTATTAAAGCGTTCACTTTTGTATCATCATTTTGTTGCTCAGTAGCACCTGGAAGTATAGATAAAAGTTGCTCTGTATCAGATTTTGTAAGCATATACGTCTCTTTTTCATCCTGCAGCCACCCTTGGCGAGATTCCCCTCTTAGCCATGCACGATATATTTTCTTCTTTCCGTTTTTCTCAATTTGGATTTCGTACTCTGGTTCTCCAAAACCCCCTGTTATTTGTTGTTTCTCAGCTTTATTAATAATATCTACCACTTTCTTTGCTTCTTCTTGCTTTAAAACCTTTTCAAGCTTTCCTTTTTGTATAATTGTTACTTGTATACTTTCCTGCATAGGATTCACCGTCTCTTCTACTTGTTTTTTCTCCTTTTTTTGTTCAACTTGACTACACGATGCTAATAAAAAAAATAGTAAGAAAAACATCCATTTTCTTTTCAACTTTTTCCCTCCTATCTAGAACAATAAGAAAAGCTTATTGTTCTTGAAAATGAAACAAAAACGTTATGTATGATGAAATAAGATATACTAAATACGAAGGGAGGTTTTCACATGTCCATTAATTTTCATGATGCTCATAATAAGTACACCTACGCCACGCGAAAAGCAGATTCCTCTTGGTGTGAAATGATTCAAAATATAATTGATGTAAGTGGTAAAAACATAATTGATATCGGCTGCGGTGGTGGTATTTATACGAAAGAACTGGCTCTTATGAGAGCTAGCAAAGTCATCGGCTTCGATTTCTCAAAAAAAATGTTGCAAGCGGCAACAGAAAATTGCGCTTCCGTCCCAAACATCTCATTTATTCATGGTGATGCCCACCATATGCCATTTGCTAATGAAACTTTTGATATTGTGATTTCTCGTGCTGTTATCCATCATTTACAAGACATCCCGAAATTTTTACAAGAGGCCTCACGTATCTTAAAGAAAAATGGAATGCTCATTCTTCAAGATCGTACCATTGAAGATTGTACAATTCCAGGAAGCCCAGAACATATTCGTGGGTATTTCTTCTCCATCTATCCTAAACTCATTCAAATAGAGGAAAAGCGAAGACCAAAAGCAATGCACATACAACAACTAATCGCACAAAACGGCATGTATCCACTTCCCCTTCAAACAATGTGGGAAGTGCGAAAAATCCATGATTCTATTGAAACATTATTACAAGATTTATCACCACGCACAGGCCGATCCATTTTATACGAATTAACAGACAATGAACTTTCTCAATTACTCCATCACATTCACTCTAAACTAAACAATATAGCTCCGATTATTGAACAAGATCGTTGGACTATTTGGAGTGCCACAAAATTTTAAGAAAGCCTCACATAATTTTGTGAGGCTTTCTCCTTTCATAACCTAATTTTGCAACATTCTTGATACCCTCCACTTCTAGCCTGTGCACTTCCACACTTTGGACATACTAAGTATCTGGATTGACTTGTCAACAAACTTCCTTTTTGAAAAAGTAACACTTCTGCTTGTTTAAATGACCGCGAATAATATAACCATATGAAACCACAAATTACTATAATTCCGAACAATACACCCATCGCAAGCATTTCCGTCACCTCTTTTTGGTTTGTTCTTTCCAGCAAGTGGATTGTAGTATTATTCTCTATTAATAAAAAAGATTCCTGCCTTCCTGTTCTAATTGTCATATTTCTCAAAAAATTTTTACATAACCTCTATACTTTTACGTACTTTTTACAAAAGATTCCCTTCCACTTCTCATACAATAAAGTGAAACGTCCATCAGTAAGGCTTTTCTTCATCCCTCACTGATTATCAACTCTCACCAATCGGGTCTTTTCGGGCAGTAAGTAAAAATCCACACCCTAAAATAATTTTAATTGAGGAGTGTCAATATGAACTATTTCTTATTACTCCCTTTTCTTATCAAACTAATTTTTTCTTTTCTATCCCCTTCTTCTCCACCTACCGACGTATCCGTGCAAATTCTCGGCCTCAATGATTTCCACGGCCAATTAAATACGACTTCAGCGTTGCACGATAAAGCTGTAGGGCGTGCTGATTACATATCTGCTTACATTCAATCCTACCGCGATAAAAACCCTAACACCTTACTTGTTCATACAGGAGATATGATTGGTGGGAGTCCTCCGATTTCAGCACTTTTTCATGATGAACCAACGATGGAGTTTTTAAATAATCTTCAATTTGATGTTGGTACAATAGGAAACCATGAGTTCGATAGGGGGCCCATTGCTCTGCAACAACTAATTAATGGCGAATCCGTTACACAAACAAGTTCATTTTCAGGTAGCTCCTTTCCTTATATATCCGCAAATATTGTATACAGTGAAACGAATCAACCACTCTTCCCCCCCTATATAATTAAATGGATTGATGGGATTCCAATCGCCTTCATCGGCGTTTCTACAAACGATACTCCTTTTTTAACAATGTACAACGATATGTCTTCTATTCGTTTTTTAGATGAAGCTTCTTCGATTAATCTTTATGTGTATCAACTACAAAAGAAAGGCATTCATGCATTTGTTATTCTTGCCCACCTAGGTGGTAATACGACAGAAAGTAATACAAATGGACCTTTAGCTGATTTAGCTAATCAAATAGATCCTGATGTTGATATCATTTTTGGTGGTCATACCCACTCCTATATAAATGGAAATGTGAACGGCAAATTGCTTGTTCAAGCCTACTCATACGGAAAAGCATTTTCAAACGTCACCTTTACATTAAATCGTAAAACGAAAGATATTACGAAAAAAGCTGCAACAATTGTCCCTGTCTATCAAAATGCAATTTCTCCTGATTTACACACAAGAAACTGGATAGATTCTTACGCCTCAAAAATCCAATCTAAAGTAGAGGAACAACTCGGAATAACGGACCATGAGTTAACTCGTAATCAAAATGAACACGGCCAATCAAATTTAGGAACAGTTCTCGCAATAGCCCAGCGCCAAACTATGCAGGCGGATATTGCTTTTGTAAATCCTGGGAGCATCCGGCATAATTTAAAAAAAGGAACAATTACATGGGAAGATACCTTCCTCATACAACCATTCGGCAACAAATTAATTAAAATGTATTTGTCTGGAAAAGAAATTCGAAACGTCTTGCAAGAGCAATGGAAAGAAGAAACTCGCATGCTACAAATTTCAGGGATTCGTTATAGTTGGAAAAATAACATCGTCCAAACAATTTCATTAGATGACGGAACACCATTACGCGATGATCAAATATACTCTGTAGTAGTCAATTCTTTCTTAGCAAATGGAGGAGATAAATTTTTGACATTTAAAGAGGGCAGAAATCGCTCCGAAGGCCCGACAGATCAGGAAGCTTTTGCAAATTTTATTCGTTCTATTTCTCATATAGATACACTCCCTCAAAATTTTTTACAGAAAATCTATTGACTTTATGAAAAAAACATGTAAAAATACTGTCAGAATACTTGAACAAAATTCATTGACGAGAACGAGTACGTTATATAAAGCTGTTCCCCAGAGAGTTGGCATCTTGCTGAAAGCCAACGTTCAGCTCGTAACCGAAAATCATCTCCGAGAAGTAGAACCGAAGGATGTAGTAAGTTCTTACCGGTCGTCCCCCGTTACAAGGAACACGTATCATGTTGTACGTTGCAAAGCCGCATACATATAGATGTATTTCTACGTGTATGAACTAGGGTGGTATCGCGGGTAAATATAACTCGTCCCTTTTTAAGGGGCGAGTTTTTTGTGTTCTTACGAATGAATTTTTATAAAAGGAGGAAACACAATGAACACTGTATCAAAAAAACATGTTTTTTTCACAGGTCTTATGCTATTTTCTTTATTTTTTGGAGCAGGTAATTTAATTTTCCCTCCAATGCTTGGACAAAACGCTGGTGAAAACTTCTGGCCAGCAATGCTCGGGTTTTTACTAACAGGAGTTGGCTTACCGTTATTAACTGTTATTGCAATCTCTCTTTCAGGAAATGGAATGCAACAACTTGCAAGTCATGTTCACCCTTTATTTGGAATTTCATTTACAGTAGTTGTATATATTGCAATTGGCCCTTCCATGGGAATTCCACGTGTCGCTAACGTCGCTTACGAAATGGGTGTTAGTTCTTTCTTACCAGAAACAATTCGTACTAGTAGCTTATCCTTATTTATATATACGGTCATTTTTTTCACTATCGTATTTTGGCTTAGCTTAAATCCTTCTAAACTCGTTGATCGTATCGGAAATGTGCTAACACCTATTTTACTATTCTCTATTTTCTTATTGTTTGTAAAAAGTGTTTTCACACCACTCGGAAATTCAGGTCCAGCGATGCAAGAGTATCAAGCTTCTCCTATTTTCAAAGGATTTATGGAAGGATATTTAACAATGGATACGATCTCGGCACTTGCATTTGGGATTATCGTCGTGAATGCAATTCGCTCAAAAGGTGTAGAAGATCGTAAAGCTGTTGCAATTGCAACGACAAAAGCAGGACTTATTGCAGCTACAGGGCTCGTACTCGTATATGGAGCACTTGGCTGGCTAGGTGTAACTAGTGTTTCACTTGGATATGCAAAAAATGGCGGTCAATTACTTACTGTTATTGTACAACAGTTATTCGGCCCATATGGCCTTGCCTTATTAGCGGTTATCGTTACACTGGCTTGTTTAACAACATGCGTTGGACTTGTATCAGCATGTAGCCAATATTTCTCAACATTATTTACAAAATTTTCTTACAAAGAGATAGCAGGTATCATTTGTGTATTAGGACTTCTAGTAGCAAACCTAGGCTTAACAAAAATCATTGCAATCTCTGTTCCAATTTTACTAGTTGTATATCCAATTGCTATCGTACTCGTACTATTATCATTACTCCATAAGTACTTTGGTGGTTACCGTTCTGTTTATGTTGGTGCTTTAATCGGGGCTGCAGTAATAAGTATGTTTGATGGGCTAAAGCAAGGAAATATATCTGTTACATTCATTACCTCTTACTTTGAATTCATTCCATTTTATAATGAAGGAATTGGTTGGTTATTACCAGCGATTGCTGGAGCAACAATCGGGCTTGTAGTCGCAAAATTAAAGAGCACAAAACCAATACCACTAACTGAAACTCCTTCTGAACCTAAAGTGTCTTAGTAAAAAACTCCCGATTAAGGGAGTTTTTTACACTTGATAGGAAGTATGATTGAAACTACTTATTTTATACGCTTTCGTATAATACTCAAGGTTTGTATCAACTGTTTCTACTTTCACAACATCATAGCAATCTGTTTGTTTTACTAGAAATAAATAATATTCTTCTGTCGCTTCAATTATCGCAATACAACCTGTTTCAATATCGTATTGCACCTTAAGTGCTTGCAATGCATTCACGTAGTTTCCTAACTTTTTATTTTTACCCATTTCAAATACTGTTTGAACTAACATACACAATCTCCCCCTTTATATGTACTATTTCCAATCGAATGATAACGCTTACAAACGAATGCGTCAATAACGTAAAACTTTAATCAGTGGGATTTTCTTCATCCCCCACTGATTATTAACCCTCACCAATCGGGCTTTTACGGGCAGTTTCTCCACCCCTAGCCTCTTTGCTTTCACTGAATTTTGAGGTGGAGATCTTACTGCCCGTAAATAGCGGAATAAAGGCAACTTCCACCAATGAAACAAGTCATATACAGTGGAAGCCACATTTTATTTCGTTAATTGATGTCGAAATGCATAAATAACAGCCTGTGTACGATCGCTTACATTCAACTTGTTTAATATATTACTTACATGTGTCTTTACGGTTTTTAATGCAATAAATAACTCATCCGCAATTTCTTGATTACTCTTTCCCTCTGCAATTAATAATAAGATTTCAAACTCTCGTTCTGTTAAATCTTCATGAAGTGGCTGTTCTTTCTTTTGACGCATACGGGACATCATTTTCCCAGTAACTTTCGGCTCAAGTACTGTTTCCCCATCATAAGTCGCTCGTACTGCATCTGCGATATCGCTCGCTCTTGATGTTTTTAATAAATAGCTCGTTGCACCTGCTTCAATAACAGGATATAGTTTTTCATCGTCTAAAAAACTTGTCACGACAACTATTTTTGCTTCCGGCCATTCTTGAATAATGGCACGCGTTGCCTCAACACCATCCATTTCATCCATAACAAGATCCATTAAAATAATATCTGGCTTTAATGCTAATGCTAATTCTGAACCTTTTCTTCCATTTTCAGCTTCGCCAACCACTTCGATATCCGGCTGAGTTGATAAATACGCTGATACACCCATCCGCACCATTTCATGATCATCTACAAGCAGTACTTTAATCATGCTACTCCCCCTCTCTCTCTATTATAATTGGTACTTTCACTTCAATTTGTGTACCTTTATTCGGAAAACTTAGTACCTTTAGTGTTCCACCAATTTCATGAACACGCTCTTGAATAGACCTCAGACCATATGATCCAGCTTTATTGACACCTACTTCAAACCCAACACCATCATCAATGATTTTTAAAATTGCATATTGATCGATTTGACGAAGACGAACTTCTGTTTTCTTTGCCTTCGCATGCCGTAACGTATTGGATAAAGCTTCTTGCACAATACGGAATAAATGATCTTCCACACCTTTTTTCAATTGAATTGGCTCAATCAACCATTCAATTTTCATATGCTGTTTTCTTGAAAGCTCTGTTAGTAACTCTTCTATACCTTCTGTTAATTTTTTACCTTCAAGTTGTACAGGACGTAAATGAAGCAGCAATGCTCTCATTTCTGATTGTGCATTTACAACCATATTTTCCACAAGCTGCAATTGCTTTTTTGTTGTTTCTGGAATTTGAGCTACCTGTTCATTAATAGCTGACATCATCATAGACATTGCAAAAAGCTGCTGACTCACTGAATCATGCAGTTCTCTAGCTAATCGATGCCTTTCTTGAGAAATAGCTTCTTGTCTCATCTCTTCATTCCAATGAGCTCGTTCATTCGTTACTTTTTGAAATAATCCGGCTTGTTCCTCTAATCGCTTAGCAAGCGCAATTACCTTTCTCTCTACTTCATGAAATTCATCCTCTGCAGTAAACGAAACGTCTTTTGGAAAATTACCTCGCTCTACTTCAAATAAAAAAGTATTTAAACCTTGAATACGCTGCTGCATATAGTAACCAATTGCATATCCAACAATTCCCCCAATAAGAAGACTTGTGCTCATAATGAACAAGCTAATTGGAACAGAAGCAATGGATTCTTTCCACAATAAATCGTATACATCTTCTCTACTTTTCCATACATATACAATCGTACAAATAATTGCAATACTAACAGAAGATAACATAGAGTAACGAATATACATCCATGAAATATTCTTTTGCTTTTTCATTATACTTTCCTCACTTCCGTATCGCCTACGACAAGCGAAGAAATTATTTTAATACGCCGAGGAGCTTCCCTATACTGTTCTGTTTTGAATGTAACATTTCGATTAAATCCTGTCTCTTCATGTCCTGGAAGTAATACTCTACCAACAATAACAGAATGATTTAAAGATAATTCAATATCGTACGGAACATACAAACGAATGTTACCAATAACGCCACGAATAACGATAACCGTTTCTCCTTCAGGAATCATCGCCGTCGTCAAGTCAATTTCAACATCACCGACTCCGTACTGGACATTAATATCCTCTAATTCATAAATATGATCCATCATTCTTACGTTACCTACCATCATATTTTTAAGATATGGTTCTGTACGATAGATTTGTTTTTCTTCATCTATATATCCTTTTTCCTTAATTTCTACCTGCACAGTTTTTGGCTTCTGCTGTCCTTGTATAAGCTGATAACCGATGAAAGCTAAGCAAGTAACTACAACAAGCACGAAGGCTGCTGATGAAAACAGGAAGAATAAAAAAATAAGTCCTCCGACAAATAAAAACACATTACCTCTCACATAGCGATTCTTTTTCCGATAATGTCTTCCGAACATAATCATAATAAATGCAAAAATAAGAGCACCCGGTTCAAAATGTCCGAGAATCATATCAAGAAAAAGACCAAATCCAAATATGATGAGGAGCATCCCCACTAGTTGTGATTTTGAAAATTGTTTCTTCATTTCAGCTCCCCTCCTTCTTGTCACATATAAATAGAAGAAAAAGGTATTGCTTTCCAACACCTTTTCTTCTATCACTATATCATAAGCTCGTTTTATAATGTACTACAATTATTTTGTTACTTCTTTTGTTAAGGATACTTCATCCTTTTCTTTCATTTCACGCTCAAGTTTTGCAATTTTCATATCAAATGTATCACGCTCATGATCTTCATTCATGCGAAGTTCTAAATCACGAATGTGATCTTCAATTTCTTCAAATCGTAAGAATGGGTTGTTCTCATCCATTTTATGAAGAGCTGTATTCATGCGACGGTTCGCATGAGCCATGTTTTCACGTGCCATTAATTCCATACGCTTTGCATTCATTTCTTTTAGTTTATTTTTCATTTCAGAAAGACGTCGTTCTAACTCATCGATTTGCTCCACTACACCTGCATACATTTCTTCTAGTCGAGCTACTTGCCCTTCATAATATGCTACTTCTTCTAATGCACGTTCATGCAATTGCATTTCCCCTGCTTCTTGTGCAATTATCGCCTGTTTTGATCGCTTATTTACGAAATAACGAGCCTGCTCAAGTTCACGAGCAAAATTAGATTTTAGTGTTTTATGACGCTGAATTAACTTTTCAATTTTTGTTACTTCACGCTCGCTATCGCGTAAATATTGATTTAACATAGCGATTGGATTTTTTCTTTCTTTCTCATCTAAAACATTATGAAAATCTGCTAAAATTGCATCGCGTACACGTCCGAATAAAGATTGTTTCATTATAATCTTCCTCTCTTCTACTTTATGATTTAAATTGTTTTATATTAGTTTTTCATTAACTTGTTCCACTCATCTTCAAAGTTGCTATATCGTTTAGAGCCTTCTGAAGCAGAATCAACTACTACATCTTTTTCTTTTTTCCACTCACGGTATCCATAGTATAGAACTACTAATGCTACGATACCGATTAATGCTGGGGAATGGGAAAGGGCAATTGACAAGCCGATTAAACCGACAATACCCCAAGCTAACTTTCCAAAAAATGATTGTGCTCGCACAAATGATTTATAGCTCCAGTACACAATCCCTGCTCCAATTGCGAATCCTACAATACCAGCAAGACTACCAAGAGCAATCAAAGCCAAAATACCGGCCGCGATAAACGCTAAAAATTGTTTCATCTTGTGCTTGCCTCCCTTCGATTTGATACTCTTATCTTAACTATTTTTTTGACTTTCCATAACGAGCTTAAGAACCGTTTTCGAATCAGACTTAAGACCTATCCCGGGTCAGCCCTACATTAAGATGCATATAAAGTTAAACAAAGCGTATATACGCTTCATAAAGAAAAGAGGATGCCTTATATAAGACATCCTCTTCTTTACGCTGTTTTATGATATTCTTTTTTTTCCGCTACCTTCGAAAACCGCGGAAAACCAATTAAAATGGAGACTATACCACATACTCCAACTAAAATTGGATAAAACGCATATGGTAACAGTTCAATTGGAGATAATGCGGCAAATCCTGCTGCTGTTAACATTTGTGCACCGTACGGAATTAATCCTTGTATGCAGCAAGAGAAAAGATCTAACACACTCGCTGATTTTCGTGGATCAATTTCATATTGATCGGCAATATTTTTTGCAAGCGGTCCTGTGAAAATAATAGAAATTGTGTTATTCGCTGTACACATATTCGTCATACTCACTAAACCGGCGATTCCAAACTCCGCGCCTTTTTTCGAACGAATATTACGTGTTAATATATCCATTAAATATTGAATACCACCATTATATTGAATGAGTTCAACCATTCCACCGATTAAAATTGCTAGTAATACCAACTCCATCATACCGCCAATGCCAGTCGTTACACTTTTAAAGAAACTCGCTAATGTATAACTTCCATCTATTAGGCCGATAATGCCAGATAATACAGTTCCACCTGTTAATACGATGAGCACATTCCATCCAAGCAACGCTGTAACAAGTACACCTGCGTATGGTAAAATTTTCACCCAATCAAACATATGAGCTTTAATTTCTGTATGATTCCCTAATGTAATAACTACTAATAGTACAATCGTTATAATTGCAGCTGGCAGTACAATTAAAAAGTTCGTTTTAAACTTATCTTTCATTTCTGTTCCTTGCGAACGAACAGCTGCAATTGTCGTGTCAGAAATAAATGATAGATTATCACCAAACATTGCCCCACCGACAACTGTTGCCATCGTTAACGCAATAGAAATATCTGTTTGCTGGCTAATCCCTACAGCAATTGGTGCTAACGCTGCAATAGTCCCCATCGAAGTTCCCATCGCTAGTGAAATAAAGGCCCCTATAACAAAAATCCCAGCAACGATAAACCCTTGCGGTAAAATAGATAGTGCTAAATTAACTGTAGAGTCAACTCCACCCATTCCTTTTGCTGTTTCAGAAAACGCACCAGCAAGTACAAAAATCAACACCATAATCATAATATCCGGATTACCAGCCCCTTTGGCAAACCGTTCAACTTTCACTGTAAAGCTTTCCTTACGATTCATCACTAACGCTGTTCCTACAGCTATTAAAATCGCAACAAGTATCGGCAATTTATAGAAATCACCTGTAATAATGCCAGAACCAATAAATAGCCCCAAAAATATTCCAAGCGGTAATAACGCCAAACCATTCCCTCTCGTTTGTTTCAAAATAACATCTCTCCCTATTTCTAAACCTTTTCTATTCAATAACAAAAGACCTCTTCCGAAAAGAAGAGGTCTTATAATTCTATAAGAAACACTCTCCTCATCTTTCAAGCACATGCTTGCTGGATTTGGCACAGCACTCCATCGTGAGTCCGCTGCCGAGGCATCGTAGGGCCAGTCCCTCCGCCTCTCTTTATAAGAAGGTTTCATATTTTATTTTTAATAATAATTTCTTTCCTAACTTTACTCGCTTACAAATCAAAAGTCAATTATTATTTGTATAAAAACAGTTGGTATTTTTTGATATTTATACAAAAACACGAATAAATCAGCATAAAGAAAGGAAAATAGTCATTTTAATTTTCGAATTTCTTTTTCTAAAATTGCAATCCAAGGAAGCTTTTCTTTTTCAATTTCCTCCATAAGCCATTTGGCCGTATCCCACGCTACATTATGTTCTTCTTCAGAAATATCTCCAGCTATATACGCTGCTTCTAATTCATCTTCATCCAGTAAATATACCTCACCATTAGGTAATAACACTACATCCAAATATAAATCGTCGAAATAGGGCATACCTCGCCCATCTATTCTAAATTTTTTTGCCACATCAATATAATACTGCACTAAGTTCTTCTTTTCATCGAGCATAGCTGTAATCGCGAAGTTCTTATCATTTATAAAATACTGCACCCATGTGTATCCATCATTTACAATGCAAAGTTCTTGATTATTATATTGCTTGTAACTAGGCTCTGTCACTTTGGGCGTATGCAGTATCCCTAACATTCCTTGCTCTATGATCTTCACTTCATATGTTTTCTCTATTAGCCGTTCCCAGGACGATCCATCTCCGTATTTCCGTTTCATTATTCTCTCTCCTTTACTATGCAAAAAAGCCCCCACATCTTATGTGAGGGCTTTTACGACAATTATTACGCTGCTTGTTTCTCTGAAATCTCTTTTAAATAGGCTTGTCCTTTTGCATCGTCATATTGACCTTCCCACTTAGACATAACAACAGCTGCTAAAGAGTTACCTACAACGTTAACTGCTGTACGAGCCATATCTAAAATACGGTCAATACCTGCGATAAATGCTAAACCTTCTGCTGGAATACCTACTGTACCAAGTGTCGCTAATAGTACAACGAATGATACTCCTGGTACACCGGCAATCCCTTTAGATGTAACCATTAATACAAGTAATAATGTAATTTGTTGTGTAATGGATAAATCAATACCGTACATTTGCGCTAAGAAAATTGCCGCAATCGCTTGGTATAGCGTCGATCCATCTAAGTTAAACGAGTAACCAGTTGGAATAACGAAAGATGTAATTGCTTTCGGACAACCGAATTTCTCCATTTTCTCCATCAGTTTCGGTAAAACCGTTTCTGAGCTCGCAGTAGAATACGCTAAAATCAGCTCATCTTTTAAAATTTTGAAGAATTGGAAAATATTAATCCCGAATAATTTTGCCGTAAGTCCTAATACAACTACGACGAAGAAAATCATGGATCCATAAACGACGATTACTAATTTCCCTAACGGAATTAATGAAGCTAAACCAAATGTAGAAACTGTAACACCGATTAATGCGAATACACCAAATGGTGCGAACTTCATAACTTGGTTTGTTACGTAAAACATTGCATCTGCTACGCCTTGGAAAAATTGAAGAACCGGTCGTCCTCTTTCACCAACCGCCGCAACTCCTAAACCAAATAGTACAGAGAAGAAAATAATGGCAAGCATATCGCCATCAACCAATGATTTCATAATATTCGTCGGAACGATATTTACAAATGTATCTGCAAACGAATGACTTTGCACTTGAGCTGTCGTTTCTGCATATTTAGAAATATCAGTCTTTGTTAATTGATCCATATTCACGCCTTTTCCTGGTTGAAAAATATTCGCTACCAGTAGGCCAACAACAATCGCAATCGTTGTAATAATTTCGAAGTAAATAATTGTCTTTCCGCCTAATCGACCTAGCTTTTTAACATCACCAACTCCTGCAACCCCAACAACGATGCTCGCTACGACGATTGGTACAACAATCATTTTAATTAATCGGATGAAAATATCACCAATTGGTTTTAAGTATCCTACAACTGTGCTATCGCCATAAAAAATTGCCCCAACTGCAATACCAAGCGCAAGACCTATTAAAATTTGCCATGCAAGTCCTATCCTTTTCATACTTGCTGCAACCCCCTTCTTAGATGCATTAACTCTCCCCTTCTCTCGTTCTATGAAACTAAGAAATTAAGAGTATTACATATTATTCGACAATTCACTACATTTTGTCCCTGTTAAAAATCATAAATCAAAAAATGAAATCTGACAACAAAATAAATTTGTGTGAATACAAATAATTTTCTTGACAAAAATAAAACTCATGTCAGAAAACCTAACATGAGAACGATTCCTCACTATTCACTTATAGATTTTAAAACAAAGCTTTATTGTGTAAAATGAAATCATTTTTATTCATTTTACGTGCTTCTAAAATTAAAAAATTCGATTCTTAATACTAATTTCAACTTTACAATTAGACGACAAACTCTCCTAAAATATTCTTAATTCCGACAATACTTAGCAATTTTATAAAATTTTCTTTACAGTATGATTACAACAATAGACACCCTTCTTCTTCTTATGATATATACATTCATAGGGAAAGGAGCTAGACAACAATGAAAAAATTTGCAACTTTCAGCGTTTTAGCAGCAGGAACTATTTTTGTTTCTCCGTTACTTTCACCAGTACACGCGGAAACAAATCAAGATAAATTATCTACAATTGAATCAGAATTAGAAGGACAACAAAGCGACTTACAAAATAAATCAGCAGAGAAAGAACAAATTGAAAAAGAAATACAAGAATTACAAAAAAAGATTGATGAACTAACTATTTCTATTAATAAAAATGAAGCTGATTTAAATGATACAAAGAAAGAAATTAGCAAGACTCAACAAGTCATTGCTGAGAAAAAGAAACATATTGAGCAATTACAAATCAACATAGATACACGTCAAGATGTCATTAAACAACGACTGCAATCTATGCAAGAAAAACCTCGCACAAATATCATTACGGAAGTGTTAACAAATTCAAATAACATCGCAGATCTTGTTGACAATATATATTCCGTAAGTTTGATTTTAAATAATGATACCGATATTGTAAAAAAACAAACTAGTGATCAAGAGGCTGTAACAGCAGAAAAAGAGGCTGTTGAGAAAAAGGAACAGCAATTAGAGGAATCCAAACAAAAATTAGAACATAAGCAACAAGAATTGCAAGCGAATCAACAGCAGCAACAAGCGCTCATTAACGATTTACATACGAAAGTATCCAAAGTAGATTCTGAGATTGAGGGATTAGAAGAATCGAAAAGCATTTTAGAAAATCAACGACAAGCGGTTCAAAAAGCAATTGAAGAAGAAAAACGAGCGGAAGAAGCTCGTAAAGCTGAAGAGGCACGCAAGGCAGAGGACGCAAAAAAACAATCTGCACCAACACCGCAAGATACGAACAAAGGTGGATTTATTAAGCCAGCCGCTGGTTCAAAAACTTCTGGATTCGGCGCTCGTTCCCTAGATAATCATAAAGGCATTGATATCGCAGCCGCTGGAACAGTTCCAATTATCGCCGCTGCAGACGGTGTTGTTATTCGTTCCGAATTATCATCCAGTTATGGAAATGTCGTTTACTTATCACATCGTATAAACGGAAAAACTTATACAACAGTATATGCTCATATGAGCAGCCGTTCTGTATCTAATGGACAAACTGTAAAACAAGGTCAACAATTAGGATTTATGGGAAACACCGGTCAATCTTTCGGACAACATTTACATTTTGAACTTCATATTGGCGAATGGAATGTGGGTAAAACAAATGCAGTTGATCCTTCTAGTTATATCGGATTATAAAGTGAAACTTTAATCATTATTTTTTCCTCCGCATGTGGAAATTTTGAGGCATGGGTTTTACTGGCGGATAAATAGAAGACTCGGTACATACCGAGTCTTCTATTTATCCCGAAAGCAATGGTTTTGTCCCCAAAATTATTTTTAACACTTTGTAGGCATTTTACATAAACTAAAACAAAATGCCTATTCATCTAGGGGGGATACACATGAATACAGAACAACAAGCAGAACTACAAGAAGCCCAAGAAACATATGTTGGCCGATTATTTACGCTTGGTAGTGCAATCCTATTTTTAATTGGTTCCGTTATATCAATTGCTACAGCTTATAAAACATATACTCGTTTATTAAAAACATCTGCATTACAATAAATTGAAACTTTAATCAGCGAGAGTATTACTGTCCGTGAATAGCGGGATAAAATAAAAAAGGCAGGGAATCTCCCCTCGCCTTTTTATTTTGCAAACATCTTAAATATACCAATTGCATTTAAAAATACGATTACTACTGTAATTGGAATTATATAACGTAGTAAGAAAAACCAAATGTTAAATAATGTTTTTCCCTTTGTTTCTGTAACTTCTAATTCTTTCATTAGTAAATCTTTACTCATTTTATTCGGTACAAACAATGAAATTGCTAGTACCCCTAACGGCAGCAATACATTACTTACCGTAAAGTCCACTAAGTCAAAAAATGTTTTTCCGAAAACTTTTACATCACTCATAATTCCAAATGATAGTGCAGATGGAATTCCAACCGCAAAAATTAGTAATCCAATAACAAATGATGCCGAAGGACGTTTTTTCTCATTATCTTTCGCTACAGATGCAACAACAATTTCAAGCATCGAGATTGCAGAAGTTAAGGTTGCAAAGAAGAATAAAATTAAAAACATAATAAAGAAAAATTGTCCGAATGGTATTTTCGCAAATACAGCTGGAAGAATAATGAACAATAAACCTGGTCCTTCTGTCGGTTTAACCCCTAATGCGAAAATCGCCGGGAAAATTGCTAGTCCCGCAAGCACTGTAATAAAAATCGTTAAGCTTACAATTGATGTTGCTGATTTCGCTAAATGCTCCTCTTTCTTTAAGTATGAGCTGTATGTTACCATTACCGAAGCACCTACTGTTAGTGAAAAGAAAGATTGTCCCATCGCATATAAAATCGTATCGGCTGTTAGCTTTGAAAAATCCGGTTTTAAAAAAAACTCTACACCAGCCCATGCACCATCAAGTGTAAGAGCACGAATAATAATAGCAATAAACAAAATAAATAATAGCGGCATCATATACTTACTTGCCTTTTCGATTCCTTTTTCTACACCTTTACTTACAACAAAAATAGTACAAAGCATAAAGATTAACTGAGCACCTACTGCGCTAGCAGGATTCGAAATTGTTTGTTCAAACAATTTTCCATATTCAACTGCCCCACTCCAAAAGCTTCCTGTCACACTATAATATAAATATAATAAAATCCATCCACCTACGACGCTATAAAAGGATAGTACACTAAAACAAGTGACAACACCCATACGACCAATCCATGGATATAATTTACTATTTGGTACTAACAATTTATATGCAGTAACCGCTTCTTTTTGTGTACTACGACCAATAACAAACTCTGCTAAAAGAAGAGGCATACCAATAAATAAAGTTAATAATAAGAAGACTAGAAAAAACGCTCCCCCTCCGCCATTACCTGCAACGTACGGAAACTTCCATATCGCTCCAAGTCCTACTGCGGCTCCGGCTGCTGCGAGTACAAAACCTATTTTCGATGTCCATTGCTGTGTTTCTTTCATTGTAAATTCTCCTTTTCTGAATATTTCCACTTTTCTTAATTATACACTTTCATTTCATACTCGCACACCTCCTTTAGAAAATAAAAAAGCCCCCTACACGCTACTATGCATGTAGAGGACGATATATGTAATAATACCGTGGTACCACCTCGATTGGATTAAACAATCCCACTTGTTCAGGTACAGGAAAAATTCCGATACCCTATCCTTGTAACGGCGGAACCCGGGGTGCCTACTAAATAGTTCAGCATACCTCTCGCAAGCCCATTCTGTATATTTTATCGTACCAGGCTCACACCTTATCCCAGCTCTCTGAACGCATCAAATATACGTACTCTTCTTGCTCATCGATTTCATCTATTGAAGTTACTTGTGATTATAGAGTAGATTGCTATATTTGTAAAGAGGAATTTAATTTGTTCGGCTATATAAAAGGATCTGACCGCTTCTACGCATGGCCGGATGCTCTCTTCCACCTAAAAAGAAAGGTTTATCTCAGTTTTTCAATTTATATTTTAAGCAATACGTGTATTCTATTCTACACATACTCTTTCAGCTAACTCTTGTAAAAACCATTCTCTTTTCTGCTGGTTTTGAATATACTCAAGCTTCAACACTTCTTGCAATAAAATATTCTGTTGTCTTTTTTCTAGTCGTAATTGTTTCACCTTCATCCTTACTTCATATAAGAAATCAAGATAGTCTTCATATGTCTCATCATATTTCATCGCAATATCATCCCGAATTTTTTTCGCAAGTTTTGGACTTGCACCTCCAGTAGAAACGGCAACATTGAGCATTCCTCTATGCATAGTTGCTGGAAAATGAACATTTCCACTTTCAGGATTAGTAATCACATTCACAAGCTGGTTTAATGATGCATCTTGTGCAATATGCTCATTTAATATTGCATCACTTGTAGCTGCTACTACTAAAAATGCATCTTCTAGATCACTTTTTTCATAGTCTTTTTGAAACCAGCGAATTTTCTTTGATTCTACAAGCTTCATTAAACTCTTATCTAAACCACGACTCACTACTACTATATTCGCTCCTTCTTTTAGTAAAGGCGCGATTTTATATGATGCCACTCGGCCACCACCAATGACAACAACTCGTTTATTTCTAATTCGAACTGTAAGTGGGTACACGCTCATCTCCCCTTAAAATTTCTTCCGTTTTCTGAATCAACATTTCTTGAAATACATGATTCCCCCCCAAATAAGGACATACATGTATACTCGAATAACTATAATTGCGAACCTCTCGTTCAATATGTTTCATTAACAATCCTGTAAATAGTAGGTAAGGAAGAACAACGATGTTCTCATTAGCTCGGTTTACAACTACTTTTAACTTTTCCTCAAATCGCGGCTCCGCTGCAACTAAATAACATACTTCTACCTTTCCAACTTTCTCTTCTTGTTCAAACAAAGAAGCAATATGCTTAATATCTTGTAACGTCTCAGGATCACTACTCCCCCTTGCAACAAGCAATAGGGTCACTTCATTTTCATACTCTTTAATGCCACTTCCCTTATACGCAGCCGATACGAGTGATTCCGAAACACCAAACGGATTCCCGTAAGTCATTACAATGTGAGGATATTTATTTTTCATTTTTTTTAACTCATTTGGGATATCTTCTTTCACATGCCCTGCTGCTAATAAAAAGACCGGAACAACAACAATTTCTGTTGCGCCTCTTCTTACGCAAGCAGCAAAGCCTTCTGAAATAAAAGGCTTTGCTAACTCTAAAAAACACAGCTCTTGAATAGGAGCTGATACACGATTCATACAAGAAGAAACAAAGTCTATCGCTTCCTCTTTCGCCTCTCGCAACCTACTTCCATGGCATATATATAACACAGCTTTCATTTTATAACACTCCGCTTACTGGATACGTAATGTCAGCCTGGCGTTCAAACCAATGAATTTTTTCACGAAAACGAACAACTTCTCCAATCACAATCATACTCGGATTTTGAATCCGCTCTTTTCCAGCAATCGTTACAATTGTTCCTAACGTTCCTGTAATGGTTCGCTGAGATGATGTAGTTCCCCACTCCACAATAGCAACTGGCGTATCTTCTCCTTTTCCATGTTTCAAAAGCTGTTCACATATATAAGGAAGATTGCTTACTCCCATATAAACAGCAAGCGTGTCAACACCTTTCGCTAAGTTTTCCCACTTCACTTCTTCTTCAGCCCCCTCTTTCCGATGCCCTGTCACAACAGCGAAACTTGCGCTCGCGTCCCGATGTGTAACAGGAATACCAGCATATGCTGAAGCAGCAATCCCAGCTGTAATACCAGGTACAATTTCAAACGGAATACCATGCTTTGCTAACGCTTCCGCTTCTTCACCACCTCTTCCGAATACAAATGGATCTCCACCTTTTAAACGGGTTACAATTTTTCCTTTTTTCGCATATTTAACAAGAAAAGCATGAATCGTTTCTTGTTTCATGGTGTGATAGTTTGGTAGCTTCCCACAATATATTAAGTCTGCATCTGGCTTTGCATAAGAAAGTAATTCCTTATTTACAAGACGATCATATAAAATGACATCCGCTCGTTCGATACACTTTACCCCTTTTACAGAAATTAGCTCTGGATCTCCCGGCCCCGCACCAACGATATATACTTTTCCCATCATCTCTCCTCATTTCTACTATAAGGTGAAACTTCCATCCCTATTACAAATAGAAGTTACTATATAAATCCATTTTGATTTTCCAACATATAAATCACTGCTATAAAGAACAAAAGGTGACCCGCACTCGTTTTCTCTCTTTGTTTTCACTCGACATGAGGCAAGAGGAGGAGCTGACCGCTGCTATGCATGGTCGAATGCTCTCTCCCACCTAAAAAGAAAGGTTTGATATCGGTTTTTCAATTTGTATTACACTGTCTCCTGCTCATGAATGACAAATGCTGCACCTTTTCGAATCTTCTTCTTTTCATATAGAGAGATTTCCTTCACTTCTGGAAGCGGTAAAAAATACTTCTCTAATTCTACTTCCACAAGTTTAAACGCCTGTTCTTCACTTTGCGCAACAACCACTACAGGAACAACACCATTTGCCAATACTGCTTCAAAACGATACAAATCCATATTGCTCCCTCCTAAGATGCAATCACTTCTTCTAAAATATGATTTAAGGCCCCTTGTAAATCTTCTATACCAACGCGTCCTACAAACTCATAAAATGTTTCAGCTGGCAGTTTATGTTCTTTAAAATATGTTAAAAACGATACAAGAACATTGGGAAGGTCTTCTCCATCAATCTTTCCTTTTAATTTTTGGTTATAGACACCACCATCTAATAACGTACCACCTATATAAATTTCAAATGCTTCAACAATTCCTTTTTCTTTCGTTTTCAATTTCACCCCTTGCAAACCAATGTCCGCAATTTGTCTTTGTCCACATGAATTTGGACATCCTACCATATGAATACGAACCGGAACATCTAAAGCAAGCTGTGTATCTAAATAATCTGCAATATTACGTAGTCTTTCTTTCGTTTCTACTAATGCAAGGTTACAATACTCAATACCTGTGCATGATACCGCATATCCGATGAAAGATTTTGGACTTGCAGAAATAGATTCAAATAAAGGTTCTTTTAACAGTCCTTCTATATTACCTTTCGGAACATTCGGAATAATGAAGTTTTGTGAGTTACATGTACGAATTTCACCATTTCCGTACTGTTTCGCAATTCTAGCAATTTCAAAGAACTCCTCAGAGTGTAAGCGACCAACCGGTACGTTAAAACCAACGTATGATAAATCCCCTTGTTTTTGCTTATGAACACCGTAGAAATATCCAGCATTCCATCCTTTTAAAGCATCCTTCCCCTTATCATGTAAATGTCCTGTATATTCTAATAATTTTTCTTTGAATTTTTCCGGTCCCCAATCCGCAACTAAGAATTTCAAACGTGCTAAATGTCGTTTTTCACGATATCCAAAATCACGGAAAACAGTAGCAATTGCAATCGCAACTGTTTTCACTTGCCCAGGAAGTATGAATAAATCTAGTTCTTGTGCTAAATACGGACGGGCAGATAACCCCCCGCCTACTCGTAAATGAAATCCCTCCACCGTTTTTCCATCAATCTCTTTTGTAGCCGGAATGAAGGCAGCACAGTTAATTTCAGCATTTGCTGCATTATATACGTTTGTACTGATCGACATTTTAAACTTTCGAGGTAAGTTTGAAAATTCTTCATTATGTTGAAAGAAATCATATACCTCTTTTACAATTGGTGCTGTATCAAATAGTTCATCACCATCAATACCAGCAAGGGGGTTCCCAATAATATTTCTTGTAATATCACCACAAGCTCCCGCTGATGATAATCCTACTTTTTCTAAGCGGTTAAAAACATCTGGTATTTGACCAATTTCAAGCCAATGGAATTGAATCGCCTGTCTTGTAGTAATATCAAGAACATCACGACCATACTCTTCCGCAATTGAAGCCAATACCTCCACTTGTTCATTCGTTAAAATACCAGAAGGAATATTAACGCGCATCATAAAATACCCTGCCTCTTTTGGACGTTGTAAATATAACCCCGCCCACTTAAATGAATCCCACTCTTCTTTCGGAATAGAATCAAATCCATTTTCAGCATAATACGGAATAGCTTTAAAGATTTCTAAGCCATCTTTTTCTAATTTCTTTTTCTCTGTAGCATTTAACTTTTCATTGTTTGCCCACACTTTGTCATAACTCATTTTTATTCCCCCTATATAAAGCTACGCTCTTGTAAGTAACCGATGATTTGTTCTGCACATTGTTCAATCGAATAAAGATGCGTTTCTACAACCACTTCTGCTCCAAACGGCTCTTCATATGGCGAATCAATGCCGGTAAATTGCTTAATATCGCCTTGTCTCGCTTTTTTATAGAGCCCTTTCGGATCACGTTTCTCACATTCTTCTATTGGACACTTTACAAACACTTCGAGAAATTCTTCCTTTTCAAGAATATCCCTTACTTGCTGGCGATCCACTCGAAATGGAGAAATAAATGCTGTTAATACAATTGTCCCTTGATCTACAAATAACTTCGCCACTTCACCAATACGACGAATATTTTCTGTCCGATCACTTTCGGAAAATCCTAAATCTTTATTTAAACCATGACGAATATTATCGCCATCGAGTACATAATTACCAATATTTTTTTCAAATAATTTTCGGGCAACCGCATTTGCTACTGTTGATTTTCCAGAAGCTGATAAGCCTGTGAACCAAAGGACAAAACTGTGGTGACCACTTTTCTTTCGTCTTTCCTCTTTTAAAACAGATGCTGTATGCCAAGTGATATTTGTTTCCATCCTACTCTCTCCTTATTTTGTAACGACTTCTTTTTGTAAACCACGAATTAATATTTCTATAACTTCTTTACGGCTAAATTCACTTGGTGGAATTTCTCCATTTCGCAACATTTCTCTTACTTTCGTCCCTGATAAAATAACATGTTCTTCTTTACTGTGCGGACATGTTTTTGTAGAGGCCATCGCCTCACATTTTGTACAGTAAAAACTATGTTCAAAGAAGAGTGGTGCAATCCCTAACTCCTCTACTGTAAAATTCGTAAAAATCTCTTGCGCTTCGTACGTACCGTAATAATTCCCTACCCCAGCATGATCACGTCCCACAATGAAGTGTGTACAACCAAAGTTTTTTCTAACCAGTGCGTGAAATATCGCTTCACGTGGTCCCGCATAGCGCATTGCTGCTGGAAAAACACTTAAAAAGACACGGTCACTCGGATAATAATTTTTCAAAAGCACTTCATAACTTTCCATACGTACATCAGCTGGAATATCATCTGATTTCGTTTCACCAACGAGCGGATTTAAAAATAAGCCATCTACAATTTCCAGTGCAGACTTTTGAATATATTCATGTGCACGATGAACAGGATTTCTCGTTTGAAAACCTACCACTGTTTTCCAGCCACGTTTTGCAAACTCTGCACGTGTTTCACTTGGATCTAAATGATAAGAAGCAAACGTATCATTTCCAAACCGCTTCACAAGCGTAATTGTTCCTCCAACATAAACATTTGGTCGATCATATAACTTTTTCACACCTGGATGGACAGTATCAGTCGTTTTATAAACAAGCAATGCTTCCTTGTCTTTATCCGGTGTAAAAATATCTTCTATTTGAATCACACCATATGTGGTCCTTTCTTTGACAAGACGAACCTCTTCACCAATTTTTAATTGCTTCGCCTTCTCTTCTGTTATTGGTAGTGTAATAGGTATACTCCATACATCACCACTTACTAAACGCATGTTTTCTATAACAGATTGATAATCTTTCTTCCCTAAAAATCCAGTAAGCGGGCTATAACCACCTATTGCAATAAGCTCTAAATCACTTAAAGCAATTTTGTCCAATTCAATTTCTTTTGTAATCCCCTTTATTTCATATGTTTCATCAATACGATTTACTAATATTTTGGTTTTACTCATTCCCCTGTCCGCCTCTTTCACATATATTTAAAATCAACCATGTCCTTATTGATCATGAAGGCCACATTCCGTTTTCATCTTTCCAGCCCATCGTCCATTCCTTGAATCTCCCCCCTCTCCCACAGGCAACGTACATTTTTCACACCCTATACTTGGGTAACCCATGTCGTGCAATGGATTATAAGGCAAATCATGCTTATATACGTAACGCCACACTTCCTTCCACGTCCAATGAATAAGCGGACAAATTTTAATAGATTGGAAGCGGTGATCCTGATTTATAAACCTTGTATGTTTACGCGTTTCAGATTGTTCCCTTCTTAGCCCTGATATCCACGCTCTTCCATTCGATAAAGATTCTTCAAGTGATAAAATTTTCCTTAATTTACAACAAAGATTCGGATTATGTTCCCACAAACGATCCCCATGCTTTTTTGCTTGCTCCTCAAGTGTTAGCAAGGGTTGCTTTTCAATAATTTCAAGATCCGGAAACCTTTCGCGCACCCGCTTAATTAAATCGTATGTTTCTTGAAAATGAACGTTTGTATCTAAAAATACAACTTTTGCAGATGGATTTACTTGGTTTATAAGATGTAACAACACCATCCCCTCTACACCAAAGCTACATGCGTATACAATTTCATTTTCATAATGTTTATAGGCCCACTCTAATACTTGTAACGCTCCTTTTGTTTCATCTTTCTCAAAAAAAGAAACGAAATCCTCTTTCCACGTTTCATACGTCAGCATGGTCTCCCCCCCCCTGTAACGCAAAAAGACGGTTTTAACCTAATAAAATAGATTAAAACCGCCTCTAGTTTTTCTAGTCAGCGCTTTTTACTTTAAGCGTACCTTTTCACTTTTTTCAAGCTGAATCACTTTTCCATCTTGCACAACAATTGTAATAGAACCATATTTCATATCCGCAAGCATCGTTTGAATTTTCTCAGCTACTTCGTCAAAATGTCCACGCACTCCCACGAACAGCCCCCCTTTTTATTCATAAAAAAAATCTTTTCCATTTCGAAAAGACTGTTCGGTAATATATTTACCTTATCTTTCAAAATGGATGCCATTTTGCTGGACTTAGCACCTTGCTTCTTATAAGCAGGTTGCTGAGCTTCGTAGGGCCAGTTCCCTCCGCTTCTCTTGATAAGCTTTGTATTTGTATTTTATCATAATTCTGATTTTTTTCAATCCTAGTTTTCCGATATATTTTATATTTTTAAAAAGGGGTTGCTCTATTTGAACAACTCCTTTTATCATTACACAAGCTCTTTTATACGTATGCGATCGTTCCCAATTATATTTTCATATGTTTCACGTTCAACAACAATTTGTGATGCCCCACCTTTTGCAAATACTACAGCCGGTCTGCGAATACGATTATAATTATTAGCCATAGAATATCCATATGCTCCTGTACAAGAGATCGCTAACAAATCTGCTGTAGCAACTTGCGGCAGTTCTATATCCCAAATAAGCATATCTCCACTCTCACAACACTTTCCAGCAATTGAAACAACTTCTTCAGCCTCTTCTTTCCCTCGATTTGCTAGCATCGCCTCATAACGAGCTCCATATAAAGCTGGTCTTAAATTATCTGTCATTCCCCCATCGACTGACACATATTTACGAATGCCAGGGATATCTTTTACAGCTCCTACTGTATAAATTGTTGTTCCTGCATCCCCAACAATACTACGACCTGGTTCAATCCATATTTCAGGAAGTGGATAATTATTTCTTGTAAATTGTTCTCTCACTGCATCTGTTACAGCATGCACATATGTTTCAAGGGTAAGTGGTCTATCAGCTTCCGTATAACGAATACCAAAACCTCCACCAACATTTAACACCGTTACAACATAACCAGTCTGCTCCCTTATCTCTTCTAAAAAATTATGCAATACTTCAACCGCTCGAACAAATCCTGCTGTTTCAAAAATTTGTGACCCAATATGTGAATGAATACCTAACACATTATAATTTGATTTCTCTAGCGCTATTCGAATCGCCTGCATTGCCTGACCAGCCGAAACTCCAAAACCAAATTTCGAATCATCTTGCCCTGTTGTAATATATTCATGTGTATGCGCCTCTACTCCAGGTGTAACTCGAATTAATATATTTACAATTTTTCCATACTGCTGTGCTAAGTCATGTAATATTTCCATTTCAAAGAAATTATCTACCACAAAGCAGCCAACATCTGCTTGCAGCGCCATGACAATCTCTTCTTCGGTCTTATTATTACCATGAAAATGAATGCGTGATGCAGGAAAACCAGCTTGCAAAGCAGTATACAATTCGCCCCCAGAAACAACATCTAAAGACATATTTTCTTCACGAGCTACTCGGCACATCTCCATGCACAAGAACGCTTTACTTGCATACGCTACTTGGTAAGAGAATCCACTTTCCTGGAAAGCACGATGAAACGCGCGGCATTTTTCCCGAATAGAAGCCTCATCGTATACATAAAGTGGGGTCCCATACTGTTTAGCTAGCTGCGTTGTATCGCATCCTCCAATTTCTAAGTGTCCTTGCTCATTGATTCGGCTTGTGCCGTGTAAATACATTTGAATTCCTCCCTTATTTCCTCTAAAACTCATAACCCCAATCTTCTTCTATTCATTGCAGCGCGTTTTTAGATAAAGTGAAACTTTATTCAGTGGGAGTTTCATCCCCAATGATTATTAGCCTTCACCAATCGGGCTTTTACGGGCAGTTGATCCTCCACCTAACTTCTTTGTTTTCTCAGAATGTTAAGATATGAGATCCTACTGCCCGTTAAAGCGGGGTAAACAAAAAACGCGCGGAACAATGTTCACACGCGTTTCTTATTAGGAATAATGTATCATGAAAAAATAAACGAGTTGTTATCTTCTCAAATAAGAAACCGCATCAACATCTCCAAATAGCTCTCCATAAAATAAAATCTTATGACAGTACTACATTTATTCAATGCAGTCCCAATATATGAATGACGTGGTCACTCTTATATTTCGGCAATAGTCCCTTTCAATCTATGATCACAGATTCCACTAAATCTCCCATAGCTTACTCTTTCCTATCGCGGCCTCTACCTTTGAGAGTAGATGAGGTAAGTCTATTTAATTTTCAAACATCTTATATTGGTATTAACAATACCAAACGAATAAATTATTTGTCAAACAATTTTTCACATTGTTTTTTTACAATTTAATTTCGTATCATCTGGTAAGCGCTTTATATCTATTTTTTTCACAGTCCATTCTCCCTCATCATTATTAAACGTAATTCTTATTTTTTCGAATGGCGGAAGTACTTTCCCACCTATGGCTTCATATTTCGTCACTTCAATTACCGCTTGAAATAAATATGTACCACTATACATTTTTTTCAAACTAACAATCTTCGGGCATTCATACGGTTTTTGTTTCCCATAATGCTTCTCAATCGCTACATTTATTTGCGGAAACAAAACGGAATAAAGAGCATCTTCTAATAATGGCGCATCATATTGTGCAGCAAAAACTGTAGGGGTAGAAAAGAATAAAAAACCACTACATATGAAACAAAATAACTTTTTCATCATAACCTCCGTATCAAAATGCGATATGGTTATTGTCTCCGTTTTCTCTTTTTCTAACCAATTCTTATAAAAATTATCCACAATTCTGCTTTGTTTTCGTATAATAGTACATAAAGATATACGACTGTTCGTATATTTAAAGTGAAACTTCTATCATTAGAACTACAATCACTAGAACCGTCACTTACAGTAGGAGAGGAGTATGTTATGCTACAACATTTGTTTCCAAAATTACGATTTGCACTTGTTGCAGTCGTTTTATTATGGATAAAAACATATATAGTGTACAAGCTAGCCTTCGATATTAAAATTGATAGCTTCTTTGAAGAAATGATGCTTTTGTTTAATCCAATTGCTTCATTGCTTTTATTTTTTGGTCTAGCTTTATTAGCATCAAAGTATCGAAATCGAATTATTATTGGAATCAGCTTTTTGCTGTCATTTATTTTATTTGGAAACGCGATGTTCTACGGTTTTTATAATGACTTTGTCACATTCCCTGTTTTATTCCAAACAAATAACATGGCTGATTTAGGAACCAGTATTAAAGAACTATTTACGTACAAGACATTACTTCTATTTGCGGATGCAATTATTCTAATGTTTATTTTACGTAAGTTCCCGAAATTTTGTGATAATACGCCACTATCTCGCTCTGAAAAACAAAGCTTTTTTAGTGGTATAACAGCTCTGTTAGCATTGCAAGTTATTGTTTCTGTCGTTCATAAACCGCAGTTATTTTCACACTCTTTTGATCGTCAAACCGTTGTGAAAAATCTTGGTTTATACACATATCATCTATTTGACATTACACTTCAGTCTAAATCTTCTGCAGAGCGTGTATTTGCAAGTGGAGACGGTTTTTCTGAGATTAAAAACTACGTGAATTCAAAAGATAAACAAGCTGATAAAAGTTTATTTGGAGTTGCAAAAGGAAAAAATGTCATTTTAATTTCAATGGAATCCACACAAAATTTTGTTATCAACAAAAAAATAAATGGAAAAGAAATTACTCCATTTTTAAATCAATTTATAAAAGATAGTTATTACTTCGATAACTTTTATCATCAAACTGGACAAGGAAAAACATCCGATGCCGAATTTATTGTAGAAAATTCATTATATCCATTAGACCGTGGCTCTGTATTCTTTACACATGCAAACAATGAGTACACAGCAACTCCTGAGCAGTTAAAAAAATATGGATATTATTCCGCAGTCTTCCATTCGAATGATAAAACTTTCTGGAATCGTGATGTAATGTATCCAGCACTCGGATACGATCGTTATTTTAACCTAAATGATTATACAGGAACAGAACAAATGTCTGTTGGGTGGGGACTAAAAGATAAAGAGTTCTTTGAACAATCGATCTCCAAGCTTAAATCTTTACCACAACCGTTTTATACAAAATTTATTACATTAACAAATCATTTCCCATTTCTTTTAAATCCAGAAGATCAATATATTAATGAGTATAATTCTGAGAGTGGTGTACTAAATCGTTATTTCCCAACCGTTCGCTATACAGATGAATCTCTGAAACTATTTATCAATCGATTAAAAGAAGAAGGGTTATACGATAACTCAGTTATTGTTATTTACGGAGATCATTACGGTATTTCTGAAAATCATAATGCTGCTATGGCACAATTTCTCGGTAAAGAATCCATAACTCCATTTGATTCGATGCAATTGCAACGTGTACCACTTATTATTCATGTACCTGGTCAAGAAGGAAAAGTTATTTCTAAAGTATCTGGACAAATCGATATAAAACCAACATTGCTCCATTTACTTGGTGTCAAAACAAACCAATCCATTGAGTTTGGTACCGATTTATTTGCAAAAAATGAGCATCCACTTATGATTATGCGTGATGGTAGTTTCGTAACAAACGATTATGTTTATACAAAAAATATGTGCTATAAAAAAAGCACAGGTGAATCTATTGATTTAGCAATTTGCCAGCCATATATTGAAAAATCAAAAACAGAATTAAGTTATTCTGATAAACTTATCTATGGCGATTTATTACGATTTGATCCTAACAATAAATACAAAACGGGAACAATGATAACTAAATTTGAATAACCCTAAAAGCAACCTTAAATGATAACAATTTGAGGTTGCTTATTTCTTAATTAAATTTTTACCCTTTCATAAACATGATGATCTTATCTAACAAAATCTCTCCCCAACTCAAAGCTCAGTAGAATTGAACCCCCCCCACCTTCACTTCGTTTAGAGGAGGGGGTCTTCTCGGTTAAAATGATAAAAAAGTTAGACAAGGGATAAACTACTCATGAAAGCCTGCCTTAATGAACCACATCACTGAATACGATTTCACTTGATGAAATCTTTCACAAAATGGGAATTTTTTCGTACGTGGAAAGAAATTTATGTTATGATAAAACAAGTAAACTTTCATACACTAATTAAGAATTTATTACAGAAAGCAAGGGATCAGATTTTGTATAGAGCAGCAATTCCAAACTTATTTACGCTCGGAAATTTATACAGTGGATTTTTATCAATCGGCTATGCATCTTTAGGGTATTATAAACCAGCTGCTATTTTAGTACTAATCGGGATGATGTTAGATAGTCTTGATGGTCGGGTTGCTCGTTTATTGCGTGTTGATTCACAAATGGGAAAAGAACTTGATTCACTCGCAGATGTTGTAACATTCGGTGCTGCGCCTGCAGTTCTAATGTACTACACTTCCTTTTCCAATTACGGAATTATCGGACTATACATAGCAGGCCTATTCCCTCTGTTCGGAGCATATCGCTTAGCAAGATTCAATGTAACGCCTTCCTCTACTTCTATGAAATATTTCACTGGCGTTCCTATTACTGCAGCAGGAGGACTTGTTGCCTTCTTAACATTGTTTTCACATACCATTCCAAAAATTGTCCTCATTACAGTATTTGTAACGTTTGCATTTTTAATGGTAAGCCGTATTCGCATCCCAAGTTTAAAAGATGTGCCAATTCCACGATACAGTATCATTGTTACACTATTTTTAATTGGCAGTATTTATACAATGTATAAAACAAGTTTTGGCAACATTTCAGTATTTCTATTCATTGCTATTCCACTTTATATTTTGTTTATGTTATCTCAATTTATTAGGCAAAGACCTTCTCATAAAAAACGAGCAAATAAAGAAAAATAGAAAGAACCCTTCCAGTTGGAAGGGTTCTTTCTATTTTGTAACAAATTCCTTTTGGTTTACAGGTGTTAATGGTTCTTCTCCTTCTAATACAGCTAAAATGTTACGCACTGCCATTTCAGCCATAGCGTCACGAGTTTCAAATGTTGCGTTTCCAACATGCGGAGTAAGGACAACATTTTTCAGTCCCTTTAATCTCTCTGTAATTTTCGGTTCAAACTCAAATACATCAAGAGCTGCCCCTTCAATTTCATTTGTCTCTAACGCATGAGCAAGCGCTAGTTCATTCATAATTGGACCACGTGCTGCATTTATAATATATGCTGTTTTCTTCATCATTTTAAATTGTTCTTCATTAATCATATGATGAAGACTTGGATTATACGCACAATTAATCGTAATAAAGTCTGCTGTTTGTAATAGTTCTTCTAATGTTACATATGTTGCTTCTATTTCACTTTCTGTCTCATACTTACGGTTTGGACCTGTATACATCACATTCATTCCAAATGCTTTTGCACGTTTCGCAACTGCTTTTCCAATTTCACCAAGACCGATGATTCCAATTGTTTTCCCATATACTTCTCGGCCGAGGAAAAAGAGTGGTGCCCAGCCATTAAATCCCACTGTACGACATAGTGTATCTCCTTCTGGAATTCGTCTTGCAGCCGCTAAAAGAATAGCAAATGTTAACTCTGCTGTTGCTTCTGTTGAAACTTTCGGTGTATTTGTAACTACAACTCCTTTTTCTGCTGCATACTTGTAAACAATATTATCGTAACCTGCACCATAGTTGGCAATAATTTTCAAATTTGATGCTGCATCAATCACTTCTTTTGTTACCTTTGTAGAAAGTAAACTTAACAGTGCATCTTTATCCTTAACTCGCTTTGCTAATTCTTCGGTACTGATTAACTCTTCTTTGTCATACATTTCTATTTCATGATTTTGTAATAACTGTAATCCGATTTCTGGAATATTTCCTGCTACTAATATTTTCGCCATTACTAAGCACCTCTTCTATTTAAAAATGAGAACTTCCTTACATTTTATTGTAAGAAATCTATGTCAAAAAAGCCAAGAAATTTGATTACAGTTTTGAAAATCGGCACTTTTTCTCATAAGAAAAGGGGAGATGGATATCTCCCCTTTTACTTATTGTTCTTCACTAGATTGTTTTCCCAGCTTTGCATCAATCGTTCCCTCTGCTACCGTATCACTAATTTGTTCTTGTACTACAGAATCAACTTCCTCGTTCGTTTGGGAAGTATAACTTTGATTCGTCACTTTCATACTCTGTTTATTATTTTGTTTTACCATTTAAAACCCTCCTTTATCATTCTTTCTTATTTTGAGCAAAAAGAAAGGTTTTCATCACGAAATCATGTTTTACTTTGAAACAATTACCGATTCTTCTTCAAGCAGTTGCATCTTCCTCACCCGTTTTTCAAATGTAGCAACATGAGAAATACCATGATTACGTAATGTTTTCACATTTTCTTGGACATAATTTCCTAAATCATTTGGGTAATGAGCATCTGATGAAAGAGTAATTGGCACTTTATATTTTGCCAACACTTGTAAATAAAGTGGACTTGGACACATCTCTCGAACAGGATAACGATAATATAATCCAGCATTTACTTCCGTTGCTGTATTTGTTTCTATTAATACCTTAGCAATTCTTTCGTAATGTGGAATCTGTACATTTTCATCTAATCGATAATTAAATACTTTTATATTATCAAGATGCGCTACAATATCAAACACTCTCGAACGAACGGCCTTTTCAACTGTTGTGAAAAATACATCATACAATGTACTTAGCTGATGGTTTTCGAAATATTCTTTCGTATCTGGGTTATCAAATCCCCATCCATCAATAAAATGCACAGAACCAATTACGTAATCCCAATCTCCTAATGCCAATAATTTTTGTAATTCATCTTCCCCACCCATAAAATAATCAGCTTCAATCCCTAGACGCAGTACTACTCCTCTTTTTCTCCAGCGCTCCTTTGCCTCTTGGATTGCTTTTGTAAAATCAGAAATCGATGCTACTCGCACTTGATCTAGCCATTCTTTCTGCAGACGACCGAGCTTTGACTCACTAATGTCTACATATTTCTCATAATATTCCTTCGCCTCATAAAAACGATATAAGTGATCAACAATACCAACTTCTTTTATTCCTTTTCGCAGTGCTTCTTCTAAATAGAAATCAATCCACTCTATGGTAAATGGACCCTCTTGTACTCTTTTTTGCAAGCGTTCTTGTGTTTTCATAAGCCATTCAATCGAATGCCGCTCTTCTTCTAACGGTTGATAATATTCTATTGATTGATTTATTCTCGCCAACCACCCTAGCGAATACGGCCCCTCTTCTAAATGAAGGTGATAATCCACTTTCATAGTTTCCCCCCCTTATAACGTATCAATTTCTTTACGCTCTCCTGTTTTTGAGAGCTTTCCTTGTCTCTCTTTCACTTCTTCTAACACATCTTCTAATGGAATATTTTTTGCGGCTAGTAAAACAAAGCAATGATAAATCACATCGACCATTTCTTTTATAAGTTCTTCTTTATCATCATTTTTTGCAGCGATTACCACTTCTGTACACTCTTCCCCTATTTTTTTTAAAATCTTATCTTCACCTTTTGTAAATAGATAATTTGTATATGATTCCAAAATTGGACTTTCTTTACGCTGCTCGATGGTTTCATATAAAGACTTCAGTACGTCTTCCATCCTCAGGTCCCCCTATATGATTTTATAATGAAAGCATGTTTTCTCTCCTGTATGACAAGCTGGTCCTACTTGCTTAACAATAATTACAATCGAATCTTGATCACAATCTAAATAAAGAGACTGAACATACTGCATGTGCCCAGACGTTTCTCCTTTGTTCCATAACGCTTGCCGCGAACGTGAATAAAACCATGTTTTCTTCGTTTCTAACGTTTTTTTATATGCTTCTTCATTCATATATGCTAGCATCAAAACTTCTTTTGTTTCTTCTTCTACCACAACAGCTGGCAACAATCCCTTGGAGAAATCAGGTGTCATATTCTCACCTCAATTTTCGCTTCTTGTAATTTTCGCTTCACCTCTTGCACTGTTGCCTCACCATAGTGAAAAATAGAGGCTGCTAATGCTGCATTTACCGATGTTTTTTGAAACACCTTTACAATATGCTCTGCGCTTCCACATCCTCCTGACGCAATAACTGGAATCGAAACAGCTTCTGAAATTGTTTCTGTTAAACGAATATCATAGCCATCCTTCGTCCCATCTGCATCCATACTCGTAAGTAAAATTTCACCAGCTCCTAACTGTTCTATCTGTTTTGCCCATTGTACAGCATCGATTCCCGTATCAATCCGTCCACCGTTTACATATACATTCCATTTATTTTCTTTTACTTCCCTTGCATCAATTGCGACCACAATACATTGAGAACCGAAATGTTCGGCACCTTCCTCAATTAAATTTGGATTTCGTACTGCCGCTGAGTTAAGTGAAATTTTGTCCGCGCCTGCTCTTAGCAAGGCATACATATCTTGAACAGTTGCAATCCCGCCACCTACTGTAAGCGGAATAAACACTTTCGACGCCGCTCTCTCTACAACATCTATAATTGTTTTTCTCCCCTCATGCGTCGCCGTAATATCTAAAAAAACAATTTCATCTGCACCTGCTTTATTATACAAAGCAGCTATTTCAACAGGATCACCAACATCTTGTAATCCTACAAAATTCACACCCTTTACAACGCGGCCGCCTTTCACATCTAAACATGGAATAATTCGCTTCGTTAACATATCTTTGTCACCTGCAATGCCTCTTCTAAATCAATTGTTTTTTTATATAGCGCTTTTCCAATAATAACGCCATATACATTCCTATCGTTTAACTTCTGTACATCTTGCAATGAGCATACGCCGCCCGATGCAACAATACGGATTGCCACCGCCTTCTGTAGTAATTGCAATTGCTCAAAGTTCGGACCCTCTAACGTACCGTCTTTTGCAATATCTGTAAAAATGATTGTTTGTACGCCGACACTTTCCATTTTCTTCGCAAGGTCGATATAAGAAATTTCAGATACATCTAACCAGCCTCTCGTTGCAACGTAACCGTTTTTCGCATCAATACCAACAATAATGTTTTCTCCATATAAACGAACTGCTTCTTCTAAAAAAGGACGATCATACAATGCTGCCGTTCCTAAAATGACTTTTTTCACTCCTACTGACAGTAACATTTCAACCGTTTCGAGAGAACGTATTCCTCCGCCTACTTGAACCGGAATTCGAACTGCTTTACATATATCCTCAATTACGGAAAGATTCATTGATTGACCTGCAACCGCTCCATCTAGATCAACAATGTGCAATGTTCTTGCTCCTAATTTTTCAAACAATAATGCTTGAGCAACTGGATTTTCATTCATAACTGTTTCTTTATTAAATTCTCCTTGATAAAGTCTAACACACCGTCCTTGTTTTAAATCGATAGCTGGGAAGATTTCCATGATTCTACCACTCCTTTAAAATTTCTTAACATTTGTATTCCGATATCACCGCTTTTTTCAGGGTGAAACTGTGCCCCAAATATATTTCCTTTCGCAACAATCCCTGGAATATCAATCTTATAGTCACTACTGCCACATACAATCTCACTTGGACAATCTGCATAGTAGGAATGAACGTAATACACAAATGAACCATCTTCTACTTCATTCCACAACTTAATTTCTCGTTTCTTCTTTAATCGATTCCAGCCCATATGCGGGATTTTATAAGGAACTTCCAGCTTTCGAATTAGTCCTGGCAACAAACCTAACCCTTTTGTTCTCTCCATTTCTTCACTTTCTTCAAATAAAAGCTGCATCCCTAAACAAATGCCAAGGAGTGGTTTTCCTTGCACTCCAATCTCTTGAATCGCTGAAACAAGATCTTTTTCCTGCAAAGCGATCATCGCTTTTGGAAAAGCCCCAACTCCTGGTAAGATCACACCGTCACTTTGTAATATCCTCTCTTTATCATCTGTTACAATATGCTCAGCCCCAATACGTGTTAACGCTTGTTCAACACTGCGAATATTCCCCATTCCATAATCTACAATTGCAATCAATTACAACAGTCCTTTCGTAGAGTTTACACCAACAATTTTGTCATTTTTGTCTACCGCTTCACGCAGTGCACGTCCAAACGCTTTAAATAACGCTTCAATTTTGTGGTGGGTATTACTGCCATATAAAATGCGAGCATGTAGTGTTATATTCGCTGCATGAGCAACCGCTCTGAAAAATTCTTCTGTCAGTTCTGTATCAAAATCTCCTAACTTAGGGTTTTTCAATTCACCTTGAAAGACAAGATAAGATCGTCCACTTATATCAATCGCTACAAAACCTAATGTTTCATCCATTGGTACATATGCTGCTCCATAGCGGTTAATACCTTCTTTATTTTGCAATGCTTCTTTCAAACAGTTTCCAAGCACAATCCCAACATCTTCAACAGTATGATGAGCGTCAACAAACACATCACCTTCTGCTTCAATTTGCAAACCAAATCTGCCATGCTTCGCAAACAAAGTTAGCATATGATCAAAGAATCCAACCCCTGTTTGAATTGAAACGTCTGTACTTTCATCTAAGTGTAAACTCAGTTTAATTTTTGTTTCTGTCGTTCCCCGTACTTGACTTGCCTCACGCATTATTTCTCCTCCTCAAATCGAATTTGAATTGCTCTCGCGTGCGCGTGTAATCCCTCTTTATCGGCGAGCGTTGTAATATGGTGTTGAACGTTTTGTAACGCTTCTTTTGTATATGATACAAAGCTCGATTTTTTCACAAAATCATCAACTGATAACGGCGAAAAGAAACGCGCTGTTCCGCTTGTTGGCAGTACATGATTCGGTCCTGCAAAATAGTCTCCAAGAGGCTCTGGGGCATACGGTCCAATAAAAATCGAACCCGCATGCTGAATATATGCCAAGGCATTCATCGGCTCATTTATATGCAACTCTAAATGCTCCGGTGCTATTTCATTCGACAATTGAAACGCGTGATTTAGCGAAGGAACAACGAGAATTGCTCCGTTTCTTTCTATCGACTCACGAGCTATTTCACTTCTTGGTAATACTCGAAGTTGCTGCTTTATTTCTCTTTCTATCTCTTTAGCAAGTTCTACACAAGTTGTAATACAAATCGCTGTTGCCCTCACATCATGCTCAGCTTGAGATAATAAGTCTGCTGCGATAAAAGACGCATTTCCAGTTTTGTCAGCAATTACAACGATTTCAGATGGTCCAGCAATCATATCGATATGAACAGCTCCAAATACCTCACGTTTTGCAAAAGCCACATATATATTCCCTGGACCGACAATTTTATCGACTTTCGGAATCGATTCCGTCCCATATGCTAATGCCGCTATAGCTTGTGCACCACCTACGGTATAAATTTCATCTACACCGGCAATTTCAGCAGCTGCTAAAATATGTGGATCTATTCCCTCTTTCCCTGGTGGTGTTACCATTACAACTTTCTGAACACCGGCAATTTTAGCAGGTAATACATTCATGAGTACCGATGACGGATAAGATGCCGTTCCTCCTGGTACATATACACCAACTGTTTGCAATGGTCTAATCAGTTGCCCACGAATCACACCTTCGTTTTCACAATCTAAAAAGGATTGCCTTTTTTGTTTTTCATGGTATGAGATGATGTTTTTCTTTGCGCATTGCAATGCTTCTAGAAATGAAGATTCTACATATTCACTCGCTTTTTCAATTTCTTCTTTTGCAACACGTAACTTTTGTAATTCAATTCCATCAAAAGTTTTTGTATAAGAAAATAGCGCCTCATCTTTCCTTTCTCTCACCCGCTCAACAATTTTTCTTACGCGTATCTGTACAGTTTCTTCTATTATATTAGCCTGTTCTCTTAACTGTTTTATTCTCTTCAGCGCTTCCGTGTAGTTTTCAGATATTACCTCCACCCAGGGTCCCTCCTTTATTTATCTGCAGTGATTACACACTCCATATTATTGATAATATCGAATATTTCGTCTTTTTTTGTTTTTAAAGCAGCTTTATTTACAATCATGCGAGCTGATATTGAATACATTTCTTCAAATACAATCAATCCATTTTCTTGTAATGTTTTTCCTGTCTCTACAATATCAACAATCGCATCTGCTAATCCAAGAAGTGGAGCGATTTCTACCGAACCTTCTATTTTAATAATTTCTACATCTTCTCCCTTATCACGAAAATAAGTGGAAGTAATATGCGGATATTTTGTAGCAATTCTCTTTTTCCGATAGCCTTTCGGATTATATGTTGGGATAGAAGCGACACAAAACTTACAACATCCTACTTCTAAATCCACCATTTCATATATATCTTTCTCATATTCCATTAAAATATCTTTTCCAACAATACCAATGTCTGCAACACCATGTTCCACATAAGTTGCAACATCTACTGCTTTCACTAGAATGAATGAAACATTCCTACTAGCGCTTTGGAATACAAGCTTTCTTCCTTTATCCATCAGTTCCGAACAATCAATCCCAATCTTTTCAAACAGTGGAATGACATGTTTTTCAAGCCTCCCCTTTGTTAACGCAATTTGAATGTTACGCATGAGGTTTCCCCTTCTTTCTGTATCACCCATTTTTCTTTCCACACATATTCCACTAATGCTTTTCCAGTCGCTTCGATCACTTTTATAATCCCTTTCTTCTTCGCAAACTGAAATGTATCTTGCAAATTCTCAAACATAGATAATTCCACTTTCCACCCATCTTTCTGAAGTAAACCACATAGTCTTTCTGCTTCTGCTATCCTATCCAAAGAATAATGAATGATCATATCTAATTTTTTTCGTTTGAATTGTTTTTGCTGTTCTTGTAATGTCCGGACAATTTGATTTACTTGTACAGCTAAGCCGACTGCTGACATCGGTTCTCCAAAATTACCAAGTAATTCATCATATCTTCCGCCACTAACAATTTCTCCCCCAACATCATATATATAACCTCTAAAAATAACTCCTGTATAATAATGCAAATGTTGAATCATCCCAAGATCAATTGATATATACGAACCATATCCTAATTTTTCAATCGTTTTATAGATTTCTTTTATCCGCGCGATTGCTTGCTTCATCTCATAGTTTGAAGCAAGCTTTTCCGCTTCTTCAATTACTTCGAGTTTTCCGAATAATCTTGGTAATTTTTCAAGTAACTGTACAGTTTCATCACGTCGATCTAAATTCTTTTCTTGTAAAAAACGGGATAACTCTGCATAATTTTTACTTTCAATATACGTACGTAAGAGCGACTCCTCTTCTTCTCCAAATGACAGCTTTTTAACAATACATTTGTATAACTGAACTTGCCCTAATTCTATTGTAAAAGCCTGAATCCCTACAGCTTGAAGAGCATGAATTGCACTTACGATACATTCAATTTCAGCACGTATATTATCAATCCCAATTATTTCAATACCTGTTTGAATGATTTCATTGTATTTTCCAGATAGTGATTCATTCGCTCGAAACACGTTCCCGCTGTATGTTAATTTTACAGGCGCTTCCTCACCGTGGGTTCCTATTACTCTTGCAAGTGGAATTGTCATATCAGGCCTTAACACGATAATGCGTCCCTGTTGGTCAAAAAACTTATACATTTTCTCTTCATCTATCGGCCGATTCCGAAAAGAAAAGACATCATAAAATTCAATCGTAGGCGTTCGTATTTCCTCATAGCCTCTTTCTAAAAAAGTACGTCGTAATTTTTGTTCAACTTCTTCTATTAATGTACACTCTTCAAATACATAATCTCTTGTTCCATCTGGATTTGCTCGTTTCCATTTTGTCATACTGCTTTACACTCCTTTTAATTCTGTTCACCAAACTTTCCCCTTCTAGTGTATGCACACTAGAACAATCACGAACAAAATAAAAAGAGCCTTGTAGAAAAAATACCTACAAGGCCCCTTCATAGGATGTAGGTACAACGGGAATAACCCTTGTACCTACACGTTGTTCACGCTAGGTTCAAGGGTTTATGTATGATGATGTAGTTGTGTAAGCATATTGATAGATTGTAATGTAAACATTATCCTTACTCCCTTTCTCCTCTTATTTTCACATAGTATATAACACGGAATTCAGAATGTAAACAAAATTCAAACTTTTTTTGTGTTTTTTATTACAGCTCACTAAACAAATTAGCGAGCTGTTTCTCGTTCATATTCTTCAATGTTTTGTTCATATTGAAGCGTGATTCCGATTTCATCTAAACCACTTAATAGCTTTTCTTTCCACATCTTTTCGATTGTAAAATGAAAACGATGTAGCGGAGTTGTAATCACTTCATTCTCTAAATCAACTTCTATCACATCTCTTGGATCCACAGCTGCTAGCTTTTCACGCATTTCCTTTTCCATAATAATAGGAAGCATACCATTTTTCGTACAATTCATATAAAAAATGTCTGCAAATCCCCCCGCGATAATAACACGAAATCCATAGTCAGCAAGTGCCCATGGCGCATGCTCCCTTGATGAACCACAGCCGAAATTTTCACCTGTAATTAATATGCTTGCTCCTTTTCGCTCAGGTGCATTTAGTGGGAAATCTGGATTCTCTTTCCTGTCGTCCTCATAACGCCATTCATCAAATAAAAATTTCCCAAAACCAGTTCGTTCAATCCTCTTTAAATACTGTTTTGGAATGATTTGATCTGTATCAATGTTATCGTTCATTAGTACAGCAACAGTGCCTTTATGAATATGAAATGGCTCCATCATAACTCTCCTTTCTCACATCAACGAAATGACCATAAAGCGCTGCTGCGGCCGCCATCGCAGGGCTGACTAAATGTGTTCTCGCACCCTTCCCTTGTCGTCCTTCAAAATTTCGATTGGAAGTAGATGCACAATGCTCTCCCTCAGGCACTTGATCTGGATTCATCCCCAGACACATAGAACACCCAGGCTCTCTCCATTCAAATCCAGCTTCTTCAAATATACGATGCAGTCCTTTTTCCATCGCTGCTTTTCGTACTCGTTTGGATCCTGGTACAACAAGTGCTCGCACTCCTTCTTTTACCTTCTTTCCTTTTACAACAGCTGCGGCAATTTCTAAATCTGATAAACGGGAATTTGTACAGGAACCAATAAATACATGCTGAACTGGAATTTCAAATGCACTTTGTCCTGACTGAAGCCCCATATATGCAAAAGCTCGTTCATCATTTTTATCACGTGTTTCTGGTAACTGTTCATCAATACGCATACCCATACTCGGGTTTGTTCCCCATGTTACATATGGCGCTAGTTCAGCAACATCTACCAAAATATAAGTATCATATATTGCATCTGGCTCAGTATAGAATTCCCTCCAATTCGCCACTGCCAAGTCAAACTCTTCCGGCGCATACTCACGCCCTTTTACATAAGCAAATGTTTTCTCATCCGGCGCAATAATCCCTGCTTTTGCTCCACCTTCAATCGCCATATTACAAAGTGTCATACGCTCTTCCATTTCCATATTTGTAATTGCTTCTCCGTAAAACTCCATCACATATCCAGTTCCAACTGCTACCCCATATGTAGCCAGAAGGTGTAAAATTATATCTTTTGCATATACTCCTTTAGGTAATTTCCCTTTTAATTCAATCCCCATCGCTTTCGGCTTGCTCTGCCATAATGTTTGAGTTGCTAATACATGCTCGACTTCACTTGTACCAATCCCAAACGCCAACGCTCCAAAGGCTCCATGTGTTGCCGTATGACTATCGCCACATACAATGGTCTTTCCCGGTTGTGTAAGTCCTAGCTCTGGACCAATAACATGAACAATCCCTTGATTTTCATCATCAATATCCGCCAACGGAATATTAAATTGCTTACAATTTTCACGAAGCGTATCTAATTGTTGCTTAGCAATACGATCTGTAATGTTCCAAACATCTTTTGTTGGAATATTATGATCCATCGTTGCAAATGTTAAATCTGGTCTCCGAACATTCCGATTTGCAAGCCGCAAGCCCTCAAAGGCTTGCGGTGATGTTACTTCATGCACGAGATGAAGGTCAATATATAATAAATCTAACCCATTTTCATTTGTTGTAACAACGTGTCTCTCCCACAGTTTATCTAGTAACCTTTTTTCCATTATCTCCCTCTCCCTACTAGCGCTTGTTCTTCCATTTCTTGTAGTACATATTTTGTAAAAGACGATGTTGTTTCATTTCCACCTATATCAGCTGTACATTTCCCCAATCGGAGAACAACAGAAATTGCTTCTTCAATCGCTTCTCCTTCTCTTCTTAAATCAAAAGATTGCCCAAGCATCATTGCAACTGAACGCATCATTGCAATTGGATTCACTTTATTTTTCCCTGCAATATCTGGTGCTGATCCGTGAATTGGTTCATATAGCGAAGGTCCATTCTCTGCATGACTCGCCGATGGAAGCATCCCTAAAGACCCTGCTAATACAGAGGCTTCATCACTTAAAATATCCCCAAATAAATTCTCAGTTACTATGACATCAAACCGGCCCGGATTACGAATCAACTCCATAGCAGCTGCGTCTACTAAAATATGTTCAAGTTCAATATTCGGATAGCGAAGTGCTACTTCTTCTGTTACTTCCCTCCAAAGTTTACTCGACTCTAAAACATTTGCTTTATCAATGGAAGTAACTTTTTTACGACGTTTACTTGCCAATTGAAAAGCGTAAGAAACAATGCGCTCAATTTCATGACGATGATAAGTAAGTGTATCTGTTGCTACCTCTTCTGTTTTTTCTTTTGGAAAGGAGAAATAAATCCCTCCCGTTAACTCACGAACGACAACAAAATCCACCTCATCAGCCGCCTTCAATGGGGATAAATGAGCAGTTGCTGCATCTACAGTGACAGGACGAACATTAGCAAATACACCAAGCCCTTTTCGAAGCGCCAGCAATCCTTTTTCCGGTCTTTCTTTCGCTTCATCCCAGCGAGGTCCACCAACCGCACCTAGTAATACAGCGTCACTCGCTAAACATGCTGCTAATGTTCTTGACGGCAATGGTTGCCCAAAGGAATCAATCGCAGCGCCTCCAAATTGTTCATCTTGTAAATAAAAACGGTGACCATATAACCTTTCTACCATGTGTAAAACTTCCTTGGCACTCTCCATAATTTCTGGTCCAACACCATCACCCGCTAAACAAACAATACGTTTTTCCAATGACCAGCACCCCTTTTTTATAATTTTACTGATTATTCAGAATTCACTTTCGATAAGTAGGGGTATCCCCCCCACTTATCGAAACATTACTTTGCAAGGAATAACAAAGCCTTTAGTTTTCCCGCTGCATGTACATAGGCTCTAGCTGATGCTTCTAACACGTCTTGCGCAACACCAAAACCTGCAACTTGATGTGTTCCTTCTTTCAATTCAACATGAACATGAGCAAGTGCATCCTGTCCCTGTGTAATGGATTGAATGCGATAATCGGCTAACCCACACTCAAGTCCTAGAATTCTTTGAATTGCATTATAAATCGCTTCAATACTACCTGCTCCTGTTGCTGCATCTTCGTACACATTACCTGCCTCATCCTCCAGTGCAACTGTTGCACATTGTGTACTGTTGGATACAAAATGCACTTGTAATTGTTTAATGTTATACTGCTGTGTTGAAAATGCTGTTTCTCCTAGTACTAATGCACGTAAATCTTCTTCTGTAACCTCTTTTTTACGATCTGCTAATCTCTTAAATGCACTAAATGCTATATCTCGCTCTTCTTCCGTAAACTCATAACCGAGTTCTTTCATTTTTTCAGTAAAAGCGTGGCGACCAGAATGTTTTCCAAGTACAAATAAATTTTGTGCTTCTCCAATTAGTTCTGGCTCAATAATTTCATATGTCGTTACTTCTTTTAATACACCATCTTGATGAATACCTGATTCATGCGCAAATGCATTCGCTCCAACAATCGCCTTATTTTTTGGAACTACCATACCCGTTAACCGACTTACTAATGTACTTGTTGCTTTAATCTCTTTTAGTGTTATAGAAGACTCGGCTTCATAATAGTCTTTTCTAATGTGCAAAGCAACTGCTACTTCTTCTAAAGCAGCATTACCTGCACGCTCTCCAATCCCATTCATCGTCCCTTCTATTTGCAGTGCCCCACCTTCAATGGCTGCCAATGAATTTGCTACTGCCATACCAAGATCATCATGACAATGACAAGAGAAAATAGTTTTTTCATAAGAAGGAACATATTCTTGTAAATATTTAAAAAGAGAATAATATTCTTCTGGATTTGTATAACCTACTGTATCCGGAATATTAACAACATCCGCTCCAGCTCGAATCGCAACTTCCACAGCTTCTGCTAAAAAAGGGCGAGCCGTTCTCGTTGCATCTTCTGCCGAAAATTGCACTGTAGGAAATAAGGATTTCCCTAAAGTTACAGAGCGATGAATACTATCTAATACATCCTCCTTTGACATACAAAGCTTATATTTCATATGAATATCACTCGTTGCCAAAAAGACGTGTAACCGCGGAGATGCTGCACCTTTCAATGCTTCATACGCTCTCTGAATATCACTTTCCTTCGCCCTTGCTAGACTCATAACGGAAGCATTTCGAATCGTTTCCGCAATTCGTTTTACTGAGCGAAAATCACCTTCAGAAGCTGCTGCAAATCCTGCTTCCATCACATTAATCCGGAGTTTTTCTAACTGCCTGGCAATCTGTAACTTTTCTTGTTCATTTAAATTGACTCCGGGTGATTGTTCGCCATCACGAAGCGTCGTATCCATGAACAAAATCTGTTTCATATTATTTAACCCCCGCCTTTACTTTCGGTTGTACAAACGGCATCATTTCACGTAATTTACGCCCAACAACTTCAATTTGATGTTCATTTTCCTTAGCATTCGTTGCATGGAAATGCGGTCTTCCTGCTTTATGCTCTGCAATCCACCCTCTTGCAAATGTGCCATCTTGAATTTCTTTTAACACTTCATCCATCGCTTTCTTCGTATGTTCTGTTACAACGCGTGGTCCTGATACAAAATCTCCCCACTGTGCTGTATCAGAAACGGAATATCTCATATTTTCAAGTCCGCCTTCATACATAAGATCAACAATGAGCTTTAGTTCATGTAAGCATTCAAAATAGGCAAGTTCCGGCTGATAACCAGCATCTACTAATGTTTCAAATCCCGCCTTTACAAGTGCAGTAACACCTCCGCAAAGTACAGCTTGTTCTCCAAATAGATCCGTTTCTGTTTCTTCTTTAAATGTAGTTTCTAATACTCCAGCCCTTGTTGCTCCAATTCCATCTGCATAGGATAATGCTTTTTCAGTGGCTGTTCCTGTTGCGTCTTGATATACAGCAAATAACGCTGGAACCGCTCCGCCTTCAGCAAAAGTCCGACGTACTAAATGTCCAGGTCCTTTTGGTGCTACTAGAAATACGTCTACATCTTCTGGTGGTGTAACTTGATTAAAATGAACGTTAAATCCATGAGCAAACACAAGTGCATTTCCAGCTTGTAAATTCGGTTCAATTTCTGTTTCATACACTTCTGGCTGTAGTTCATCAGGCAAAAGAATCATTACTACATCCGCAGATTTTGCAGCTTCTGCCACTGAATATACAGAAAAACCATCCTCTTTCGCCTTTTCCCATGACTTTCCTTTCCGAAGTCCAACTACTACTTCAAAACCATTATCACGTAAGTTTTGTGCATGAGCGTGACCTTGTGATCCATATCCAACAATCGCTATTTTCTTGCCCTTTAATAAATTTACCGCTATATCTTTCTCATAATAAACTTTTGCCATATTCTTTCTCCCCCTATATTAAAATGATTAATGAATTAACATAATTTGTTTATCTTGTTTTTTCATACTCCGCGTAAATGCAGTAACACCTGTTCTTGCAATTTCTTTTAAACCATATGGACGCATTAGCTCTATAAGAGCTTCTACTTTTTCTTGTGTACCCGTTACTTGTACGACGATGGAATCCTTCCCAACGTCTATTACAGCGGCTCGGAATGGTTCAATTAAACTATATAATTCTGCTCTCGATACACTTGTTGTCGCTACTTTAATAAGAGCCAACTCTCTTGCAATCATTGCTTCTTCTGTTATATCAGATACTTTTAACACATCAATTTGTTTATGAAGTTGCTTGATCAGTTGCTCCACTTGTTGCTCGTTTTCAACATGAACAACAAATGTCATCCTTGAAATATCAGACGACTCTGTATGTCCAACCGAAATACTTTCAATATTAAAATGCCTCCTGGTCATAACACCCGTAATCCGATTCAGAACCCCACTTTGATTTCGAACTGTCGCCGTAACAACCCTTTTCACTGTCCCTTCACCCCCTCCATTTGATGAACTCCTTTTCCAGGAGCAACCATCGGCATAACTTTTTCAGACTGTAGTACCCTGCAATCAATTACAACAGGCTCTTGCAAATCAATCGCTTCTTGCAACTGTCCCTTCGCAAGTAACGGATTTTCAATTCGCACCCCTTTTATGCCGTATGCATGGGCAAGCGCTACGAAATCCGGTTGACAAGAGAGCAACGAGTGAGAATATCTTTGATTATAAAATTCGTCTTGCCACTGTCTTACCATCCCTAAAGCTTCATTATTTAAAATCAAAACTTTAACCGGTAAGGAATGTTCTTTCAATACACTAAGTTCTTGTAATGTCATTTGAAAACCCGCATCACCAACAATCGCTACAACTAATTCTTTTGGTCTGGCAATTTGTGCACCAATGGCAGCTGGAAATCCAAATCCCATTGTGCCAAGCCCTCCTGATGTTACCCACTTATCTGGATCTTCAAGTGGATAATATTGAGCAGCCCACATTTGATGCTGACCAACATCCGTCGTGACAATTGCTTTTCCTTTTGTAATTTCATACAACATATCAATTGCTGATTGTGGTTTAATCACTTCAGAATCTTGATCATAGAAAAATGGATATTGTTCTTTTCTGCTTTTTAAAAGCGATAGCCATACACTATGATTTTCTTTTCCTCTTTTACAGGAGAGCAGTGCCTCCAAAGCATGTTTCGCGCTAGCCACAATCGGAATTTCTGTAGGAACGTTTTTTCCAATCTCTGCTGGATCAATATCGATATGTGCAACTGTAGCCTCTTTAGCAAAGTACTCTAAATTTCCTGTAAGACGATCGTCGAATCTTGCTCCGATATTTATGAGTAAATCACACTCATACAAAGCCATATTCGCTGTATAAGAACCATGCATTCCTCCCATTCCAAGAAATAATTTATCATTTGGCGGAAATCCACCTAGTCCAAGAAGTGTATGAACAACAGGTATACGATACATTCGTGCAAAATCTGTTAATTCTTTTGCAGCTTTCGCATGAAGTACACCTGCTCCGGCTAAAATCAACGGTTTTTCAGCAGTATCAATCGCTTGTAATAATTTGTTGATTTGCAATGGATTCGCCTCATAATTTGGTTGATATCCCGGTAAATCCATTTGCACGTTACTACATCGCTCACCTTTTTCTACTACCATATTTTTAGGAAGATCGATAACGACCGGTCCTGGTCGACCCGTTTTCGCAATATGAAATGCCTCTTTAATAATTCTTGGTAAATCTGATGCCTTGCGCACTTGATAATTATGTTTTGTTACCGGCATCGTAAGTCCCATAATGTCCGCTTCTTGAAAAGCGTCACTTCCAATCAACGTTGTAGCTACTTGACCTGTAAAAACAACAAGCGGTAAAGAATCAATCATTGCATCTGCAAGACCAGTAATCACATTTGTCGCACCTGGACCACTTGTTGCAATGACAACGCCAGGTTTTCCTGTAATTCGCGCGTACCCTTCTGCTGCATGAATCGCTCCTTGCTCATGTCTTGTTAAAATATGAGGAATTTCGCAATCATAAATTGCATCATAGAGCGGCAATACAGCACCTCCTGGATAACCAAAAATAACTTCTACATCTTCCTTTCCTAACGCTTCTAACAACAGCTGTGCACCAGTTGCCATCTTTTCTTCCGTTTTTGAAGACATTGCTCTTACGAACCTCCTTTAAAATTGTTTTTTTACAATAAAAAAATCCTACGTCCACACTCCAGCTATGTGCTGAAGGGACGAAAGATTTCGCGGTACCACCCTTCTTCGCAAGAATACTTCTTGCCTCAGTGACTCGGGGATGAGTCTAGCTAATAACGGAGCTACCGTCTAAACCTAGGCAAATGCTTCAGTTTAGCACTCAAGGGCGATGTTCGTCAACGTGAACCATCGGTTTCCAGCAACCACCGACTCTCTGTGAGGCTTCACAATCAACTACTCCTCCCTATCAACGCTTTACAACTTTATAATGAGTTATCATCCAACTTTATTTTCTTCGTAAATTTTCTCTCCATCTTCTACAACTAATTTACGAAACTCTTCTAATAAACGATTTGTATGTGGACCCGTTTTCCCAAGCCCAATCGTTCTTCCATCAACTGTCGTAACTGCAATAACTTCAGCTGCAGTTCCTGTTAAAAATACCTCATCAGCTACATATACATCGTGTCTTGTAAATAATTCTTCTCTTACGTCATATCCAAGCTTTTCTCCAATTTCCAAAATAGCGTTTCTTGTAATGCCTTCTAATGCCCCTGCAGAACTTGGTGGTGTAATTAATTTATTTCCTTTTACAATGAACACATTATCGCCAGACCCTTCTGCAACATAACCTTGTTCATTTAACATAAGTGCTTCTTGCACACCAGCAAGCTTCGCTTCAATTCGAACTAAAATATTATTTAAATAGTTTAAAGACTTTACTTGTGGTGTTAATACGTCTGGGCGATTACGACGTGTGGCAACTGTCACAACCGGTATACCTTTTTCGTAATATTCCGACGGAAATAAAGATAACTGTTCCGCAATTACAACTACATTAGGTTTCGAACAAGAATCAGGATCTAGCCCAAGATTCCCAGCACCTCGTGATACAACTAAACGAATGTATCCGTTAGATAACTTATTTTGACGAATCGTTTCAACAACAATATCTGTCACTTCTTCTAACGTATATGGAATTTCCAACATAATGGATTTTGCTGACTCGTATAAACGAATAAGATGTTCTTTGAGCCTGAAGACATTGCCACTGTAGACACGAATCCCTTCAAACACTCCATCGCCATATAAATAACCATGATCATATACTGAAACTTTTGCTTCGTCTTTTGGAACAAATTCTCCATTTAAGAAAATCCATTGCTCATTCACTTAAAAGCGCCCCCTATGTTCTATGAATTTTTTATTGTTTCCTAGTTTACTCTCCTTTTTAAATAAATCAAGACAATTTTTAGAAAATTTATAATTTTTAATTTATATATATATCCTTGTTTATATTGATTTATCAACATTGTTAACGTTTACAAAATGTCAAAAATTTTTTTCGCCATTTTTCATCCTAAAAAATATTTGCTTAAAAGAAGGAGTTTTGTCAAATGATGCGAATCTATTGTATTCAATAAACGAACGTCCGATTTCATATATTCGGGAATAAAAACGACTTTTGATTGAAAAGGAGGAAAATAAGCAAAATAACATTGTATAAAAATAACAATCATATTTTTCATGCAGCTTTCATAATCCTATTTTAAAAAACAAATTGTCAAATGAAGGAGGAAAATAATATGGCATGTGTACAAATTAAAGGAACGAGACAAGAGGTAGTAGAAATGTTACAACTATTTGATTTAATGGATACGAAAGGTTTGTGCAAATTTAACAATTACGTAGAGGTATCTCCAAATGAAGAACAGAATAACAACTTCACTGCCTCAATTGACATTCAATCAAATGATGAATCTGCTCAAGATCAATTAAATGATCAGTTTGTAAGTCAAATGCTCACAGGTGTATATAACGACTAATACATTACATATTTTTTCTTCCCCTCTCTAATCGGGCTTTTCTGAGCAGCTATCCCCCACCTCTTTGTTTTAGGAGGGGGATTTCCCTGTTCGTAAATATTAAATACATCAACATTTCTACCATATTTTCCTTAAAAACATAAATATTTCCTAAAAAATGGAGCATATTACTAGATGGTAGGAGGTGAAGAGTATGGCGAAAATTGGTGTTGAAAATTCTTTAACCGATGTTCAACAAGCTTTAGAACAACAAGGACATGAAGTAATTTCACTACGTTCTGAAAATGACGTGCAAGGGTGCGATTGTTGCGTCGTAACTGGACAAGATTCTAATGTAATGGGAATTAGTAATGCAGTAATAAAAGGGCCCGTTATTGAAGCAAGTGGCTTAACAACCGATGAAATTTGTCAACGAATTGAAAGTAGTTTATAAAAAAAAGAAGCCTCCTTATAACAAGGAGACTTCTTTTTTTATATTCACCTAAACGGGAAAGTAACATATACTGGATGAAAGCCCTACCTCTCTCTCATCAACACGGTTCCTCTGACCGCTCCTGATACACTAGCATGTGTATAAGCTTACAAATACAACTTTTTGGGTCTATTCACAAAAGTTGTTGGTAAAATTACCCGATCTTTCGCAAATTTTTCATATTGCATTTACAAGAAATATCCAATATATACTAGCTGTAACCGAGACACGAAATATAATCATAACACTTAAAAATAAATTCGTCAATATTTATTTTAACAAATTAAAAACAGACATCACAATCTGTCTGTTTTAGAATGGAGCCTTTTCTTTTACTACATACACAACAAATCCGCTTACTAACATACATAAGCCGACAGCAAAATTCTTGATGTTAATCATAACTACCTCTCCCTTATTTCATAAATCATATATATTTACATTCCAATTATATTTGTCGTTTCTGAACACACTTTTTCTAATATATCATAATTCCTAAAAAATGCAAGTTTACTTTTTAACGACCGTTTACAAACTTATCTATAGTACTTGGAACTGTACTCAAAGCCTTTTCAATCAAGTGTGTGCCACTATGTAAATGTAACACTTGTACACCACTAGATCCTACTACTAAAAACGCAACAGGATCAATTGAAACTCCTGCACCACTTCCACCTCCAAACGGATGCCCTTGTTTCGCCTCTTTTTGTTGTCCTTGTCCTGCCAAACTTTTCCCTACAGACGTTTCCCCTTTAAAATCGCTTCCCCCTGCGCCAAAACCAAAGGCAACTTTTGAAACAGTTAAAACAACCTTTCCGTCCGCTGTTGAAACAGGGCTTCCGACAATTGTATTTACATCGACCATCTCTTTTAAATTTGTCATTGCCGTTTTCATTAAGTTTTCAATTGGATGTTCCATCATTTAAACCACCTTTTTCCTCTTAATTCTTTTTTATACTTTCCAAAATAGAGGAACCCATACCAAGTTTTACAATTCATGAAAAAACACTGTTCCATTATCAGCTTTCTTCAGCTTAGAATCTAAAAACAATATACATATCCTTCACTTTAGTCTGATAAAGTGAAAATTTAATCAGCCCTCACTAATCAGACTTTTACGGGCAGTTTATCTCTCACCTAACTCCTGTGCTTTCACTGAATTTTGAGGTGGGAGTGTTACCTCCTGCAAATAGCGAAATCAAGTAATGATATGCCTATCTATTTCTTGCCGGATAAAAAAGAAAAAGATATACATACTACTAATGAACCTTGCTATGAAAGGAGACATTACGTTGACTGATAAAATTAATGAACAACATAGAACCGAAGAAGGGGACTATAAAGAAGAGTACGCAGCAGAGGTTGCTCCTCAGCGTATCAACCATAACGATAAAGACGATGTAAAATCAAAAACAGCAGGATCCACAGCAGGGTTTATCGCTCTTGCTCTTGCTGTATTATCACTCTTTACATTTCCTACACTCTTCGGACTTGTTTCTGTTTTACTAGGTATTTATGCCTATAATCGTGGAGCTACTGTAACCGGTGGCATCGCTGCTATTGTGGGCGGCATTGCTGCAATTGTTGCTCTGTTATTCCGCGCCGCAATCATCGGTTTATTGTTCTCACTTTTTTAAAGAAAAAAGGTATCTCGCGCTTTGCGAGATACCTTATCCTGTGAAAACATCTTCTGATGGGTATCGAATTTTTTGTTTAGCTGGTCGCGCTAGAGAAAATACAAGCGTTAACGGACCAATTAACCCACAAAACATAACAAACATAATGATACATTTTCCAATTACAGATAACTTAGCCGTAATTCCCATTGATAACCCCACTGTACCAAACGCTGAAATTGTTTCGAATAAAAGTTGAATAAAACTAAAGTTTTCTGTAAGCATTAATAAAAATACTGCTGTAAAAATAAGAATTTGACTGGCAACTACAATCGCTAACGCTCTCGTTACCGTTGACATTTTGATTGTACGATGAAATAAAACAAAGTCTTCCTTCTTTCTAAAAAAGGAAATAACCGATGTAATTAAAATAACAAATGTTGTTAACTTAATTCCGCCACCTGTCGACACACTTCCTGCACCGATAAACATTAAAATCATCGTAAACAATATTGATGATTCTTCCATTCCTCCATAATCAACCGTATTAAATCCTGCTGTACGCGGTGTAATCCCCTGGAAAAATGAAGCCCATATCTTTTCACCTAAAGATAGTGATCCTAATGTTTTCACATTATTATACTCCAATATAAAAATCACAATCATCGCAATAACATTAAGCGCTACTGTTCCAACAATCATAATTTTCGAATGAAGTGATAGTTTCTGAAAACTACGGCTATACCATATATCAATTAACACCGTAAAACCTAAACCACCTATAACAATTAAAGAACAAATTCCAATATTAATAATAGGATCTCCTACATATCTTGTTAAATTATCTGGCCATAGTGCAAATCCCGCATTATTATAAGAGGCGATAACATGAAAAATACTATAATATAAACCTTTGCCGAAACCAAATTCCGGGATAAATCGAATGGATAAAAAAACAACTCCTACTAACTCAATACAAATAGAAAAAATAAAGACACGCTTCACTAATTTTACAAGACCACCAATATTCGTTTGGTTAAACGCTTCTCCAATTAATAATCGATGACGTAAACCAATTTTTTTCCCTAACACCCATACAATTAAAATTGCGATTGTCATTAATCCAAGACCACCTGTCTGAATTAACAACATAATGATAATTTGACCAAACATTGTAAAAGTACTAGCAGTATCTACAACTCCTAAACCGGTTACTGTCGCTGCCGAGGTTGCTGTAAAAAACGCATCTACCCAACTAATTGATTCTTTTGTCGCGAATGGTAATTTCAATAACATTCCCCCGACAACAATTAAACAAAAAAAGCCCATTGCTAAAATTTGCGGCGGACTTAATCGTATAAAACGATTATAAAATCCTTGTTTTTTTGTTGCTTCCATATCACTAACTCCCTTAATAAAGTAAAACCTCTTTCCATACGCTAATCGTTCGTTTTGACCAGACCAAATCTTACGGAAAGTAATTTTCCACCTAACTTTTTTCAATTCCTCATACTTTTAGAGCAAACTCATTATTTTGGATAAATCTTTATACTCTCATAATATAGTTGAGCATAATCCTTTTTTCCATAGATTTCAACTGAAAAATTCCCATACCTTTCACTTCGAATTCACATTCAAGTCACACCTATCTTTTATATTATATCTATCGAAGCTGTTCCTCCCTAATAATGAGACATTCCCCAGTGTCTCGAACAGCTTTCCATCCCTAATTAAAATTGACATAAATTATTCCCTTCCATGGCCATCTTGTATTAACGAGATGGTCTATTTTTTATCCACTATTCATTAGACTATGGGACCTCTAACTATGTTCTACCTTCCCTCTATTATTTAAAAAGAGGGAAATTTTTAAAATCCCCATACCTTTCACTTCAAGTTCACATTGAGGTCACATCTATCTTTTATATTATATCTATCGAAGCTGTTCCTCCCTAATAATGAGACATTCCCCAGTGTCTCGAACAGCTTTCCATCCCTAATTAAAATTGACATAAATTGTCCCCTTCCATGACCATCTTGTATTAACAAGATGGTCTATTTTTTTATCTTAAAATACAATTCAAATTTCCTAACAAAAAAGGAGTGAATCTATTCACTCCTTTTTTGACTTACTTCCTTTGTTCGAACGATATTCTTTTCCCTTATTATCATTACCAGTTATAAACTCCGAACTAAACTCTTGTTGAAACTGCCCCGTTTTTGGTGAACCTTGATTTCCACTTCCTTGACTCCCGTTGCGATTCGTCATCTTTCTTCCTCCTTTCATCTTCCATCATTGTTAGTATGTCTTTCCTATCCCAATCATACACATCGCATTCTTCTATGTAACAAATTTCAATTTTTCATTTTAGTATGAATAAAAAAACCTCCCTAAAACAAGGAAGGATTCTCGATTAGCCATAGTTCATCTGGCTTTTTTTCTATATAAGTTTTTTCGAAATAGATATCATTAGATGCATTTCTTCTTCAGATAGGGCCGAAAACCTTTCTTTTAAATACTGTTTTTTTGCCAATTCCATTTTTGCAACTAACTCTTTTCCTCGTTCCGTAATTTCCAAATATACAACACGACGATCAGATGTAGAACGTGAACGCGTTACAAAACCTTTATTAATTAGCTTTTCTGTAACAGCTGTAATATGACTGTTTGATACATGTAGTTCATTTGCTACGCGAGAAACCATCTCTTTTTCATTACGATTTAATATACGGAGCACGAGAAATTCATTCCATGGTATGTAATCTCCAAAAATTTTCCCCATATCATTCCGCAATGAACGAAACATAGCAAAAACATTTGCAGATAGATCCTCCACTAATTGTTCGCGATTATGAGACACCGTTTACATCTCCCTTTTATTTCATATAGTTAAATAAAAACATTATGAATTATATTACCTTATATTTTACATTTTGTCATCTTTTTTTCCCATACAATCACTCATAATGTATTCACTTATTTGATAGATACACTCCCAAAACAAAACCCAATAGTAAAAAATCTCCGTTATTCACTAGAGCACGTATCATTTATTATCTATTTGGAAATAAATGATACAGGTTGCTTTTCTAACATGCTGAAACTCAAATCAGCCACAAAAAGGGTGCGATTCGTCGCACCTTTTTTGTTTTCACTTCCCATCAAGTATTCATGATATAATAAAATATGAATTTTTTTCCTTTTATCCCGCATTAACGGGCAGTCAGACCCCCACCTCAAAATTCAGCGAGAGCAAAGAAGTTAGGTGGGGGCAAAACTCGATTGATGAGGGCTAATAATCAGTGGGGGATGAAGCCCCCTACTGATTAAAGTTTCACTTTATAAGATGAACTTTTTGGGGGTATATCATGAATCCAGACGAAGAAAAGTTTTCAGATCTAAGTGGAAAAGATAAAACGATTGTTATTAGTAGTATTACCCTTCTTATAATTATTGCTTTTGCACTCATTTTCTTTATGTATGTCGGAGTTTTTCGCCTCATTGGTGTAGAATATACATCACGAACTGCACTGCTTCTCTTTTTTTTATTAGCCCTTATACTAGATGGAATTAGTAGTTTCTTGATTTTATTTTTCAAAGTACTTTTAACCCCTCTGCTCACGCACATGTCAAAATGGCTATCCTTTTTACTGCTTTCCCTCATAGAAATCTCGCTTGATTGGCTCGTTATTCATACTGCAGATGATTGGATAGAAAGTATAACGATCTCCAATAAAGCTGAATTACTTATTGTCCTTTTCTTTTTTATCTTGGATAAATTATGGTCTACTGATAACAAAAAGAAAGAGTAAGATTACAAGCATTTCACGATAAAAATTGATACAATAAAAACAAAAATATACTAAAGAGGTGTTACATATGACATTACAACAATGGGCTGATAAAGGTATGTCCTTTGATACATACGTAAATAACATGACTGTGAACCAGTATGAATTACTACATATTTATAATAACTTTTTAATTCCGAACGAATTGCTTCCTGTTTTAGAAGAACGTCAAAACGACGGTTGGCGTGTTATTGTACTATCCGCTGATTGGTGCGGAGACGCTCTTCTTTGCGTACCTGTTATGAAACGTATTTGCGAAGTTTCCAATATTGAAATGAGATTACTCATCCGTGATGAAAATTTAGAGTTAATGGATCAATATTTAACAAATGGAACAGCCCGTGCCATTCCAATCTTTATTTTTATTGATAAGGATGGAAAAGAACAGGCGGTTTGGGGACCACGTGCTCCAAAAGTGCAAGAATTAGTAACTTCTATGCGTGCTACATTACCTGAAAAAGATGATCCACAATTTGAAGAAAAACAGAAAGACATGTATGCTAATTTCCGTGCTACATTAGCTGACGACACTTCACTTTGGGAACATGCGATGGAAAATATGATTGAAAAAATAGTAAAATAAAAAAAACTGCCAAATGGCAGTTTTTTTATTACATAATGAAGAAATAATAGAACACCGCAGCTAAAATAAAACGATAATAAGCAAATGGTGTTAACTTTACACGAGCTAATAATTTTAAGAATGAAACAATCGCAAGCATTGCTACAAGGAAAGCCGTAATAAAACCAGTTGCAAATAATGTGATATCTGCTGAACTTAATACGTCCCAGCTTTTAATTAAATCTAACCCTGATGCTGCAACCATCATTGGTACCGCTAAAATAAATGTATATTCAGCAGCGGCTGTATGAGATACACGAGCTAATAATCCACCACTGATTGTAGATCCAGAACGTGAAAATCCTGGCCACAGTGCTAAACATTGGAACATTCCAATTGTGAATGCTTGTTTATACGTAATCTCGTCCAATGTTTTCGCTGTACTTGGTCTTGAAAATTTCTCAGCAACAATCATTAAAATACCACCAACGATTAAACTGATAACAACGGGGCCTGGTCCAAATAAAACTTCTTTAATTTTACTATGGAATAAAACACCAAGTACTCCTGCTGGAATCATACCGATAATGATATGTAATAAATTTAAAGATGGTCCTTGTGTTACCTTGCCAATCCCAACTAATGACCATAAACGTTTCCAAAATACAACGACAACCGCTAAAATCGATCCCAATTGGATGACAACTTCAAATACTTTTGCTCTATCATCATCAAATCCAATTAAATGCCCTGTTAAAATCATATGTCCCGTTGATGAAACCGGTAAAAATTCCGTTAATCCTTCAACAGCTCCCATGATTAAACCAATTAACCAATCAGCCACGAGTAGTGCCTCCTTAATACCTTATATATACTTTTTTCACACCTTATCATAATACCTTATCCAATTTCAAAGTGCATCTCTTTTTTCATTCTTTCAAAATATAACAATACATTCACATATGTGTATTTCTTTTCTATTTTCTTATTAAATTGTATGATAGAAAGAGTTTGGTCCTACATAGAAAGGAGCTTTTATGAAAGAAACCAATTCATTTTCACAAAAAATAAAACAATTTGTATTACTATTTTTCCCGATTTTTGTAACGCAAATGTCTTTATTTGCAATGAGTTTTTTTGATACAACAATGTCAGGGCATGCAAGTGCTACTGACTTAGCAGGGGTCGCAATTGGAACAAGTATATGGATTCCGATTAGTACGGGATTAACAGGAATCTTAATGGCTACCACGCCTATTATCGCTCAACTTGTTGGCTCAAAACAAAAAGAGGATGTTCCTCATATCGTGATACAAGCCGTGTATTTGGCAATCGGAGTTAGTTTACTTGTTATTCTCATTGGTTTCTTTGCCGTTTCACCAATTCTAAAAGGCATGCATTTAGAAGAACAGGTCGAACACATTGCTTCTCAATTTTTAAGCATTATTGCAATTGGTATCATTCCTTTATTTGTCTATACTGTATTACGTGGGTTTATTGATGCATTAGGAAAAACACGTACAACAATGATTATTACATTACTTTCCTTACCTATTAACGTCATTTTAAACTATGTATTTATTTTCGGTCATTTCGGCTTTCCGAAACTAGGAGGCGTTGGTGCAGCAATTGCTTCTACCGCAACATATTGGTGCATTTTATTTATTACGATTATTATTATCCGTACGAAAGAACCGTTTACATCTTTTGGTATCTTCAGGCGCTTATACCGACTTTCTATTTCAAGCTGGAAAGAATTATTAAAACTTGGAGTACCTATCGGATTTGCCATCTTTTTTGAAACGAGTATTTTCGCTGCCGTAACACTCATGATGAGTAATTTTAGCACAACAACAATCGCTGCACATCAAGCAGCAATGAACTTTGCTTCCCTTTTATATATGACACCTTTAAGTTTAGCAATGGCTATGACAATTGCAGTTGGTTTTGAAGTTGGAGCAAATCGCTGTGAAAACGCAAAACAATACAGTTTTATTGGAATTGGTTTGGCACTTGCTTTTGCCTTGTTATATTCTATCTTACTCTTTTTCTTTGACGATCAAATTGCATCTATTTATACAACAGATATTGCTGTTCATGATTTAGCAAAAGAGTTTCTCATTTTTGCGATTTTATTTCAAATTTCCGATGCAATTGCTACTCCAGTGCAAGGTGCACTCCGTGGTTATAAAGATGTGAATGTTACCTTGATTATGACACTTATTGCCTACTGGATCATTGGTCTACCTCTAGGTTATATATTAGCAACCTATACTTCTTGGGCAGCTAAAGGTTATTGGATTGGTCTTATTATAGGGCTAGCATTTGGAGCTACCTTTCTGCTCGTTCGTCTCTTGCAAGTACAACGTAAATATACATCACAAAAGAGTCGCTAATCATAGCGGCTTTTTTCATCATGCATAGTTCCTCTTTAAACGTGTAACATAATAAAAAAGAAAGGTGTAAATCTATGGATGAAAAGAAAAAACAGCAGCCCTACGATGAAGAGTTTGCTCCTGAAATCTCACCTGGATACAGGCAAGATATTCATAAACCGACTCAATATAAAAATACTTCCTTTTTAGTTGGGATTGGTATTTTCGGGACAATATTACTTGTACTCATCATTTTCGTCTACTTTTAATGGGAAGGGAACTATATTATGACTAAACAATCCTCACTCTTTTCTAAAAGAGTTGTAAAAACACAAAAAGGTTATGCTGGTGATTCTATAAATGTGCATAAACAAGTCGAACAAGGCAATCTAGAAATTGCAAAAAAAGAAATTGGGCAACAAAACGAGAACCTGTGAATACAAAAAATGTCCCCACTTTTCGGGGACATTTTTATTCTACACGTTGCCGTTGCTTCGCAATTTTAAACGTATTATCTTCTTTTATAATCTTCATTCTATAACTTAACTGCATTTCATTTAAACATTATGTCCCTCTCTTTTTTCGATATATTTATTCCATTTTATCACAGAGTTTAAAAATTCTGATAATATTAATGCATATATCCACAAAAAAGGAGAGAATCATATGACATCTTATATGCGAGATATCCAGCAATCACTACCCAATATTCCTATACACTCTTATGAACAAAACGATAATGGCTGGGATAATGTAGCCATTATCATTAACAATGAATGGCTCTTCCGTTTTCCACGTAAATCCCAGTATGCAAAACGAATACCTCGCGAAAAAGAACTATGCGAAATACTTTCTCAATCGTCACAAGAGATAAAGGTCCCAAAATACCACATCTTATATAAAAATGAATTAGATTTAATTCCATTTTGTAGTTATTATAAACTCATTCATGGGGAACCATTAACAGTACAAACAATAGAAAGATTAACTGTAAAAGAACGTGAAACAGTTATCTCGCAGCTTGCTATCTTTCTCGCTTCTTTACATACCATCCCAATAGAACATGCTGTAAAATGGGGATTTGATACTGCGAAACCTATCTCATATTGGCGACAGATTCAAACGAAATTACACGTTCATCTTGCTTGCACACTTACATTGTTAGAAAAAAAAGCTTTTGATTGTTTATTCGAGGATTTTTTTGAACATATGTATGCATCTGATTTCCAAAAAACAATGATCCACGCTGACTTTACACATCATCACATTTTATTTGATGGGGAGAAAAGAAGCATTGCTGGTATTATCGATTTTGGTGATGCTCAAATTGGAGATCCTGCCTTTGACTTCGCTGGATTATATAACATTTTTGGTAGTGAATTTACAAATGCCATATATAAACGGTACTGTACTCTCACTCCCCATCATGATTTATCTTTCTTTAAGCGTGTCATTCAATTTTATCAGTATAGTCCATTACTCCATAACCTTGTTTATAACTTTGAAACAACTAACGAACAGGAGATACAGAAGAATCGAAAACATTTACAAACTATACTTCAGGGAAGGAGTTAACTTCTTTCCCTATTCTTCTTTTCCTCGTATATCATTAATTTTTTATCCATTTCTACAATTAATTTATACATTTGAAACGCCTGCAAAATTTGCAATTGGACCCAAAAAGGAGCCTGTTGTTCTTTTAACCATTGAAATACTTTCACTCCATTTCCCATTAGGTATTCCTCCCATCATAAGTTCCCCTACGTATATACCGTAAATGATGAAAAGCTTTTCATGTCAATACCAAAAAGAGATGCAAATTTGCACCCCTTAATGTAGTATAGTATTCTTCGCTATCAATGCATCTTGCATCTCGTCTACTTTGCATTCATTACGAAAAGCACATCCAATACATTCAGAACAAAATGTACGTTCTTTGTAATATTCTGGTTGCTGTAACATTTCTTTCATTCTATATAAATCGTTCATTCCATCCATAATATCTTGCTCTTTTGGAACAGATTCATACCTAGTTCCTTCTATTAAATTAACAACTTCAATTCTTTCGGGAAGAATCCCAAAAACTTTGTAGCTAAACACTGCCGTAAGCTTTTGAAAAAGAGCAAGCATTTCTTCATTTGCATCAACAACATACTTTTTAATTACAAACGATTGTGTAGACCATTCACCCACTTCAAACGTTAATGAAATGTGCACACCTAACTCGTCCATATATGTTTGTAACTTCTCATATAAAAATAAAGGTGGTGTTTTACCCGCATCATTTTTCACAAACTGTATTAGATGGTCCGTTAACTTTGCAAGAACAATATAATATTCTGCTTTAGACGCGAACATTCCAATACGCACTTTATCCCAATGTTTCTCTAATCGTTTTAACAACAGCATTGTTGTTTGTTTTTCTACAGGTGATGTGTAATAGTCAATAATAATTTGATTTACAATCGATTGAACCATTTGTTGCCATTCAAACGAAGAAGGTTCTCTTCTTTTTATATGGCGAAAATAAAACTTATGTGGACAACGCATAAAATCATATAAATGATAATCTGTCATCGTTTTAATTGATATTTTCCCCTGCACCCATCTTCATCTCCCTCTCACCATTAAGAAAGGTGTTTTACAAATTCAGCACCAAACTGAAGACATTTCTCTACATCTTCATCTTCTGGCGTTAGTTCTACTTTTAGCCCTTCCATTACAACTTCAGCACCGCGCTCTTGTAACTTTTCTATTAAGATATCAACAGCTGCCCCGTATTTCGGATAAGCAGAATCACAAGATCCAAATACTGCTGCTTTTTTACCTGCTAAATGAATTTCTTCCATTTCGTCATAAAAATCTAAGAAATCATCAGGAAGCTCACCATCTCCCCACGTATACGCTCCTAAAATAATCCCATCATATTCTTCTAATATAGAAGCTTCTGGCGTCGTCATAATGTCAATCACTTCAATATCATTTCCTGTTTCACGAATCGCTCCAGCTATATGATCAGCCATCTCCTCTGTATTTCCACTCATACTTGCAAAAATCATTACAAATTTATTCAACTGAATCTCTCCCTTGATTATGTATCGCTTCTTCTTCCTTGTTTCCTTTCTTCTCCTCTACATATTCAGCACGAATTTCACGCCGTTGCCATTTTATATCTTTATTTTTAATTTCCCTTTGCCCAAGGCGAAATATCTTTTTCATCTCTCCCTCATCCATTCTGCACTTGTGAATATATTGATAACAATTATCAATTTCAACTATACTTTCAGATTAAATGAAAATGATTATCAAAGTCAATAACTATTTTTTAAAAAATAATGAAAAGGTACAAGCTTGTCCGCCAGCTATTCATATACTATAAATGAGCATAGTTCTTTCTCAGCCCTCTCTAACGGAAAGAAATAGAAGCAACTGCGATAAGCGCAGTTGCCTTTTTTTGTACTCTTTTAAGCTTTTAGTAAATTCATTGTCGCCTGTAAAAATAACTCTGCCCCATTAATTAAAGCTGATTCATCCACATCAAACTTTGGATGATGATGAGGATAACAAGTTTTGATTTTCTCATTTCCAGTTCCTAATTTAATAAAACAGCCTGGCGCTTTTCTTAAATATGCCGAGAAATCTTCCCCTCCCATCGAAGGAGCTAGCTTTACAATTCGCTCCTTTCCAAACAACTCTACCGCACTTTCTTCTACTATTTTTGTAATAAACGTATCATTGATAACCGGGTCATATCCATAGCGATATGTATACGTATACGCTGCACCATGTGCCTCTGCAATCCCCTTAGCAATTTGTTCAATCATCTCTTCCGATTCTTTCCTTAGTTTTTGATCAAAGGACCGGACTGTTCCCATTAAATATGCTGTATCAGGAATAATATTATCTGCTGTTCCCCCGTGAAATTGTGTTATGGAAACAACTCTTTGCATAAAAGCGCCTGTATTTCTAGATACAATATGTTGTAAGTTCGTAATGATTTGCGCACCAACTGCTATCGGATCTACAGTTTCTTCCGGCCTAGCAGCATGGCCACCTCTTCCTTTTACTTCAATCGTAAATACATCGGGAGCAGCCATCATAGGCCCATATACAACTCCAACCTTCCCCGTTTCTAATCCAGACATTACATGTAGGCCGATAATATAATCCACACCATCCATCACACCAGCTCTCACCATTTCCTGTCCACCACCAGGATACACTTCTTCAGCATGTTGAAATAAAAGGCGAATTTCTCCTTCCCAATCCTCATTCTTATTTGCTATCGCTTCTGCTGTACCTAATAAAATAGCGGTATGTGCATCATGCCCACATGCATGCATAACCCCTGAAATAACTGATGCATATGGTTTAGACGTTTCTTCCTGAATTGGCAGGGCATCCATATCTGCACGAATTGCTATTACTTTGCCTGCCTTCTTTCCTTTTTTCTTTGCCATCACACTATACCGCGTCGGTCTTGTCACCTCAAAAGCTGAAAATGAACATAATGTATCATATATAAATTGTGAAGTTTTTTCCTCGTGGAATGATAGTTCAGGAAATTGGTGAAAATGTCTCCGCCACTTTATAATATTTTCCTCTGACACATATGTCTGCCATACCTTTTTCAAACCCTCCATTCCTGACAACCTCCTTTTCATTCTTCACATTTCTTATTTCACTGTGATTATTTAATTTCCTTGTAAGATTTTCATTTTCAAAAAATCGATTTATACACTCACAACTCATTAAAAAAAGACAAATCCATTACAAATTCATATAGAATGTAATATAATTGCTAAGTTAGGGATTTTCTTTTTTTGTATTTAGTGCTACTATCAAAAAAGAGCCTTTTTGTCTAAATTTTACCTAAAATGTGGAATTTCGTTTTTTTCACAATGATGTAGGACATGATACCTACATATAGTTACTATTTCATAAGAGAGGGAAAGACATGGAAAGATTAAAAGAGATATGGTCTCGACCACTCACACAATGGTTTGCAAAAACTTTTTATTACCTTGCAATTTTATTTGCTTTGCTTTGGTTGTATGGTTTCCATGATACAAACACAAGCACATTTATTTACAATGAATTTTAGGGTGGGAGCGTTATGAAGTTATTAGAACAAATCGAAAAGTGGGCAGTTGAAACTCCTGATCAAACCGCTTTCGTTTGGCGAGATGCGAAAATTACGTACAAACAATTAAAGGAAGATTCTGATGCATTGGCGCACTGGATTTCTTCTGAGTATCCAGATGATCGTTCACCAATTATGGTTTATGGCCATATGCAACCTGAAATGATCATCAACTTTTTAGGGTGTGTGAAAGCTGGACATGCTTACATTCCTGTAGATTTATCTATTCCAGCTGATCGTGTACTACGTATTGCTGAAAGTTCTGGTGCGAAGTTACTTCTATCTCCGGTAGAAGTTGCTGTAACTGGCTTACCAGTTCGCATCGTATGTGAAGACAACTTAAAAGACATTTTCTTTACTCATAAAGGGCAAACGCCAAACCCTGAGCATGCGGTAAAAGATGATGAGAACTTCTACATTATTTACACATCAGGGAGCACAGGTAACCCGAAAGGTGTGCAGATTACTTATAATTGTCTTGTTAGCTTTACAAAATGGGCTGCCCAAGATTTCAACTTACAAACAGGACAAGTATTCTTAAACCAAGCACCGTTCTCATTCGATTTATCTGTAATGGACATTTACCCATCGTTAGTAACAGGTGGTACACTTTGGGCAATCGATAAAGATATGATTGCACGTCCAAAAGACTTGTTTGCTTCTTTAGAGCAATCGGATATTCAAGTATGGACTTCCACACCATCTTTCGCAGAAATGTGTTTAATGGAAGCTTCTTTCTCTGAAAGTATGCTACCAAACTTGAAAACATTCTTATTCTGCGGTGAAGTATTACCAAATGAAGTAGCTAGAAAATTAATTGAGCGCTTCCCGAAAGCAGCAATTATGAATACGTACGGTCCTACAGAAGCTACTGTTGCTGTAACAGGCATTCACGTTACACAAGAGGTTGTTGATAAATATAAATCTCTTCCTGTTGGCTACTGTAAATCAGACTGTCGCCTTCTTATTATGAAAGAAGATGGCACGATTGCACCAGATGGTGAAAAAGGTGAAATCGTAATTGTTGGTCCAAGCGTAAGCGTTGGTTATTTAGGAAGCCCTGAATTAACAGAAAAAGTATTCACAATGATTGATGGTGAGCGCGCCTACAAAACAGGTGATGCTGGCTATGTAGAAAATGGTCTTCTATTCTATAATGGTCGTCTTGATTTCCAAATTAAGCTTCATGGTTATCGAATGGAATTAGAAGAAATCGAACATCACCTTCGCGCATGTTCTTACGTAGAAGGAGCAGTTGTTGTTCCAATTAAAAAAGGTGAAAAATACGATTATTTATTAGCGGTTGTTGTTCCTGGAGAGCATTCATTTGAAAAAGAATTCAAATTGACATCTGCAATCAAAAAAGAACTCAATGAGCGATTACCAAACTACATGATTCCACGTAAATTCATGTATCAATCTTCTATTCCAATGACACCAAATGGAAAGGTAGATCGCAAAAAATTATTGAGTGAGGTTACAGCATGACCGCATATGGATCATTTTATTTTTTCGCTATAGTGGGCATTTTATTAATACCTACTATCATAGCTGGATTAAAAGGTAAAATGTTGCGTAAATATAATGCCGTTCTAACGTTAGTAATGCTTGCACTTATTTTCTCTGACAAACCGAAGCAAGCAATGATGTTAGCAGCATTTATCATTTGGCAATACATCCTTATTAAAGGCTATTTATTATTAAGAAAACAAAATAATAATACGTCCATGTTTTACATGGCTGTTATTTTATCGATTTTGCCACTAATTCTGGCAAAAATCGCACCATTTGTACATGAATTAAAATTCATTGTATTTGCTGGTATGTCTTATGTAACATTCAGAGCAGTACAAATGGTATTTGAGATTCGTGACGGTTTAATTAAAGAATTCTCATTCTTTAATTTCTGGGAATTTGTTCTGTTCTTCCCAGCTATCTCGACTGGACCTATTGATCGTTATCGTAGGTTCCAAAAAGATATTCAAAAGCCACCAAGTGCTGAAGAATATCAAAAGTTACTCTATACAGGTATTAATCGTATTTTCCAAGGTTTCCTGTATAAGTTTATTATCGCTTATTTATTGCAGAAGCATTTTGTTGATGCAGTATTTGCAAATCAAGATACCATTTTCTCTAATGCGATTTATATGTATAGTTACAGTTTATACCTATTCTTCGACTTCGCAGGTTATAGTGCATTCGTAATTGGTGTCAGTTATATGATGGGTATTAAAACACCAGAAAACTTTAATAAACCATTTATTAGTCGTAACATTAAAGATTTCTGGAACCGTTGGCACATGACCTTATCATTCTGGTTCCGTGATTTTATTTATATGCGCTTTGTCTTTTTCGCAACAAAGAAAAAGCTACTTAAAAATCGCTACACGATTTCATATATCGGTGCATTTTTAAACTTTTTCATTATGGGCGTTTGGCATATTCTAGGTGAACATGTTTACCAGTACATTATTTACGGCCTTTACCATACTGTTTTGTTTATTGCGTTTGATATTTTCGAACGAAAAAACAAGAAACATAAATTTTGGCCAAACAATAAATTCATGCATGTTCTTGCAGTAGTGATTACGTTCCATTTCGTATGTTTCGGTTTCCTAATCTTCTCTGGTCACCTTAACAGATACTTTTAATGAATAGCTTCTTTTCTTACAGCTAAGAAGTTACACATAATATATTTCGGATATAAAGGAGATTTTAAAAATGGCAGAATTTAAAGATCAAGTATTAGATATTTTAGAAGAAGTTTGTGAAAATGATATTGTAAAAGAAAATCCAGATGTACAATTATTTGAAGAAGGTATCCTTGATTCTTTCGGTACAGTATCTTTATTAGTAGAATTCCAAGAACGTCTAGATATCGAAGTATCTATTTCTGATTTTGATCGTGATGAGTGGGCAACACCAAACATGATTATTAAAAAGTTGGAAGAAATCCGATGAAAAAAGCAACTTTTGGACCGATGCTCTTAGCATTGGCCCTTTTTGCTGTATTCTTACTTATTCCAACGCGCTTTCTACTTCCGCTTGTCAGTGATAAGAAAGTAGAAGAGGCGGCAACTTCTCTAAAATCAGAGAAAATACAAAGTATGATTTTACAGCAAAAAATGTTAGAAGATCCGAAATACCTTCCGATGTATGGTTCATCGGAATTTGCAAGAATGGATGCTTTTCATCCATCCAATTACTTTAAAGTAAAACCTGAAGGATTCACACCATTTCTTCTTGGTCGTGGTGGAACGCAAGACCTTATCCATGTGCTAAACTTTGCATCTACAATGGATCAATTAAAAGATAAAAAAATGGTCTTTGTTCTTTCACCACAATGGTTTGTACCACAAGGCATTGATGAAACACACTTTGCACCTAACTTTTCAAAACAACAAGGCTACCATTTCATTTTTAACAATGATTTAAAGCCTGAAATGAAAAAACAAATTGCAAAACGTTTATTGAACTTTGAAATTGTAAAAAAAGAGACGTTATTAAAAATATCTTTAGAAGGCATTGTCTATGATGATACTAAACATAAGATAAAAGCAATTGCAGCGAAACCATTTGCTTATCTTTACCGTAATATTTTAGATCGCAAAGACATATTTACAGTGATGTTCGATATTAAACCGCATAAAGAACAACTTGATCCAGCATTGAAACAAATGAACTGGAATGAAGCACGTAAACACGCGGATCAAACTGGTGAATTAGAATCAAAATCAAATCAGTATGGTATCGAAGATGATTACTTCAATAGCAAAATTAAAAAGAAATTGAAGCAACGCAAAGATTACTTAAAAAATGACGCTTATGATCACTCTCCAGAATATGAAGATTTACAAATTGCGCTCGATTTATTAAAACAATCTGGTGCAAAACCACTCTTCATTTCTGTTCCTGTAAAAGGTCCTTGGTATGATTATGCTGGATTCCCGAAAGAACGACGCGAATTATACTATAAGAAAGTTCATGAGCAAATTAAACAAGCTGGCTATCCAATTGCTGACTTTTCAAACCATGAGTATGACAAATACTTCTTAAAAGATCATATGCACTTAGGCTGGAAAGGCTGGGTATACATCGACGAAGCGATCCAGCAATTTTATAAAACAAACTAATAAAAAGACCGCTTGAATTATTCAAGTGGTCTTTTTGTATATAGGCTTTGTAAATTTTCTACGGTTACCTTTACTTCTCCCAACACTCGTTCAACAATTTGCTGAGCTGATTCTTTTCTTGCTAATGAAGAAGCTTGTCCAGCCCAGAGTGACATATATTCCCCTTTGTTTTGTTTTGCAGCTTCTTGACGTATTTTAGCGGTTAATACATTTTGAACCGGATACATTGGGAGCATTTCTTCTTTTTCTTCATGTTGTTCTATAAATGTATTTCGAACCCCCCTTGCATATTTTCCAGAAAATGATCTCGTTACAGTTGTACTCGTATCTGTACTGTGCAGTACCGCTTTTTTATGTACATTATGTGTAATACTTTCTTCACTTGTTAAAAATGCTGTTCCCATTTGAATGCCTTCTGCACCTAGTGCCATTGCTGCAACAAGACCTTGTCCATTCATAATGCCTCCTGCCGCTACAATTGGGATATTTGATACTGCGGCTACCATTTGTGGAATTAATGCAAATGTACCGATCATAGAATCTTGTTCTTTCCCAATAAAAGTCCCGCGGTGTCCTCCAGCCTCGCTACCTTGTCCAACAATTACATCTACCTCTAATTCAGCAAGCACCTTCGCTTCTGCCACATTTGTAGCTGTTCCAATTATCTTTATGCCCTCTTTCTTCAACGATACAATTTCCTCTTGTTCTAACGTGTGAAATGCAAAGCTTATAACCGGAACTTTTTCTTCCTTTAACACGTGCAATTGTTCTTTATAACTTTTCGGAAGTTGTAATGATTGATTATACTCATCTATACCTAATTCTTTTCGTATCGGCTCTAATAAATTTCTTGCTACTTGTACTTTTTCTTCCTCAATTTGTATTTCTTTCGTAAGTAACAAATTTACTGCAAACGGCCTATCTGTTAACTCTCTTATTTTATAAATAGATTGACGAATTTGTTCCGGACTCATATAACCAGCCCCGAGCGTTCCTAAGCCGCCGCTATTACACACAGCCGCAACAAGCTCTGGTGTCGTAATTGCACCTGCCATACCAGCCTGAATAATTGGATACTTTATTTGTAATACATCATTTACTCTGCTTGTAAACATCCTTCTTCCCCTCCCTATGCCCTCTTATATCTTCTCGACTCAACAAACTTTTCCCTTCTTTTAAAAGGATCGAACTGCTTATAAACGAATATACTGAAAACGAAGGAGGAGATTTAAATGATTCAGCCAAATGTCTTACAACAAGGTGATACGGTAATGATTATTGCTCCAGCAGGCCCTCCAGTAATAGAACACGTCCTTGCAGGAAAAAAAGTATTAGAAACAATGGGCCTATCCGTAATAATTGGTCAAAGTGTTTACGAGAAATACGGCTATCTAGCTGGAAATGATGCAATCCGCCTTCAGGATTTACATGAATCTTTTTCCAATCCTGAAGTGCAAGCCGTTTTTTGCGCAAGAGGTGGATACGGAAGTGGTCGTCTCCTTCCTCATATTCAATATGAACTCATTCGAAACAACCCGAAGATTTTTTGGGGATATAGTGATATTACTGCTTTACATATTGCCTTTTCACAATATGCAGGACTCATTACATTCCATGGACCTATGATTGAAGAATTAGGAAAAGGAGTGAATTCTCTTTCTTTATCTTCTTTCAATCAACTATTCTATCCGTATTCAACTATTTTACCAGCAGCAGAATGCATTACCACTACATCTACTTGTACAGTTTCCGCACCATTAGTTGGAGGTAATTTAACCGTTTTAGTAAGTACACTGGGTACCCCCTATGAAATCTATACAGCGAATAAAATTGTATTACTTGAAGATATTGAAGAAGAACCGTATCGTATTGATCGCATGTTCAATCAATTACATTTAGCAGGAAAATTGAATGAATGTGCAGGAGTTGTATTCACAAGCTGCCATGATTGTATAGCCTCAAAGCAGTCTCTATCATTACAAACCATATTGTATAACTATCTCGCTCCATACAATATTCCTGTATTATTCGGCCTTCCTATCGGGCATATACAGCCAAATGTCGGAATACCACTCGGTGTTACTGCCACAATAGACACGGAAAGAAATACACTTTCTATCCCTTCAGGTGTGAAATTTTAATCATCCTCACTGATTAAGATTTCACTTTATATTAGGTTAGAAGGAAATACTCTATATAATTTTTCATTCACAGCAAAAAAAGGAAGAGCGTGTATCGCTTTTCCTTTTTACTATATATCCATTTTGATTTTTCAACATATAAGTCGCTGTTATGAAGAAAAAAGGTGACCCGTACTTACTTTCTCTCTTTGTTTTCACTTAGCATGGGGCAGGAAGAGGGTCTGACCGCTTTTATGCATGGTCGGATGCTCTCTTCCACCTACATATTAGGTTTTATGTCGATTTTTCAATTTGTATTTATATATATTTCCTTATACCGAGTTGACTATAAGGAGTGCTGACAACAATTTTTTTACTGATAATAATTAAATATACGCCCAGATGCTATATCCGCAACCTCTTCTGGAATAAACGTTTTGCTAAGCTCTGTACCAACATTCAATACCGCCGTCGCTTCTTGATCTAGATTTTCAAATAATTCTTTTCCACGTATCGTAATAAGGGGCGTTTCTTCCGGCAACACATCTTTCACAAATTCCAATTGTGTAAAGAACGGTACGATCCATCTACCCTCTCCTTGGAAATAACGCAAACGAAGTGTTCCTTCTGATGCAGAATCATCCGCCTCTATAGATCCAGCAACATAAAAATGAGTTGTTAGCAACAATTCATAAAATTCCTTTTGTTTTTGTTTATCCTCTTCTGCTAAAACGAGTACTGTTTCTATTTTCTTTACTGGAATTTGCTCCATATGCTGCCACCCCTATTTTCAAAATAATTATACTTTAATTATACGAAATATTCTTATTTTTTTCTACATAATTATTCAAATATTTTATTGAAATAGTATCAATCATTCATCGTTACAACTGAACCAATCTTACCTTCTCTAATATTTCCGATGTTGTAACGATGGTAGCCGAATTCCTCATGAAGATTTACGAGGGTCATATTATGAATTTCTTCTGCACAATATTGTAAACCATCCGGCCCTTTTCGATTAAATGTAGCTGTTGCATCACTTACTAAATACGTTGAAAAGCCTAAATTTCCAGCCATCCGTGTTGTTGTTTCCACACAGTGATTCGTCGTTAACCCAACAATAATAATCGAATTACAATTCTTCTCTTTTAATTGCTTTTCTAAATTTGTTCCCATGAATGCACTGTTCACACACTTTTGAATAACTATCTCCCCTTGTAATGGCTGTACTTCCTCTTTAAACTGACTTGTTTCTGCATTTGGATGAAACATCGATTCTATATTTTCTTTATTTACATGTTGTATATGAAAAAGCGGCAAATCTCTTCGTCTCCACTCTTCTAATAAACTTTTCATATTCTCTTCTGCAAAAGGATTATTTCGCTCGCCCCAATAAGGTAGATTAAACGCTTTTTGTACATCAATAATAACAAGTGCTGACTGTTTCAGCATTATTCCTTCTCCTCTCCTGGCTGTAATTGAAATAAAAATCCAAGTTGTTGTGAAGCAGTAATAAAGCAAATATATACACAGAGCTCTACAATCTCTGCCTCACTCCAATACTGTTTCAACACATCAAACATCTTATCATCTATCGCTGAACGATTATGTACAAATACATGTGCAAAGGTTACAGCAGTACTAATCTCTTCTACCTTTTGCACATCATCTGGCTTTCCTTTTGCCATGCAATACAAACACTCATTTCCAAAAGCAAGTGTTCTACGTACTTGTTCTTTTAATTCTGCAGAAAGTGCCCCTTTTTCATATAATGTATTTTCTAATACACTCCAAGTATGTAGTATATCTGGACAATGCCCTAATAATTTTTGAAACTTTGTTTCTCCTACATCTGATAATGAAATTCTCTCCATCATTTCTCCTCCTATTCCTTTCTGTTTTATTGTAAAATAAAGTATAGCCTTTTCACATTTCATATGAATCTTTATTTATATATTTTCTTTACAAAAATTATTATTTTACTGGAGGTATAGTTACATATGCAATTAGATCGTGTAGATCGTAAAATTTTAAATGAATTATATAATGATAGTCGCCTCTCTATGCGAGAATTATCAAAACGCGTAAACTTATCCGCGCCTTCTACTGCAGAACGTGTTCGTAAGTTAGAAAATGAAGGAGTCATTCAAAAATATACAATTGATATTGATTATAAAAAAGCCGGGCTCGTCTTAGATTGTATTTTAGAAATCACCTTAAAAAATGGTGATACAACGCGCATGCAACAATTTATTCAATCGTATCCATCGGCAAGCTTTTGCTATCGCGTAACTGGAAGTCTTTGTTATATCGTTAAAATTTCTGTTCCTTCATTAGTTGAACTTGAAGAGTTTATTAATGATGTTTCTTCATATGCAACAACTGTTTCTCATATCGTATTATCGGAAGTATCCCTTACTCCTGATATCGAACATATTTTTCCAGAAGAACAAAATTAATTTTTATTCAAAATATAATAAAAAACCCCTTACAAAAAGAATAAAAATGTTTTATTATGTATTAAAATACATAAAGTTCGAGAAAGGGGCATTACATTGAAAATTTGGTTTTACGAAAAAACGATACAAGAAGATGATTTACTTGGCATTTGGGATAATGTTCCCACCATCCCTCGAATTGGGGAAAAGGTGGAAATTTTAAAAATGGTTCGTACAGTCACAGATATTAAATATGTAAAAAACGGAAACAACTTCCACGTTGAAATTGTTATCCATTAAAATAGCAGCTCTCCTCATTTATATTGGAGAGCTGCTATTTTTCATTTCCTATACTCTTATCAGTGTTCTGCCTTTGTTATAATAATTTTTTCATTCTGTACTACAACCGTTACATAATCATTCTCTTCTAATCTCAACTGATTCACAGCCTCATCTGGCAACTCTACAGCCATAAGTTGATCCGTTAAAATGACTTGACTATACATTTTATTTTGTTGTAATGGTACAACTGCCTTATCTTCATTGATAAAACGAAGAGGTGGTACCCCCACTTCTTTTACAGTTCGCCAATTTTTACGAATAAAAGGTGCCAACCATAATAAACTGATCAGAATTACAACGAGTCCAATCCATAAATTACTTTGTCCTTGTAATTCAGCAATCGAAATGACATCATCTGTTCCTTCACCACTCGTTAATTGGATGGTAGTTGCTATACAATTATTCAACGCATGAACAGCAATATTCGTCCATATATTTTTCGTTTTTATGTAAAGAAGACACATGACAACACCAAATACAAAAGCACCGACTACATCAAAATGTCCTAAACCAAAAATAAGAGAGGACACAATTACAGCACGTTTTATCCCCCACTTAAACGTCATACGCTGTAAAAAGAAACCTCGAAAGATAACTTCCTCCATAATAGGTGCAAAAATACATGCTGAAATAAAGCTAAAGATTTTTGTATATGTGCTACTCATATCAATTACACTATCATCACTTAATACACCCATTAAGAAATCTGGAACAAGATGTGCTAATATGTAAAATTGAATAAAAGATACACCGAATGCAAAAATCATTCCCATTGCGGTTGCAACTATGATTATCTTCCAGTTTAACCGTGATGGTTTATCAAAGAAGCTAGTAAATATAACATTATTTTTTCGTGTTTTTAAATATAACCATAGTAGTGGAAATACAAAAAACACCGAAATTTGCACTGCAACATCCATGACATTTTCTGAAGCGCCCGCAAAGGATAGCGGTAGCACCATTACTACTATACCCAAAATCATCCATGCCAAAAAATTACGAAGTCGTATACGTGAAAATGCGTATTGAATAAAAAACACCCCCAAGATGATATATTTATATTTTAATATGAATATCATTAAAATTCTTCCTATTTTTCTCAGTTCGCTTTTAAATACTATACCTATTAAAATATATAATAAGGAATCTATTTTGTAATTTCCTCTTTGCAAGATTTTCTGTTATAATGTTAAACGTCGCTTTTTATACCTGTTTTTTCAAAACACATTATCATGATAGGAATAAGGAGGATTACGCACATGGATTTTTTTGAAAATGTCATTACTCCGATTCATAAGTTTATTACAACAACAAACGAATATTTATGGGGTTATATTTTAATTACATTGTTAATCACTGTAGGTTGTTATTTTACAATAAGAGCTGGATTTGTTCAATTCCGTCACATTCGTGAAATGATCCGTTTGCTAGGCGATGGCGCAAGCCCTTCTACACGTAAAGCACAAAAAGAAAAGCATGGTGTTTCTTCATTCCAAGCGTTTTGCATGAGTACAGCATCACGTGTTGGAACAGGTAACTTAGCTGGTGTAGCAATTGCTATTTCTACGGGTGGACCAGGTGCCGTCTTTTGGATGTGGCTTATCGCTATGATTGGCGGCGCATCTGCTTTCGTTGAAAGTACACTTGCACAAATTTATAAAATTAAAGACGGTAAAACATTCCGTGGTGGACCAGCATACTACATGGAAAAAGGTTTAAACAAACGCTGGATGGGTATGATTTTCTCCGTTTTAATCACAGTTAGTTTCGGTTTAGTCTTTAACGCTGTACAAGCAAATACCGTAACATCTGCATTCGATGGTGCTTTTCATATCGATCCAAAAATAGTTGGAGTTTCATTAGCTGCCCTATTATCTGTTATTATTTTTGGTGGCGTAAAGCGAATCGCACGTGTTGTAGAAATGATTGTACCAGTTATGGCAATCATTTATGTTGCAGTTGCACTATTTGTTGTCGTGACAAATATTACATTGATTCCAGAAATGATAAAAGAAATTTTAGCACACGCATTTGGCATAAAAGAAATCGCGGGCGGTAGCTTTGGTGCAACTGTTTTACTTGGTGTCAAACGTGGTTTATTCTCCAATGAAGCTGGTATGGGTAGTGCACCAAACGCAGCTGCGACTGCTAACGTAACACACCCTGTTAAACAAGGTTTTATTCAAACACTTGGTGTCTTTACAGATACATTATTAATATGCAGTTGTACTGCTTTTATTATCCTTTTATCAGACGTTCATACTGGAACAGATTTAAACGGTATTCAGTTAACACAAGAAGCGTTAAAAGCGCATATTGGTCCTTGGGCTCCAATCTTTGTCGCTGTAGCAATCTTCTTGTTTGCTTTCAGTTCTCTAATCGGAAATTACTATTATGGTGAGACAAATATCGAGTTCTTAAAAGGAAGCAAAACAACACTTATGATTTACCGCATCGCTGTAATTGGTATGGTATTCCTAGGTTCTGTTGCAACCATTCAAGTTGTATGGGATTTAGCTGACCTATTCATGGGCGTTATGGCAATCTTCAACTTAGTTACAATTATTTTCTTAAGCAAATATGCATTTGCAGCATTGAAAGACTATATGAAGCAAAAAGAGGCTGGGCAAGACCCAGTCTTCTACGCTGACAGCATTCCTGGTTTAGAAAATACAGAATGTTGGGATCGTGAAAAAACAGAAGAAAAAGTTGGTTAAGAAAAATCCCCGCGAGCGGGGATTTTTCTATTATAGTACATCACGCTTTTGGAATAATGCACTTGATGCAACAAGTAATACTACAAAATAAGCAAGTACTAGCAGTAAAGATGTTGTGAAATTAAATTCTGTAAATGGTGGTTCAACACCGCCACTAATTAATTTGTTGCTGTCGTACATACTTAAGTTCAAATGGAAAAACACAACAAATTTAGCAATACCTTTTGCAAACATCATAAGAGCTATATTAATTGCCCCTTGCAAGAAGAATAAGAACAATGTAATGATTAATGGTAATACTGATTTTCTAAAAACATTTGCCAAGAAAAAGGCAAGTGTTGCAAAGAAGAACGGTGCAAGAAGTTGATATAAGATTGACTTAAGCAATATGCTTAACGTTAAATCTGTTTTCCCTCCGTCCATTGCAATTGCACCGATAATCATTGCAATTAACATACCAGCAAAGACAACAAATAACATTGTTAGTAATACAGAAATGTATTTAGAAAATAAAATCATAATTCTTTTTCTAGGACGAATTAATAATTGCTTAATCGTTCCTTTTTGAAACTCCTCTGTAATCGTACGAGAAGCAATCGTAATACCAAAAATTGTTGCAAATAAAATAACTAAACTAATATCTGACTTCGTAAAATCTAAATATGTTCCATTGAAATCTTTAGCTTCACCCCATTTTAATATTGCGAGGACACCTAAAACTTCCAATGCAGCAATTACACCTATCAATATATACATACCTTTTTTCGCATGTAACTTTAGCAATTCATTTTGAATTAATTTAAACATTACGCTTTCACTCCCCCAGTAATCGCTAAGAACTCATCCTCTAACGTTTTATTTTGCACTGTCACACCATATACAAGTACATCAGCATGTACAAGTTGTTTTACAATTTGCGGAATCTTTTCTTTCGCTACAGATGTCTCAACTACGCTCCCTTGTGCCTTACCTTTAATAATTTCATTCGCTTTCTGAATTTGATCTACCTCAAATGCCACTACAACCGTTTCACCATGCTTTGCTTGCTCATGTAAGTTATACTCTTGCACAAACTGACCTTGCTTAATAATAACTACACGATCACACATAAGTTCAATTTCGCTTAATAAATGACTTGATACGATAACCGCAATGTATTCTTCTTTCGCTAATCGTTGTAAATAATCACGAATTTGGCGAATACCCGCTGGATCTAATCCGTTTGTCGGTTCATCTAATATTAAAATTTTCGGATTATGTAAAAGTGCTTGCGCAATACCAAGACGTTGTTTCATTCCAAGTGAATATGTTTTCACTTTTTTATGAATGGCATGCTCTAATTCAACAAGCTTTACAATTTCAACGATACGCTCTTTACTAATTGGTGTAATTGCCATATTTGCAAAATGCCTTAAATTTTGCATTCCTGTCATATAGTCATAGAGTTCAGGATTCTCGACAATCGCTCCAATTTGTTCTAACGCCTTCTCACGTTCTGTACGAATGTTATGACCACAAATTGTGATATCGCCTTTTGTCATTGAAATCAGACCAGTCATCATCCGAATTGTCGTCGTTTTCCCGCTTCCATTCGGTCCAAGAAATCCATATACCTCCCCTTCACGAACTTCAAATGAAAGACCACGAATAATTTCATTTTTTCCTATTTTTTTATGGACGTTTTCTAATTTCACTACTACGTTTCCCAATGATTGTTCCTCCTTTAGACTTCTAGTTTTTTGTCGATGATATGACTTGTTATTACCATCAATAAAAAAGTTAATAATAAACTAAAAATTAAATAAGAAATATTTGAAGCATCATTAAAATAAAAAGATGTTTCGAAAAAACCATTTTTATCTATAACTCCAACATTTTTTATCGAAAATACATATATATTTATTTTGTCTAGCATATTAGTTATAACAAACTGGATTCCACCGAAAACAACAAAGAAAATTATAAATAACATTTTATTTAATGAGGATTTCACATTAAATAGTTTTACAACTATGATTATGAAATACAGAGAAACTAATGTACTCACTAAATCTATAATCCATAAGAAGATAGAGAACAAATGGTGTAAAAGCCCATAATTGTATAACCTATTAATGGCTTGTTGTACCCCTCCATTTGCTTTATTCTCATATATATTGATAGAAAGAAGATGTAAAAAAGCAATTCCTATTAACGACAATAGAGTAAACATTATTATAAAAAATAATAAATTCGCATATATATATTTCTTTGATGGGATGGCAACATATTGAATCATAGACCCTCTTACTATTTTTCTGAAAGAAGAGATCGCCAATAAGAAGATAGAAAATGCAGTCATACAAAATAACAATATAAATATGATTAATGCTATATCTTGTCTATTTGAAACCCTTATCCCTGAGGACCCCTTCATATTAAATAATAAAATTAATGAAATAGTAATAAATCCAAAATAAATTATCCATACCTTCTTTTTATTACAATTATATAAATATCGAAGAAGTGAACTCATTTCCTGAACACCTCCTTAAACAACTCATTTACAGCTTTTCCCCTCTGAAAACGAAGCTCTTCTACATTCTCATGCAGTACAATCTCACCATCCTTCAAAAAGATAACCTCATCAAAAATGTTTTCAATTTCGCCAATTAAATGGGTCGAAATGATGATAGTACAATCTTCACGATAAAATTGTAATATAAGTTCTAGCACATGCTCCCGTGAAACAGGGTCGATTCCGCCAAGTGGTTCATCTAATATATAAAGTTTTGCTTTTCTCGAAAATGTTAAAATCAGCTGTAGCTTTTCAACCATTCCTTTTGACAGTACTGTAATTTTTTCTTCTAGCGGTATTTTAAATTCAGCTATCGTATCAACCGCCTTTTGAATATCAAAATCTTGATAAAAGTCTCTATAGAAAAATAAAGCCTCTTTTACAGTCATCCATTCATCAAATACTGGTCTATCAGGCATAAATGAAACAATCTTTTTTGTTTCTAAACCTACTTTCTCACCTGCTATTGTGATATTTCCTTCCGAAGGGTGCTGCAAACCTGAGATCATTTTCAATAATGTTGTTTTTCCACTACCGTTATCTCCAACAAGACCAACGATTTTTCCTTCTGTAATCTCTATGTTTAGCTCACGAATCACTGCTTTTAAACCATATCGCTTCCATAAGTTCTCTATTTTTAATAGCTCTGTCATCAGCTCTCCTCCCTTTTCTCTTCCAATGAGGAACGAAGGATTGAGAGAATTTCCTCTTCTGTAAAACCTAAATTGTCCATTCCGTTTATAAAAGAATGAAGCAACTCTTTTGCCATATCTTTGCGCAGCTGCATAATTTTCTCCCCTTCGCTCGTTACATATCTCCCCATCCCTCTGCGTGTTACAACGATACCTTCTCTCTCTAGTTCTTGAAATGTACGCTGAATTGTATTTGGATTGACTTGTAACTCACTCGCTAATTCACGTACAGAGGGAATTTTGTCACCAGGTAATAAATGACCTGTTACAATTTCCTTTTTTATGTATTCCATCATCTGAATATAAATCGGAATGTTAGGAGAAAACTCAATTTTCATTTCCCCCCTCCTTTTGTCTTAGTGTACTAGTTAAATAGTACACTAAGACAAAAGGGATGTAAATACTTGTAAGTTAAAAATATAACAAAAAAAGGTAGTGCAACCTTCGTTGCACTACCTTCCTATTTTATTTCGTTACCATTTCTGCTTCACTTTCTTCAAAAGGCCACTTCGGTAACATATTACGGAGTTCCTTATCAGAGCGATAACCCAGTGCGTATTCTGCCTGCATAATAGTATGAATCTCACGTGTTCCTTCGTAAATAACTGGAGCTTTTGCATTTCGCAAATATCGTTCTACTGGAAATTCATTTGAATATCCATATGCCCCGTGCACCTGCACTGCATCATTTGCCGCTTCAAATGCAGCGTCACAAGCGATCCATTTTGCTAAAGAAGTTTCACGTGTATTACGTTTCCCTTCATTTTTTAACCACCCAGCTTTATAAACCAATAAACGTGATATTTCAAGGTTTGCAGACATTTTCGCAATCATTTGCTGCACAAGCTGATGTTTCCCAATTTCTTTCCCAAATGTTTTTCTCTCTTCACAATACTTTACACTTGCCTCCAAACTTGCTTGAATCAGTCCGCACGCACCTGCTGCTACTGTGAAACGTCCATTATCTAATGAAGCCATTGCAATTTTAAACCCTTCACCTTCTTCTCCAAGAAGGTTTTCTGCTGGTACTTTTACTTCATCTAAAAATACTTCACCTGTGTTGCCAGCTCGAATGCCAAGCTTTCCTTTTATCGCTTTTGTCGATACTCCAGGAAATGTTCGTTCTACGATAAAACAAGAAATACCGCGGTGCTTTAATTCCGAATTTGTTTTCGCGAATATTAAAAAGTGATCTGCCACATCACATAACGAAATCCACGTTTTTGATCCATTTAAGACGTAATAATCGCCTTGTTTTACCGCAGTCGTTTGCATCGCAACAACATCTGATCCTGCATTTGGTTCTGTTAAACCGAAAGCCCCAATTTTTTTACCTTTCGCTTGTGAAACAAGGTACTTTTGTTTTTGTTCTTCTGTTCCCCATTGCAGAAGTGTCATACTATTTAGACCTGTATGTACAGATACAGCTGTACGGAAAGCTGTGTCACCGCGTTCTAATTCTTCACAAACAATAGCCAGCGTATTATAATCCATACCCACGCCGCCATATTGTTCTGGGATACAAACGCCCATAAATTGCAGTTCTGCTAAACGCTTCAAGATTTTTTGTTCAAAATGTCCTTTTTCATCCCATTCTTTAATATATGGAATAATTTCATTATCTACAAAGGACCTCACTACTTTTCTAACACTTTGTTGTTCTTCTGTTAACGAAAAATTCATTTGTACTGCCTCCTTATATCCATTGATTTTTTGTCATTCTCGTAATGATTTCCTGAGAATACCCTAATTTTCGCAAAATCTTTTCTGTATGTTCCCCGTGGAGTGGTGGATATTTTTGCATCTGTACTGGTGTCCTTGAAAGCTTTAATGGTGAACCTACAAGTTTAAGATTTTCAATTGTTGGATGTTTCATATGGACCGTCATATCTCTTGCCACGGCTTGCTCTGTTTCTAGCGCTTCTTTCACATTAAGAATTGGTCCATTTGGAATTCCTGCTTCATCCAAAAGTTGTTTCCATTCCTCTTTCTTTTTCTTCTTCATTTCAATAGCAATCATATTGACGAGCTCATCTTTATGCTGAAGGCGACTTGCATTTGTTTTATAACGTTCTAAGCTGGATAAATCTTGTCTACCTAGCAACAAACAAAACTTATGAAACTGCTCATCGTTTCCGACCGCAACAACAAGATCACCATCCTCCGCTTCAAATACTTGATATGGAACAATATTCGGATGCTGATTGCCAAGTCTCTCTGGTAATTCACCTGTACATAAATAATTGCTCGCTACATTTACTAATGCTGCTAATTGGGAATCAAATAAAGAAATATCAATTTCTTGCCCTTCTCCCGTTCTATTTCGGTGCTGCAGAGCCGCTAAAATCCCGATACACGTAAAAAGACCTGTGAGTACATCTGAAATGGCAACCCCTACTTTTGCAGGCTCTTCATCCTTTCCTCCTGTTATACTCATAAGCCCACTCATTGCTTGAATCATATAATCATAGCCAGGAAGATGTGAAGCAGGACCCTTTTGACCAAACCCACTAATAGAAGCTAGAATAATGTCTCCCTTCACTTCTTGTAACACATCATAACCAAGTCCCATTCTTTCAAGTGTCCCAGGCTTGAAATTTTGCACAACGATATCAGCATGAGAAACAAGTTTTTTCAAAATATCCTTTCCCATTTCTGATTTTAAATTTAATGTAAGCGACTCTTTATTGCGATTCGCACAAAGAAAATAAGCACTTTCTCCTTCTACAAAAGGCGGTCCCCATCCTCTTGTATCATCACCATTTCCTATATTCTCAACTTTAATTACCTCAGCTCCTAAATCACCGAGAATCATTGTACAAAAAGGACCGGCAAGAACCCGAGATAAATCAATAATTGTAATCCCTTGTAGTGCTCCCTCCAACTCCTTCTCCTCCTATAGTAAAAACCAGCAAAACCAATGAGAAAAAAAGGAGACATGTTGGTTTTACTGGTTTGTATTTACAAGCTATTGTGTAAAAAATTATTGTACTTTTACTTGTGCCAACACTGATTTAAATGCATTGATTACTGTATCTACTTCTTCATAACTAATTGTAAGCGATGGCTCAATACGAATTGTTTTCGAATTAATTAACGTTCCTGCAACAAGAATTCCTTGATCAAACATCGCCTTCGATACTTCATAACCAATTTCATCCTTATGGAATTCAATCCCAATCATTAAACCTTGGCCACGGATTTCAAATACTTTGTCTTCATGTCCTTCCGCTGCCTTTTTCAACCCTTTTAAGAAATACTCCCCAACTTCCGCAGCTCGTTCTGGTAATTTATCTTCCAATAATACATGGATTGTTGCAATTGCAGCAGCACATGCAAGTGGATTTCCACCAAACGTTGTTGTATGCATGAATGGATTTTCAAACCAGCTTTTGAATACTTTTTCTTTAGCAACAATTGCACCCGCTGGCATTACGCCCCCGCCAAATGCCTTTGCAAGACAAATAATATCCGGTACAACATCATATAATTCTGCAGCAAACATTTTCCCAGTGCGTCCCATTCCTGTTTGTACTTCATCAAAAATAAGTAGTGATCCGAATTCATCACAAAGCTCTCTCACTTGTTTCAAATAATTTTCTGGAGGTAAAATAATACCGCCCTCTCCCTGGATTGGTTCTAAAATAACAGCTGCAACATCTTCTCCAACTAACGCGCATGTTTCAAATGTTTTTCTCATCATATCAATATCACCAAATGGGACGTGACGGAAGCCTGGAATTAATGGTAAGAATGGTTTACGGAACATTCCTTTTGCTGTTCCAGATAAAGAACCAAGACTCTTACCGTGGAAAGCACGTGTTGTGGAAATAAAAGTTGTTCGTTCACTGTACATTTTTGCTAGTTTTAATGCTGCCTCCACACTTTCCGTCCCACTATTTGTAAAGAAAGCATATTTCAAATCACCAGGTGTAATATCCGCTAAAATTTTTGCAAGAATCGCACGAAGTGGATCTAGTAAATCCTGACTATGCAATGCTTGACGCTTTAATTGATCCGTTACAGCTTTTACAACTTTCGGATTACGGTGTCCAACATTATAAATCCCGAATCCACCTAAACAATCAATATATTTTTTCCCATTGATATCCATGAAGCAAGATCCTTCATCAGACCATTCTACTGCTGCAAATTGCCCATCTTTTGTTACTGTTTTTCTATATGCGAGGAAGCCAGGATTTACGTGTTCTCTAAATCCATCTACTGTTTCTTTTTGGATCCAGTTCGCCTCTTCTGCAGAAACTTTCTCTTTTTCAATTAGTTGCAGTACTTTTGTAATATAATCATTTACACTCGTATTCTTCACATCTTGTTCATTAGATTTACTTTTCACATTCGTTTCCATCTATTTCACCTCTACAGTCTTTTTATTTGCAAACCAACCAATTGGTTCTACTTCTAGATTTATATTAATCTGCTTAATTTCTTGGAATTCCTCTAAACCAAACGTTCCTAAGCTACGACCGATACCACTTTGTTTATATCCGCCCCAAGGCGCCTCGTTGTATGTTGGGTGGTAACTATTAATCCACGTAATTCCTGCACGAAGCTTGCGGATTACACGCATCGCTTTAGCACCATCAACTGTAAATACACCTCCAGCTAAGCCGTAATCTGTACCATTTGCTAGTTCAATTGCTTCCTGTTCATCCTTAAATTTTTGGATAACTACAACAGGACCAAAAATTTCTTCCTGCACAATACGCATATCAGGTTTTACATTGACAAAGACCGTTGGTTCAATAAAGAAACCATCACCTTTCCCATCCGCCAGTATACGCTTTCCTCCGCAAACAATTTCTGCTCCTTCATCTTTTCCAATCTCTATATAGCGTAATACTTTTTCCATATGCTCCTGACTTACAAGTGGCCCCATCTCTGATTCTGGGTTATCACCAGGTCCAACATTAATTTGCTTTGCTCGTTCTACGAAACGATTAACAAATCTATCGTAAACGCTTTCTTCTACAAGAATTCTTGATCCTGCTGAACATACTTGTCCAGCACCTGCATAAATACCAAACAGAGCATAATCAACAGCTGTTTCAAAATCTGCATCTGCAAAAATAATATTTGGAGATTTCCCGCCAAGTTCTAGCGAAATCTTTTTCATATTATCTGCCGCGGTTCTCATAATGTGCTTTCCTGTTTTTGTTCCGCCCGTAAAGGAGATCATATCAACTTTATTACTTGCTGCAATCTCATTTCCTACTATTGGTCCGGCACCCATTACCATATTGGCAACACCTTTTGGTAATTCTACTTTTTCCATTATTTCGAATAATTTTATTGCAGTGATTGGTGTAACCTCAGAAGGCTTAAATACAATTGTGTTTCCAGCTGCTAAAGCAGGTGCAATTTTCCAAACACTCATTAGTAACGGATAATTCCAAGGAACTATTAAACCACAAACACCAACTGGCTCTCTCACTACCATAGCTTGCATCGGATCAGCTACATGATACGTTTGTCCGTCTGGCTTTGTAATCAACCCAGCATAATAGCGGAAACAAGCTGCCGCATCTCCAATATCTCCTTCTGCCTCTCGATATGTCTTTCCATTATCCATTGTTTCAAGACGCGCAAGTTCTTTTAAATTTTTATCAATTTCATCTGCTATTTTAAATAAATAAGATGCTCTTTCCGCAGCAGAAGTTTCTGACCAAATTCCGCTATCAAAAGTAGCTCTTGCCACTTCAATCGCGTATTTCGCATCCTCGATTGTTCCTTCAGATGCATATGCGATAACCTTGCCATTCGCAGGGTTAATAATCGGTTTTTTCTCTTGATTACTAGAATCTCTCCATTCACCGTTTAGATACATTTTTAAATCTAGCACTGTATATAGCCCCCCTTTGTCAATCATTCATATATTATATAAGCAATAATTGTGCCAACATTTGAAATACGAAGCAATCATAAAAAAACTGACGATTTCCTTAAATAACCTATACAAAGTTATGCGTTTTTGCATAGATTATTACATTTCGCATAATTACAACAAAGAGAAGGGGCAGTCTATGTAGACTCCCCCCTTTCTCCTTTAAAAATACGAAATTGTATCAATTGCTATTTCCTTTTCATTCATGATTTTTTGATATTTACGACTAACAGAAGACTGGCTTATCCCAAGAGCCTTTGCTGCCTTTGTTGTCGTTTTATACTGCTTCATTGCAAGTAAAATTAATTGTTCTTCTACAGAATGCAATGCTTCTTGTAGTGGCAAAACTCTTGTAATCACTGGCTTTGATTTTTTAAAATCATATCCAGGATTAAGGAATTTACTAACAAATTCAGCATCAATGACTGAATCATCTGCCGATACTACTAAACGTTCAATCATATTCTGTAATTCTCTTACATTTCCTGGCCATGAATAAAACTCTAGTAAATTTAGTGCATCAGGAGTTAAATGATAGTTTTTATTATATTTTTCATTTAACTCTTGTAAAAAATGAAACGCGAGTAGTGGAACATCTTCCATTCGTTCTCTAAGCGGTGGAACTTGCAGTGGGATGACATTTAAGCGATAAAATAAATCTTCCCGGAACGTGCCCGCTTCCACCATTTTTTCAAGACGTTTATTCGTCGCGGCAATAATTTGAACATTGATTTTCGTAGGTATTGTGCTTCCAATTGGAATTACCTCTTGTTCTTGCAATACTCTGAGTAATTTTACTTGCAGATGTAAAGGCATTTCTCCAATCTCATCCAAAAATAAAATTCCTTGATCCGCCCGCTTAAAATACCCTTCTTTTCCATTTTTATCAGCACCAGTAAAAGCACCTTTCGTATAGCCGAACAGTTCACTTTCTAACAATGTCTCTGGAATCGCACCGCAATTTAATTTTAAAAATGGCTTTGAAGATCTGTTTCCAAGTTGATGAATCGCTTGTGCAATCACTTCTTTCCCAACACCTGATTCTCCAGAAATAAGAACATTTGAAGAAAAATCAGCTATTTTTTTTGCTTGAGTAATAATTTGCTCCATTTTCGGACTACAATAAATAAGTTTCTTAAGAAAGCGATCTTTATTTTTAAAGCTGTCCAACTCTTTCTTATATTGTTCGGATATCTTTTTTATCTCATGCAATTCCGTCTTTAATCGCGTTGCTTCTGTAATATCCCTTGAGGCAATAATAATACGATGAAGCTCTCCATTTTCATTAAACACAGGATTTCCAACGGCTAAAATCTTTCTACCTTTTTTTGTCTCTTGTACAATCGATACCTTTTTTTGTTGTTCCAACACTAATCGTGTAACTGATGGACTAAATAGCCCTTTTTTCTCTAAGTCTAACAAATTTTTTCCTAAAAGATCCTTCAAATCTCTTCCCCAAAAATCATTGATAACGGTTTCACTATAACGGATTAATTCCCCTTTATGATTAACTACTAATATTTCATCATAAATGCTAGATAAAATTGCATGTAAGTCTTTATTTAAATCCTTTATATATTCAATTTCCATAGCCATATCCTCAACCATCGGTAAATCTTGCACAATAATAACCATTCCTTCGATTCTTTGATCAAAGCTTGGTATAGGACTGTAGTCAACTAATACTCCCATCTCATTTGTTATTTGTAATTGATTTAAGATCGTTTTTCCTGTTGCAAATACATTGTTAATATGTTCCCCATTAAAAATCTGTTCTGCTGGTGCATTCATTACTTTTTCAGGAGTAGATTTAATCATCTTCAAACCAGATTCATTACAATTTACAATTTTCTTTTCACGGTCTACTACAAAAATCCCCATTGGAATAGAAGTTAAAATAATTTTCAGTAGATCCACACTTTTATTTTCTTGTTTAAATAGTTCTGCAAAAACATCTTCTCTTCTTATGTATCCCGTTAACTCTCCTCTTTCATTTTTCACTATGGCAATAGGTGCCCCAATAATTTGAAAGAGAGCTGTTAAGGAAATATTTTTGCTAAGATGACATATTGTATCTAATGAAACAGCATTTGAAAGTAACATTTTAGTCGTTAAGCGCTCACTTCTTGATAGCAGCTCCTTAACATGGACGTATGCAGATAATTGATCTTCTCTTTTAAAAAACAGAAAAGATTCTTTCATATTTTCAGCGTCTATATTCCATTCCTGTTCAGATTGATCGATCGATATGGAAACAATAGGTCTAATTTTATCATGAGCAATGGAAAACATTTTGTTACTCCTCCTTTAAACTGCTTAACTTGTATTGTATCATTAAAATTGGATTTTTTTAATTAATCTGACAATATATACTTTTTACTTACTTTAATAAAAAAAGAAGATGGATAGTTCCATCTTCCTCCCTAAAATTAATCACTACCACTAATTAAAATATCTTCTTGAATATACGCTAATACCATCCCTGGGATTACTTTATCTCCTGTCTCTACTTCTAAAGATTGTACTTCTCCACTACATCCCATTTTAATTACTTCCAACTTACCATTCATATTTTTAATCGCAAACAGTGGTTCCCATTCATAAATTCGAGAGTCCTTATCAATAGCAACTTTTTCAACTGTTCCATAGCATGGGCTCGTAACTATTTCATAATACAAAATAAATCATTCCCTTCCTTTATTCTATTAATATTGCTCTGCCAACATTTGTGACTGGAGAATCATATGAAAAAAGCTTTGAAAATCTTCTACATCTTCTATTTCAATTCCTAGCTTAGGTGCCCAGTATTGCTCTTCTTCGATATCTTCCTGACTTAATAAAAGCATTCTTCCATTTTGAATAGATGTGACCATTGCTTTTCCAAAAAATTGCTGTGAATACGTGACTGCTATATCATAGCGATGATGATTCGACATAATACAGTAATAACCAATTGGTTGCTTTTCAATTTGTTCTAATAAAATGTCCAGTTTCATTTGATTCCTCCCTTTAGCTTAAAAATGCAACCATCCTCTTAGACGCGACGCTTCTACAATTTTACGAACCCCTTCTATATAAGCAGCAATTTTCATATTTACCCCAAACCGTTTTGAAGTGTTAAATACATCAGAAAAGCTAGATGTAATTTTTTCTTTTAAACATTGGTCTACATATTGCTCTGTCCAATAATATCCTTGGTTATTTTGGCACCACTCAAAATAAGAAACAATAACACCTCCAGAGTTCGCTAAAATATCCGGAACAACTAAAACATCTTTCTCTTCTAATATTGTTATCGCCTCTTTCGTTGTCGGACCATTTGCAGCCTCAATGATAATCTTACACCCAAGTCTTTCTGCATTATGTTTCGTAATTACTCCTCCAATTGCTGCTGGAATGAGTACATCACATTCTTTTTCTAGCAACTCTTGGTTAGAGATTGTTTTACTAAAGAGGTTCGATACAACACCAAAAGAATCTCGATTCTCTAATAAATAAGGAACATCTAGACCGTCTGAGTTATAAATGCCACCTAAAGCATCAGATACTCCTACTACTTTCACACCAATATCATATAAATATTTTGCCAAATGACTTCCAACGTTTCCAAACCCTTGAATGATTACCCGCATATTTTGAATTGGAATATGTTTTAATTCACTCACTAATTGGAGCGTGTATAATACCCCTTTAGAAGTAGCTGTTTCTCGTCCTTGTGATCCTCCTAGCATTAACGGCTTTCCAGTAATAAAACCAGGAGAATCAAATTCCCTAATATGATCATACTCATCCAGCATCCAAGCCATAATCTGAGCATTTGTATACATATCAGGAGCTGGAATATCTTTAGTAGGTCCAACAATTTGGCTCACTGCTCTTACATAGCCACGGCTAAGTGACTCTAATTCTCTAAAGCTCATCTTCTGCGGATCACAAATAATTCCGCCCTTTGCTCCTCCATATGGAAGTCCTGTAACTCCGCATTTTAAGCTCATCCATCCGGCCAACGCTTTTACTTCCTCTGCTGTAACATCTGGATGAAACCTGATACCACCTTTTGTTGGCCCTGCTGCATCATTATGCTGAGCACGATATCCTTGAAATACCTTTGTTGTTCCATCATCCATTCGAACAGGAATACTTACTTCTAAAAAACGCATCGGCTTCTTAAGAAACTCGAATACTTCCTCTGGATAATGCAAAACATGGAGTGCTTCTTTTAATATGGCTTGAAATTCCTCTAAAGCATTTTCCGACTCAACTTTTTCTTGAATAGATTGTATTACATCCTCTTTTTCTGATTGAATTGCCACGATAACACCTCATTTATTTATTTATTTTTACTAGTTTTATAAAGCAATAATCGTGCCAACTGGAAATATAATGTTTATATTATCGTTTCAACCTCAACTCTTTCTCTTATTTACAAAATGTCTCACGTTCTTTATGAATAGTTGAATGATTTATGTATTATTGCATACTTGTAGCCTCTACAAAATAAAAAACACCGGATAAATCCCGATGTTTTTTATTATTTTACATTTCCTGCACTTCTTCAAAGTGCATTTGCGGAGGTGCTGAACGAAACATGTTCGTAATATATAAAAGATAACCGATTCCAATGGCAGCCCAGCTAAGTCCAAGAATAAGCGAATGAATATTGAGGTTAAACCATAATACAGCCACTGTACCTGCACCTAAAATAGGCATAACTAAGAAATTTAAAAAATCTTTTGTTGTTTTATATCTTTTTTGCTTTATAACATAGTAGGCAATTACAGATAAATTAACAAATGTAAATGCAATAAGCGCTCCGAAGTTAATAAGAGATGCTGCTGTTTCTAAATCAATAAACATAGCAGAGAGCGCAATAATTCCCACAAAAATAATGTTATATACTGGAGTTCGCAAGCGAGGATGAATGTATCCAAATATCTTCTGCGGAATTACATTATCTCGCCCCATTACGTATAATAATCGCGATACACTTGTATGAGAAGCTAAGCCTGATGCTATTGTTCCCATAAATGTTCCTACTAAAAAGAAAGTTTGAAATAATTTTCCTCCGACGTATAATGCAATTTCTGGAGCTGCTGATTCTTGATCTTTAAATACGGATGCATCTGGAAAAAAGGATTGTGTAAAGTACGTAGTGACAATGAATAAAATTCCGCCAATTAAAGCAGTAAGAAAAATAGCTCGAGGAATCGTCTTCTTTGCGTTTGGTGTTTCTTCTGAAAATGTAGTTACTGCATCAAAACCTAAAAATGAAAAACAAAGAATTGTTGCCCCTGCAACTAACGGTGATATTTGTATATCTGATTGAAAAAACGGCTGAATGGAAAAGACTTCTCCAGTTCCTTCTCCTGCTATCAATCCTTTTATAACGAGAACTACAAACACAACCATTACTAGCACTTGAAATGTTACTAAGAACGTGTTGAAATTGGCAGTAACATTTACACTAATAATATTGATAAGTGTAATAAGTAGAACAAAACCAATGACCCATGCCCAATCTGGAACACTTGGAAAAAGTGCCGACATATAAATTCTTGTTAATAGTGCATTCACCATTGGTAAAAACAAATAATCCAATAATGCTGACCATCCAACAAGAAACCCAAGCCTTGCACTAATTGTCTTTTGTGTATAAGTGTAAGCAGATCCCGCAGTAGGAAAAACCTTTACCATTTTTCCGTAGCTTGCAGCTGTAAATAACATCCCTGCTAATGCAATAAGATAAGCTCCAGGAACATGCCCACCCGTTTTTTCAGAAACGATTCCAAATGTATCAAATCCTACCATTGGTGTCATATACCCAATGCCTAGCATAACAATTGACCAAAGTCCTAATGAACGTTTTAAACCAACTACTTTTCCCACCTATCATTCCTCCTACTTTCTCTATCTAATTTCCATGTAAAGATTGATAACTAATTGGAAAACGCTTTCAATGAACCGTATATGTTATATAATGCATTACAAAACCCCTTTCTTTATTTTTTAAATATTCATGCAATTTTTGAGCCAAAATTGTCTTTGTTAAAAAATTTACTAAACAGCCATATTTTTTTATGCTCCAATGAAATTACAGGTGGGATTATTTTTCTAATTGCTTCGTTAATTTTCTATTCATTTTGACATAACTTATTCAATCTCTCATACCAATAAATACAAATGAAGTGAAACTTTAATCCGTCGGCGAATAAAAACTTATCATGAGATAATAACATTATGTAAACTATTCATAACAAAAAAGCTGCCTTTATATGAAAGACAGCTTTTTCAATCTTATCTATTAAAAATCGAATACGAAATCATCGTCTGATAACTTTTCAACATTTGTTGCTTTTACATAACCATTCCCTTTTACAGAGAAGAAATCATGGTTTTTCGTATCTGTACGTAAACCGTTTAATACGATTGGGTTAATTTCTTCTTCCTCAAAGCGTGGTTCTAATCCTAAGTTCATAAGCCCTTTATTCGCATTGTAACGAACAAAACGATTTACATCTTCAACAAGACCAATGGATGTATAAATTTCTTCTGTATATGCCATTTCAATTTCATACAGTTCCATCAATAACTCTTGTGTTTCTTTTTGCACCTCTTGTTGTTCTTCTGCAGAAAATTCCGCGAAGATTTGCTGTGCTAAAATACCAACGAATACGCCGTGAATTGACTCGTCACGAATTATTAAGTTAATAATTTCACCACTCGCTGTTAATTTTCCTTGTCCTGCTAAGTAAAGCGGATAGAAAAATCCGCTATAGAACAAGTAACTTTCTAAGAATACACTTGCTACCATAGCCATGTATAATTCTTTTTTCGTTACTTGTGGCTTCAATAAACGACGATAGTAACCTGTAATAATACCTGCTTTTTTCTCAAGCAATGGATGGCTATCTACCCATTCAAAGATCTCATCAATTTCTTCTTCCGTTGCGAGTGTCGTAAAGATATGACTGTAACTCTTCGCATGTACTTCTTCCATAGCACCCATAAAAGCTAATACACTTTTTGCTTGCAAATTCTCAAGATGAACAAGTACAAGTGGCATCCCTTCGCCGCCTTGCTTTGTATCTAAAAGTGTTAAACCACCTAATACACGCTTATACACAATTTGCTCTTCTTTTGATAATTGCACCCAAGTATTTTTGTCAGAAGATACCGCAATTTCTTCTTCTGTCCAAAACTGAGCGATGTTTTGCTTCCAAAACATTAAACTAAAATCGTCTTCTTTTTTGTTCCAGTTTACCGCGCGCATTGAATCGCCCCTTCTCTATCAATAAGCTTTTCTAACATGCGGTAAAGCTTTCAGTTTGTAATGAAAACTTAACCGCATGTTAGACGTCTTAAATTTTATAACTAAGCATGAGCAGGGTCAGAAAAACCCTGCTCATGATGTCTTACTCTTTATTTTGTATATCAATCAATTATAGTTTGCATCAAACTGTACAAGCAACGCACTCTTCCACGCTTAACTTACGTGTTCTTGTATAATACAAACTCTTTAGACCTTTTTTATGTGCATAGATGTAATAACGTGCTAATTCACGCGTAGAAATATCGCTATTTACATAAAGAATTGTACTAATTCCTTGGTCAATATGCTCTTGAATTTCTGCGATTAAATCAATTAGTTTAAACTGATTCATATCGTAAGAAGATTTATAATACCAGAACGTATCTTTTGATAAATACGGCATTGGGTAATATGTTGTCGCATTTGCATACGTTCTTGACTCAATTTGACTTACGATCGGCATTACGCTTGAAGTTGCATTTTGCACGTAACTGATCGATTGTGTCGGAGCGATAGCCAATCTATATGAGTTGTATAAACCGTGCTTCTGTACTTCCTCTTTTAGACTTGTCCAATCTTCTTTTGTTGGAATATAGATTCCTTCAAATAACTGCTGTACTTTATCAGTTACAGGACTATAGTCTGTTGTTTCATACTTTTCAAAGTATGAGCCATTTGCATAATCCGACTTATCGAAGTCTTTAAATGTTTCGCCCTTTTCTTTCGCAATACCCATACTCTTTTCAATGGAGTAGTAATTTAACATCATAAAGAATGTACGAACAAATTCTTTCGCTTCTGCACTTTCATAAGCAATTTTATTTTTCGCTAAATATCCATGTAAGTTCATAGCACCAAGTCCAACTGAATGAAGCTCATCATTTGCTTTTTTCACAGTCGGCGCGTTTGGAATAACAGTCATATCAGAAACAGCTGTTAATGCTTCCATTCCTGCATGAACTGCTTCACGAATTTCTTTATTCTCCATTACGTTTACAATGTTTAATGATCCTAAGTTACAGTTAATATCACGGCGGATAATGTCATCTGTACCATAGTCATTAATTTCAGATGTTTCTTGTAACTGGAAGATTTCCGTACAAAGGTTTGACATCTTCACAGTTCCAATATCCTTTAACGGATGTTGTTTGTTCGCATTTGATTTAAACATTAAGTATGGATAACCAGACTCAAGCTGAATCATAGCAATTTTAATGAGCATATCACGTGCACTAATATCAAGTGGCTTCTTCTTCACATTCGGATTACTCATCAGTTCATCATACATTTCATCAATATCTATATCATCTAAATGTTTTCCGTACTCTTTATATACTGTATAAGGTGCGAAAACATGGAATGGTTCGTTTTTCTCTGCAAGCTCAAAGAACTTACTCGGAACGATAATACCGATTGATAGGGACTGAATACGGCTCTTCTCGTCGGCATTTATTTTTTTTGTATCGAGGAATTCTATAATATCCCAATGGAAAATGTTTAAATATACTGCTCCGGCACCTTTTCTTTGCATATTGTTACTCCATACCTTTAAAACGTATGGGGGATAGTCATTTCTGCTATCCTCTCTATATCGCTATAGAGTTCAGACCATATCTTCTTCTCACCAAATTCTTTGTTTAACCACTCATCGTATGTTTGATGTACATGAATATGACATAAATCACAAAGTGGCAATAAATTCATCATAAGGTTTGCTTGATCAAAGCTTTCAAAAAACGGAATGGAATAATGTGATGTAATCTTAGTGTATTTATATCATATTTTTCTAAACACCTTTGACCACGAAAATCATAAAACTCAAACATATACTCTCGCATCCTGGACCAGTTTTTCCCATACTTGTTCGTTGTGCCGTAATTCAGCTCCACAAAAAATTTATTATTACAACTTTTTGAACAAAAAACTTTTGAATCTCTAACAGTATATGCTGGCCTAGAAAAAGGGGTTTCACAGTAAGAACATATTAAATTTACAAGCTGACTTCTATTCAATGTCCACCTACACTCATGCGAACATGTTTTTGTTACACTTTTATCAGAATAAAATTCACTCGCACATATAACACAAACTAATTTATATCTTTTAGTTTGACATTTCTTACTACAAAACTTTTGATTTATCCTTTTTCCTACAAATGATTTTCCACATCCAAAACATATTAAATTATAGTTTGTATTAATAAGTGCAAGCTTCTTCCGACACTCTAATATTCCACACGTTTTGGATCGTTCCATCTCTCTTTTATTATTCTGATTAACCTCATATTTACTTTTACAAATAGGACATATTTTTGTTATAAAGCTCTTTTTTCTCCCCATAACTGGATACACCCTTTGAATTTGGTTGGTTTGAGAAGCCAGGTTCGAGCTATATAGTCACCTACATAGCCACTTGGTCGTTGAACCTTCTCCCTATCTAATAGACTTAGGAGCTCGGCTGCTGATTTCCTGCAATCTTGGATTTTTAGGGGGCGCTACGTAATTTCTTCGTAGTATCCTACCTAGATATACTCAGGCGTTCCAGCAATTGACCCGGTTTTATAGTTGAGCCATAAGTTAACCCAACTGATTCGCATATGAAAACGAATCTTCAAGCAATTTCATAACTGGTACAACACCGCTTGCTGCGTTATCAATACCTTTAATTTGCTCACCGCGTGCGCGTAGCTTAGAAAGGTTTAAAGCGACTCCGCCACCAATTTTTGATAGCTGCATCGCCGTATTAATATTAAATCCAATCGAATTTAAGCTATCATCCATCTCTAACAAGAAACAAGACACCATTTCTCCTCTTCTGCTTCTTCCTGCATTCAAAAAGGTTGGTGTCGCTGGTTGGTAGTTTTGTTTTACAATCATGCTTGCAAATTGTTTTGCTTTATTAACATCACCGCGTCCTAAGTATAATGACACAATTGATACACGATCTTCGTAGCTTTCTAAGTATTGTTTTTGATTATTTGTTTTTAATGCATAATCCTTATAAAACTTAGATGCCGCCATATAAGATTGGAACTCGAAGTTTTCACCGTATGCAACGTTGTATACTTCCTCTACTTCCTCCAACTTATACTCGTCCAGAACGTTGTAATAGTAATCGTGCTTGTTCATATACTCGATTCGCTCTGCCACGCTATCAAAATGAACGGTATTCGCTCTCGCTTCTTCCATAAAGACTTCTAATGCTTCTTTATCTTTATGAAGCTGGTAGAAACCGTCTTGCATTTGCGTGATTTCATTATTCAGTTCAATGTGTCGCAATCTCCCGCACCCTTTCTTTAAAATATTCTACATCTTTATTTGTTCCAGATAACTCAAATTTTGATACAATAGGTACTTCGTATCTGGATGAGATTTTATCTGCACTTGCTCCGAACATATCTCCCCAGTTGCGATTGCCACTTGCAGATACGCCTTTTAAATTTGCATTATTGCGTTCTAAAAATTCTAAAACACGTTCCGGCACATTTCCAAAACCTGTTGTATACGTAATAAGAACAAAATCTTCGTCTAATACTAGATCGTCATTAATTTGAACGGCCGGCATATTTAATTTGTGGATGAAACGCTTCACGTTTCCTGTCATAGAATCATATGCAACTAACATTTCCGACCCTCCCCTTCTTTCTTTAATATCTAGATGTCGTTTCGTGATTTCTCTATATATTGTAGTACGTTTCAAAACAAGACACAAGATATATGTATAAATTCTTTCTTTTTTTAACTTTTACTTTTCGACATGACAAGTCCTTTTTTTCAATACAAAGACTATGAAACAACATTCTAAAACTCATGTCAATAAAGTGCTTTTCGAAAAAGTTGTCAACGAATTTAATCATATTTACAAAAATGTTATCAATATGTTTTGTCAAAAAACAGTAAATGCTGGAGAAATATATTTCTCCAGCATCACATAAAAAAGAACAGAATTCACGAGATAATCTGTTCGAAACCGGTTACACATTATTCAGATCACACAAGTAAGGAATTCTCTCTCTTGTGGATTAAACATTTATTAAATCGAGTACATATACTTTCTTTTTTGTTACACAATAAAACATATTATTGTAATGAAAAGGACAATTATTATGGCACACCAATTTATTCGTTAGTGTGATGAGAATTTTAAAAAGACTGTACACAAAGCACCGCTCATTCGCAATGTTCAATACGTAAAATATCCTTTATAAATAAATGATGAAAATTTTCGTCTTTATCTTGCATTGTAAATACTGGCGCTTCTTCATCAAAATATACAACCATTCCCTCTACATATTGATTCATATGCTGAAATTTCACAGTTGCTCGAATGTGAATTTCTTGCTCATATGCTACTTTCAATTTTTCTATAACTTCTTCTGTACGTTTCTCAGGAAACATAACCATTCCTACGAATCGTTTTCCTGTACCATCTTTCCACATGTAGTCCCAGTGCGGTAAAATACCTTGTTTAAATTCTCCCATAATTCTCCTCTCCTTTTCCTTCTATTAAGAACGCGGTGTTTCTATATATGTATAAATAATTTTCCCGCCGTGCTGTGCATTCCCACTGAAATGTTTAAAATCTTCTCGATTTACTACAACCTCACGAAACGTATAAAATACATCCTTAGTTACAATATACTCTTCTATCTCTCCATTTTTCAGTTGATCTAAAATTGTATTTGCTAATTGTTTATCCATGTATTTCACCTCTCTGCAATATTTTATCCTATCTTTCACAAGTCGACAATGTTAAATTTCTTACATTCACAGCAAGTATCATATACTACCATAACGGTTCATCTATACTGAATCAATTCGATATTCAAGCTTATCCTATAAAATTCAAGAAATTGATGAATAACTGGTTGAAACTTTATTTTATGTTACAATAAGAATGACAACTAGGAGGGATAATATGATTCGGAAAGCAAAAAAGACAGATGCGAAGGCAATATCTCCTTTATTGTATAACGCTCTGCATGAAATTGCTGAAAAAATCACAGGTGGGAGAACAGGAACAGAAGTCTTGACAGGGCTTGAAACTTGGTTTTCAAAAAAAGAAAATCGACTTAGCTACGAGAACTGTTTCGTTGAAGAACAAGATGGACAAGCAATTGGAATCATCGTAGCCTATCATGGCAGCCATGCAAAACAACTAGATACTCCCATTGTAAAACATTTACGAAAAATCCATCAAGATTCATCTATTACGCTAGAAAAAGAAGCTGAGCTCGATGAATATTATATTGACACATTGTCCGTTTCAAACACATATGGCGGACGAGGGATCGGCTCAAAATTGATTAAAGCAGCAGAAAATGATGCCTATGAAAAAGGCTATGAGAAAATCGCATTACTTGTAAATTTAGAAAACAAGCGAGCTTTCTCTTTATATAAAAAACTTGGCTACCAAGAGGATAAAACGGTTATGCTTGTTGGAGAGCCATATGCTCATTTAGTGAAACCACTATATAAAAAAGCTTTCGTTTCTTAAAAAAAAGCACACGATTCTTTATTGTAATCGTGTGCCTTTATGTTAAATTGGTATTCAATATATTTCCATTCATTGCTTCATGAAATGTATATTCTGTACAACTCCATGGCTTCCCATGAAAAATAGGCGGACCAGACCATCCTCTAGCACGTAGCTCAGCCCCAATCATCGTATTAAAATAACTATGCCCTATGAGCGCAATTTGCCCATGTACTAACGCATATCCGACTAATGTATCAGCTGCTTGCTTCGCTCTTCCTTGTACTTCACGATAAGACTCAACACCTTTAGAATATCCAATCATCCATAATGTACGCCCAATAAATGTCCATACTTCCGGTTTGCACTTCACCCATTTCGGAACAAAGAAACTAGATGGTACTTCTGCCTCTCGAAAAAGGGAGCTTTGTATAAAAGAAAGAGAATTTGTTAATTCTGCTGCTGACTGTACCGTACGTTTTTGATCACTCGTTACAATAAGCTTCGCAGATTCGATTACTTCAACCGTCTCAATTGGTATGTCCATACTTTTTTCCATACCGTCTAAATCGTACCGCTCCATCCATTTGTGGAACGATGATACTGTCATTGATTCTGTAACATTGTTCAAGCGACCGTGACGAATAAAAGAAATTCGCATCTTCTCCACTCTCCATTCACCGCTCATCACCTATATTATTATGCACTTTTTCTTATTATCATCATACCATGGAGAAAGAGAAAGTCATACTTCCTTACATATCCGCACCGCTCTCATGAGTGACAGAAGCATGCATACCATCTAATCCATCAAAATATGTATCTGTTTCATGGATACGAATTATTTTTAATTGTTTATATGAAAATAAGAATAAAAGGATCATTATAAAACTTCCAACAATTTTAAACAACATTTTTACCGCCCCCAGTTTATTATACCCCTATATACTGATATAAGCACTTTTTTATCAATTCCCTCTCCTAAAATAGAAAAATACTTTATACATTTCTTATGAAAAATGACTATTTTTTGAAATTTTATCATGGAAACATTTACAAACAGGGGAATATAGTTCAAAATAAAGGGAAATAAAAAAGAACAACATTGTTCTTTTTTTGGTAAAACTGTAACAAGGAGAGTTGCTTATGAAAACCGCAGAAACTGGAGATATTATCGAATTTAAAGGTGGAATGCAAGGCCGTGTTCAAAAAGTAAATAAAAACTCCGTTATTGTCGATATAACAATCATGGAGAATTTTAGAGAACTAGATATGGAACCTCTTACAGTTGTAAATCACAAAAACTATACAGTTATCAATCAACATGCGTAATATAATAGAAAAAAAGGATCTGCATGTATCATACAGATCCTTTTTCATTAACGATTATCGATTGTTTCAGGATATAAATCGTGATTCATCATGCGATATTCTGCCATTTTTTCATATTTTGTACCAGGACGACCATAGTTACAATATGGATCAATCGAGATACCACCACGTGGTGTGAATTTCCCCCACACTTCAATATAACGTGGATCCATTAATTTGATTAAATCATTCATAATGACATTCATACAATCTTCATGAAAATCTCCATGGTTACGGAAACTAAATAAATACAATTTTAATGATTTACTCTCCACCATTTTTTGCTCTGGAATATAACTAATATAGATCGTTGCAAAATCTGGTTGTCCTGTTTTTGGACATAAGCTTGTAAATTCAGGACAGTTGAACTTTACAAAATAATCACGGTTTGGATGATTATTTTCAAATGTCTCTAAAATTTTTGGGCTATATTCAAATAAATATTTTGTATTTTGGTTTCCAAGTAACGTTACATCTTTTAAATCTTCATCTAATCTTCCTGCCATTTTTCATACATCCCTTCAATTCCATTCCTTATACGCCCCGTTTATTTCCCCACACTAACGCGTGAAGCTGAGGTAATACTTTTGCGTCATTCATTTCTTTGCAATGAACAGCTTTTTCAATGAGCCATTCATATTTTTGTAGTAAATTCCTAATAAGAATTGCATCATCCACTGTTTTCGTATCATCATTTCCAACTTGTAAGAAAAACGGTACATGCGGATAACGCTCATGCACTTTTATCGCATATTCAAAATCGTGATCATCAAATACAACGACTTTTAAGCTAAAATCTTTTCCTGCTAATCTTTCAATAACAGAATCCAGCATAATAAAATCAGTTTTCATCTGTGAGCTTGGGGGCTTTGGCGAAATTGTTATTTCGTCAATATGAAGCAACCATTCCTGCCATTTACTTCCTTGCGTCTCAATGGCGGTGCGAATTTGTTTTTCTTGTAATAAAGACAGAAAATCATCTATATTTTTCAACAACACTGGATTCCCACCTGAAATCGTTACATGTGAAAAATTTTCTCCACCAATTTCTACAAGCTCACTCCATATCTCTTCGGGAGTCATTTGCCGAATTTGTTCTTTCGCTGATCCATCCCATGTAAAGGACGAATCGCACCACGCGCAACTATAGTCACAACCTGCTGTACGAATGAACATCGTCTTTTGTCCAACAACCATTCCTTCACCTTGAATGGTCGGCCCAAAAATTTCCAGAACAGGAATTTTACTCACCGATCATCCACTCCCGTCTTACTTCTGCATAACTTGTTGGTGTTTCAAATAGACGAACAAATTCAACCCGTGCTCCTTTATATTCATTTGCACGGTCTTCTTTTGTAAGTGCCTCTGCCATCTTCTCATATATCCAAACGACCATATTTTCAGCTGTCGTATTCATCGCTGGTAATGTTTCATTTAAATAACGATGATCCAAATAAATTTCTATTTCATTTTTCCAAATTTCTTTTATATCTCCAAAGTCAATAGCAAGTCCAATCTCATTTACATATCCACTAATTCCAAAAACAACTTTGTATGTGTGACCATGTAAATTTTTACATTTCCCCTCATAACAGTGCAAATGATGCGCTGCATCAAATGTAAATTCCTTACTTACCATCACTCGTTTATTATGATATTTCAGTTGTTCACGTTGAATGTCCTTGTCCACTTTTTGTAAATTTTCTACAATGCGAAATCCAAAAAAATTCTGTTCCATTATGCGTTCGCTCCTTCGCGTTCTTGTAAATACGTATCTAAACCTGCTTTACGAAGTTTACAAGCTGGACATTCACCGCAGCCATCACCGATTATTCCGTTATAACATGTTAATGTTTTTTCTCTAACAAACTCAAATGCGCCAAGTTCGTCTGACAATTTCCATGTTTCTGCTTTATCAATCCACATAAGTGGTGTATGAATAACAAATGGATAATCCATAGATAAATTTAAAGTAACGTTTAACGATTTCACAAATACATCACGACAATCAGGGTAACCGCTAAAATCTGTTTCACATACGCCCGTTACAATATGACGTGCTCCAACTTGTTTTGCTAGCACAGCTGCAAATGATAAGAATAGTAAATTTCGTCCATCTACAAATGTTGATGGCAATTCACCTTCTTCATGTGTAATCTCCATATCCGTTCTCGTTAACGCATTTGGAGCAAGTTGATTTAATAGGCTCATGTCAAGTACTGTATGTTTAATTCCTAACTCTTTCGCAATATCAGCTGCACAGTCGATTTCTAACTTATGACGTTGATTATAATTAAATGTCACAGCTTCAACTTCTGCGAACTGCTGCATTGCCCAAAATAAACATGTTGTACTATCCTGGCCACCACTAAAAACGACAACTGCTTTTTCTTTTTTCATCTCACTCATTCTCCTTCTCTACTACGAATAAGAAGAAAGAACGTTCTTGAACTGTCACAATAAAAAAACAAAACAATACCTAAGGATATTGTTGTTTCCATAGTTTTTTATAGAGGGAGTTCGCGAACCTCTCCCATGTTATACATGGAATTTCTTCTTTCATTAACAACACATATTGTAACATACTGCACATATCCAGAAAAACATCTGATTTTTCTGTCTTTTTTGTAAGTTTAAGATTCATTTTCTTGTATTTTAATAGTATGATTATACTTATATAAATCCATTTTGATTTCCCAACATATAAGTCGCTGCTATAAAGAACAAAAGGTGACCGCTACTTATTTTCTCTCTTTGTTTTCACTTTGCATGGGGCAGAAAGAGGCGCTGACTGCTTCTATGCATGGCCGGATGCTCTCTCACCTAAAAAGAAAGGTTTTATGTCGGTTTTTCAATTTGTACTTATATAACACCATACATATGAGAATAGGGAGGAGATAAACCTGAAACTCTTTATTATTTATCTCTTTTTAAACATATTATCCATCCTCGTTATGATGCTAATGTATCACTCATTTTGGAATCAAAAAGGGAAACATTCACCTAAGTTAAATTCAACCGTATTTATATTATTTTGCAGTGCTGCAACAATTCTTTGTATTTCTTTTGCAGCAAGGATGGATAATGGATTTCAATTTGATATGCGTCATATTGTATTAATTGTCGGTACGTTAACAGGAGGTCCTATTGCGGGTGGATCGATTTTAGCTGTATTAAACATATACCGTTTTTTGTTAGGAGGCATAGGAGTTTTTCCATCTATTATAGCTTCCATTTGCTTATATATTATTCTCCTTGCCACATACAGACTCTTTCAAAGAGGGAGCAATCATATAAAAGTAGTACTTGCTATTTTATATAGTTTTGTATACGTATTTAGCTGGATTCCTTTTTTCCTTGCTGAAGTTCCTAGCACTGAATATTACCTCCCTCATATTATTGTGTATGAATTATGTACCATCATTGGTACCATTCTTATTCTTTATTTACTAAACGTACTACAATTACAAATACGCCTACAAGAAGAACTAATTAACGCTGAAAAATTTCACCTAATCGGAGAAATGGCTGCCTCTATCTCTCATGAAGTTCGTAATCCTTTAACTTCAACGAAAGGTTTTTTACAACTCCTACAATCCGAAGAATGCTCTGAAGAAGATCGAAAATTATATACAGAAATTGCTATACGTGGTATTGAACAAGCAAATCACGTACTCACAGATTATCTAACATTTGCAAAACCAAGTATAGAAAAAGAACAAGTATTACAAATCGAAGATGAATTACTTCGTGCTGTATCTCTCATTACTCCACTAGCTAATTTGACAAATGTTCGTATAACTTACACAAAGCAAAGCAACATCTTTTGTATTTCTGGAGAAAAACAAAAATTTAACCAATGCTTATTAAACATTTTAAAAAATTGTATTGAAGCCATGCCAAAAGGGGGAGATCTTATTCTCACATTAATACCGAGTCATACACAGATACAGTTAGCCATAAAAGATACTGGTATTGGCATGGATCTAGAACAACTGAAACGTCTTGGTTCTCCCTTCTATTCAACGAAAGAAAAAGGCACTGGACTTGGGATGATGGTCGTATTCAGCATCGTAAAAGCAATGGGTGGAAAAATCGATATTTCAAGTGAAAAAGACATTGGTACAACCTTTCTATTAACTTTCCCACTCATACAAAAAACGTGATGGAATCATCACGTTTTTTCCGTTTCATCAACAAGTTCCGCAAAAGTCTTTACTTTCCCATGCGGTTTTTGATTTTCTTTTCGTGCCTTCCAACTACGCTCTTGCTCTTTCTTTTTGTGTGACATGCTTTCAACTCCTTCTATGTTCTCTTTATGTATTATTCCAAAATAAAAGATAAAAATATGCATCAATCCAGTTTCTTCATCCTCCACTAATAATTAGTCCTCATTAAATAGGATTTTATAAGTGGTTTATCCCCTACCCATCTTCTTTTTCTGCATCTTAAGGAGTGGATATTACTACCCTCGAAAAGCAGGGATAAATAAGAAGAAGCGAGATAATTACTACCTCGCTTCTTCTTATTTATTCAATATAGTTCCCATGTAAATGGGAATTTTTCTTTACCTTTGCAAAATCGCATATTTTGCTTCTTTTAACTGTGTAAGATGGCGTTGTTCATGTAAATCAAGGAATTGAATCCATTGATATAGATTAAGCTCCTGAAACACAGGATGTTTTAACGAATTTTCGAACAATTCTTTTTCGTCTATAATACTATGCAGCGTATGCAATAATTCTGCGCGTGAATGTTCGAGTAATTGAATTCCTTGTTGTCTTTTCATTAATGTTTCTGTTGGTTGCATTTGTTGAGGTGCTTCTCGTTTATATGTTCGATCAAGAGTAAGTTGGAGATCTTTGAGTGGAACTACTTTTTTGTCTTTTTTCTGTAAAGCATACACAAGGGATGAAGTGACAGATTGTTCAATTAGGTGTAGATGATGCATAATTTGAATGATACTCCATTTATCACGGCGCGGTTTTACATTCACTTCCGTATCATTTAACATCTCAATTTCTGATAATAGTGTGTTTCTTGTAGATTGTAACGATTGCAGCAAAGTTTCCAAACTAACATTCATATTAGATTGAAGCATAATTCTCCCCCCTCTTTTTTGGTGAAAAAAGGTGTTTCCAACTTAGAAACACCTTTGAATAAATCTGAATTTTCTTATATTATCTCATTGTTTTATGAATGTGTCGATTACAAAATGTGAAAAAAACAAGGTTGATTTTTACAATTTTGTGTCATCCACTGCATGTAACCACGTTTGAATCTCAGTGATTACGCCTTGCACACACCCATCTGTAAATGGAGATGTCAAATTCGCAATTTCTACTAATTGTAAGAAGGATTGACTTCCACCCTTTTGACAAAGGTTCACATAGTCTTCCCACGCTTCTTGTCTATTGTCTCTTGCTCGCTTCCAAAATTGCAGTGCGCAAATTTGAGCCAATGTATAATCAATATAGTAGAAAGGTGAGCTATAAATATGCCCTTGACGCTGCCAGAAACCACCACGTTCTAAATAATCATTGTCTTCATAGTCTCGATGTGGTAAGTACTTTCTCTCAATATTACGCCATGCCGCTTTGCGATCCTCTGGAGATGCTTCCGGATTTTCATATACATAATGTTGATATTCATCAACAGATACACCGTATGGTAAAAATAGAAGTGCTGAACTTAAATGAGAGAAATAATATTTATCCGTATCTTCCTCAAAGAATAATTTCATCCATGGCCACGTGAAAAATTCCATACTCATAGAATGAATTTCACACGCTTCGTACGTTGGCCAATTGTACTCTGGAATTTCAAACTTCCGACTCTCATATACTTGAAACGCATGACCTGCCTCGTGTGTTAACACATCAATATCACCTGATGTTCCATTAAAGTTCGAGAAAATAAACGGAGCTTTATAATTTTCAATGTATGTACAATAACCGCCACCAGCTTTTCCTTTTTTCGCAACTAAATCTAATAATTCATTATCTAACATAAAGTTGAAGAACTCATCTGTTTCTTTTGATAATTCTTTATACATTGTCTTCCCATGATTAATAATCCACTCTGCATCTCCCTTTGGAGTCGGATTACCTGTTGCATATTCAAAATTCTCATCATAGTAAGCAAGCTTTTCTACACCAATGCGTGCTTGCTGCCTTTTTCGTAATTCTGTCGCAACTGGAACGATGTAATCTAGTACTTGTTTACGATAATTGGCAACCATTTCCGCATTATAATCTGTGCGATACATTCTTGCATATCCAAGTTCAACAAAGTTTTTAAAACCAAGTGTTTTCGCAATCTTCGTTCTTACTTTTACAAGTTCATCATAAATACTGTCTAACTCTTCTTCATGCTCTTCTAAAAAACCATAATAAGCTTCACTTGCTCTTTTACGCATATCTCTATCCGTATGTTGCATAAAAGGTCCAAGTTGTGATAATGTTCTCTCTTCTCCTTCAAAATCAATTTTTGCAGCCGCTAAAAGTTGTGTATATTGCGAAGATAATTTATTTTCTAATTGTAAATCTTTCACAACCTCATCTGAATATGTTTTTGAATTACATTCTGCTAAAGCAAATAATTGTTTCCCATAATAAGCCTCCAGTTCATCACGAAACGGAGAATTCATCAATGCTTTATAATATTTCGTTACATAGCCTTGTACAATCGGAGAATACTCATCAAAAAAATCTTGTTCTTCCTTATAAAAGGGATCCGTTGTATCAACAGAATGGCGGATATAACAAATATTTCCCATTGTACCAAAATCATTGCGAATCTCATTAATTACACCAATTACTTGCTTTTGCTCTTCTATCGTCTTTACATTCTCAAACTGTTCTAAAGCTACAGTGAATTTTTCTTGCAACTCTTCCGTATTTGGGCGTGTATATTCATAGTTCTTAAATGACATGAATATGCCTCCTCTCAATTATATGTACCCTTACTATAATTCCATTTCCTTTTCTGAATCTCCTTTTATTCTTCAACAGAATCCATTAGAAACTGTAACATTCCATCCATACTTCTTGTAGAACGGTGAATGAAATTACTACCTATATAAAATGAAACTTCCATCCGTGAGTTTTTTCTTTATCCTTCAAACCCTCACCTATCTTTCTCGCTTCTCTCTGAATCTTGAGGAAGAGGTTTTTCTGCCCGTAAATAGCGGGATAATCAAAAAAGCCTTTGACCATTTTACATCGAAAGCTTTTTTAACATGTTATATAAAACCATTTTGATTTTTCGACATATAAATCGCTACTATGAATAACAAAAGATGACCTGCACTCTTTTCCTCTCTTTGTTTCCACTTGACATGGAGCAGGTAAAGGATCTGGCCGCTTCTACGCATGGCCAGTCGCTCTCTCTCATCAAAAAAAGAAAGATTTTCTGCCGTTTTTTCAATTTGTACTTATATAAATTGAAATTCCCATCACTACTCGGGACTTTGCGAGATAACCCTTTGTTAACTTCCAACACATAAAGTCATGGCTATGAACAACAAAAGGAAATTACTACTCATTTTCTCCTTTTGTTTTCACTTGGCATGGGGCTGAAAAAGGATCTGGCCGCTTCTACGCATGGCCGGTCGCTCTCTCCCATCAAAAAAGAAAGGTTTTCTATCACTTTTCATATTTCCCAACTTTTTTAAGCAAAGATAACAGCTCATTTTTCTCATCTTTTGTTAACATTCCAAAGGAATCCTGTATAACTTTTTCATGCTTTGGAAAAATAGAAGCGATGAAGGTCTCTCCTTCTCCTGTTAACTGTGCATATATAACACGGCGATCATTCGGGCATGGAATTCGTTTCACAAGCCCCTTTTTTTCTAACTTATCAACAACATACGTAATACTTCCACTTGCAATTAAAATACGCTCTCCAATTTGTTGAAGCGGCTGACTACCTTTATGATATATCAATTCTAATACAGCAAACTCAGTTGGATTTAGTCCGTTACTTTGTATTGATTTATTTGTAGCATCCATAACAAAGCGGTGCACACGCGATAATGCAATAAACAATTTTAAAGATTGAGAAATCTCTTCCCTCTCATCATTCAACTTCATACGATTTCAACCCTTCACTTAAATTCACAAAAATTCGAGACAATCTACCAAATAAAAATTTTTCCATAAAGCAAAATAGCTATCAATGGTTTATCTTTGTCTCCGAATGATCGCTCAATCATTTCTCATTTTTACTCTTTCCCACATGCTAAGTACTAACTTTCACACATGAAATAAAAACATGACAATTTTAACACAGTTTATATATAATGATAATAAAAAAAAGGAGTAGCAATCTTGAATGGAAAATTACGAAGCATAACTTTTTATATACTGCTTGTTATATTACCGACACTGGGAATCGGTGCAACTTTCTATTCTTATCACACCTACCAAATGCAACAGGAAAACAAACAAGCTGCTCATACTGTTTTATTTTTATATAAGGACTACTTAGATCACCGTATTGGCGAAGCAATTTCCGCCTTAGAGATGCTTGCTATGGTCGTAAATACAGAAACAGAAAATACAAACGGAATTCAGCAAATATTACACGATACCGATGAAAAAGACGAGCGTTTTTCTGGATTATATTATACAAATAAAAACGGCCTAATTACTGTAGCATCAAAAGGTTTAACAACACCAATTCAGGTTGCAGATCGGTATTATATAGCAGAAGCTTTTAAATCAAAAAAAACAACTGTATCATCTGTCATTACAGATCGGGTTCTTGGACACCAAGCTATTATGATTGCCACACCCATTTTTACAAAACACAAACAAATTTCTGGTTTATTGTTGGCTAGTTTACGCTTTGATTATATATCGTCTGCTTTAAATGCTATTAAACCACAATATCATTTTGAAGTAACCGATGAGCATGATGTAGTCTTTTTAACAGATGATAATAACGAACCAACTGGGCAACATACAAACAAAATTTCTACTCCACTACCAAAATTAAAATGGAAAGTTGCTGTTTCTCCATTACCTATTCATAAAACAACTTTATACAAAACCGTTGCGGTAGAATGTATGGTTACTTTATTTTTAATGACAATTTTATTTTTACTCGTTCAATATATTTTGCTGAAACGACAAACAAGATTGGAGAGACAACAAAATGAAATACAAAAAATTGAATTAGTTGGTACTTTTGCAGCTAGTACAGCTCATGAAATCCGTAATCCACTTACTGGAATTAAAGGTCTTGTAGCACTCTTAAAGGAAAAACATATACAAGAACAAGACCAATTTTATTTTTCTGTTATCGAACAAGAAATAAAACGTATCAATGAAATTGTTAGCGAATTTCTTATTCTTGGTAAACCAACAGCGATTATCGAAAAAAAGTATGATGTAAGGGATATTATCAAAGAGGTCTCATTAATTATTCGATCCGAAGCAAATTTGCATAATATTATATTCACCTTGCAGTTACCAGACCATCCTGTTCATATCCGTTGTTCAAAAGATCATATGAAACAAGTGGTTTTAAATATTACAAAAAATGCAATTGAAGCTATGTCATCTGGTGATGTATTAACAATTCAGGTAACCAGTAATAAAGAGCACGCACAATTACACATTATTGACACAGGAAAGGGTATTCCAAAGCATATTCAAAAACACCTCTTTCATCCGTTCTTTACCAGTAAAGATACCGGAACAGGTCTTGGTCTTGTCATATGCAAACGAATTATAGAAATGTATGATGGACAAATTGTGATTGATAGCACAAAAAATAAAGGAACCACAGTTCATATAAAGCTTCCATTAGATTCAGCATAATTATCCTTCTCTGCGGAGGGTAATTATGTTTATTTCATAAAAGCAGTCACAAACATTTTCCAAAAAGCACTTGATTTTCCTTCATATTCTATTTGAAAAAAGGGTACCTTCATAAATGCGAACCATCTTGGTGTTTTTTGTTCTTTATATCGTTGATACTGTACAATAAGCTTGTCCAATTCTTGACTCACTTGAATTGTTTCAGTACTGTTTAATCCGTTTGTTAAACCTAAATGAATCATTTCTTCACGCTTCATATGAATATCACGCGAAAGTTTTTCCATTGTGTACTCCCGTTTTGCTGTAAACATCCATATCCCCCTCATTATTCTTCCATACTCTCTACTTCATTTTCACTCCATACATTCAGACTACAAATGTATATTGTAACCGAATTAGAATACTCAGAAATTCTAACATTTTCTCCCTGTAATTTACAAATCTTTATCCTCACTTTGAGAATTATTACAAATTATTCTATCTTTGTAAATACATTCGCAATAATAGACATTTTTTTCATGGTATTTTTTCCAAACGACAAATAAACTCTACTTTTACATTTTTGATTTCCAGTACTTCGACATTTTTCTCGTTTAATTTATGTAAAAAACGCAAATCATAATTATAGATTTGCGTTTCCATCTTCACAAATACAGTACCTTATTTTATTAAAAAAGATAAATTTTCTATAAAGGTAAACCTTAATCAGTACGAACTTTCTTCATCCCCACTGATTATTAGCACTTACCAATCAGGATTTTAGTGCAGTTCATGCAAATTACATATCTAATTTGTTTCACTAACTAGAAATTTGATAAAGCTTTATTTATAACAAATCACCCATTCAGAAAGGAATTTTTTATATGCGTAAACATATCATTATTTTTTTCATTTTATTATCTACTGTCATTTTTCCTTTTCAAACGTATGCCCATACAAATAAAGTTGCCATTGTAATCGACGACTTTGGAAATAATATGAAGGGAACTGAAAGGATGTTATCACTTCCCATTCCACTTACTGTAGCTGTTATGCCCTTTCTTCCATCTACAAAACAAGATGCAGTAGCTGCACATCAAAAAGGGCATGAAGTTATTATTCATATGCCAATGGAGCCTATTAAAGGAAAAAAAGAATGGCTTGGTCCTAAAGCCATTACAACTGATTTAAGTGATCATGAAATTGAAAGTCGGGTCGAACAAGCGATTCAAGAAGTACCACATGCAATTGGGATGAATAATCATATGGGTTCTAAAGTAACAGCTGATGAAAGAATTATGCGAATCATACTATCAGTATGTAAAAAACATGGCCTATTTTATTTAGATAGTAAAACAAATCCCAATAGCGTAGTACCAAAAATCGGAAAGGAATTAGGGGTTCCTATTGTAGAAAATCAATTATTCTTTGATGATGTTTATACATCATCTCATATTACAAAGCAAGCACAGTTACTTCTACAAAAAATTAAAGAAAAACCTGTCGTAGTAGCAATTGGTCATGTCGGCCCTCCTGGGGAAATTACTTCTCGTGTTATTGAGTCCACCATTCCTAAAGTACGTGAACATGCAGACTTTATTTTCTTATCCGACCTTGTCCTCTCACCACCACCTGTCTCCAAACAAAAATAGAGAGCAGCTATATGCTGCTCTCTATTTTTCATACTACTACCTTATATATAATCTACATGACTCACGCGAAATCCTTTTTTCTCTATTTTTGCAATTAATGATTCTAATGCTTTTTCACTTAAGTCATCTGTAATGTTCACAATAACACGACGAATATATTGATCACCATTGTCCAATGTAAATAATCCACCAATATGATAAGACCTGAGCAACGTTCCTAACTCCTTAATTGTCCCCTTACAATCTTGCGTTGCGATTGTTATTATATAACCACCCGTTTGCATCCCAAATGAATCTTCAATGACATCAAATATATTAGAATGTGTTAAAATGCCAACAAATTCATTGTACTCATTCAATACAGCTAAAAATGGAAGACGCCTAATTACATAAAAGGCTCGAAAAAAAGAATCCTTTTCAAAAATAAATGCAGATTTATCTTCCATAATATCTTTCACACATACATCTTCTAAACCCTCATTACATTTACGTTCTAAAATATCTACTTTATAAATGATCCCTTTAAATCTCTTCTCATCTTCTGCAAGTACAGGGATTGCTCTATATCCCTTCACGTCCATAATTTTTAACGCCTGTTCCCCCGAATCATTATCCTTACAAAATGTCACCTGTTGTTTCGGCAGAAAATGATATTTAACTCGCAAAATACGTTCCTCCTCACATGACGACATGTAATCTATATATAATAAGGAGACCCATATTTTATGAGTGAAATTATTTTTTAAAACGCTTTCATTTATTAGTTTGCACGTGACGAATTATTCTCTTTATATAACTGAACTCTTAGTTCCTTTAATCATCAATAATTTCACGTGATAATTCATTAAATACTCTAACCCTTCTAGCCATTTTTTCGTCTCTTCTGGCGAGTTTCCCCATACAATCATTCCGTAATTATGAACAAGTATAGCACCGCCGCCTTCTATAAAATTAGGAACATGATTCTCTAATAAATCAGCAAACTTCTTTTCATTTTCTACAATCGGAATCGTAATCTCTGTAATTCCTTCTTTTCCAAAAACACGTTCTACAGTGCGTTTTTCAAATGTAACTGCTCCTTCTTTTCCATATAACTCTGATATTAAATGACTATCTACAGTTTGAACTTGCAAAATACACTCCGCATTACCTTTTTTATAAATATCTGCATGCATAAACGATTCAACTGCTGGTTTTTCATCATTTGCAAATACAGGCTCACACATACTATTTACTACAATAAAATCCTCTTCTGCAAATAACCCTTTGTCTCTTCCTTCAATATTTACTAAAAATGTTAATGGTTCTTGTGATGTCCGCATAGATAAACTAATTTTTGTACCATAAAACCAATCACGGAGAGCCAATTCCATTTTTACATCTCTTAACTCTTTCCACTTCTTTAAAAAAAATAACATTTCGTCACCCCCATGAGAATATTACTGTAATGGTTTAGCCATTTCTATGTAAAAGAAGTATTTTTTGATTATTCCAAAAATTTAATTGAATTATCACATGAGAATCTCTTTTTGTCAATACAATTTCTTCATCTACCTGAAAATTAGGCACGTGTTACACAACAAAAAAAGCTCTTTCACAGAGCCTTTTTGTTCATCATTTGAAGCATCTCACTCTTCTCTTGCTCATTAATAATGCCGATCTTTTGTAACATATTTGTATACAATATAAGTTTATTATACAAGCGTTCCGACACCTTTTCCCCTTCTTTCCTCTAGTCAACTTTTTTTCTGTTGGTAAATTATATGAAGGAAGCCGAAAAATGTGTCCATTTTTTTTGCACTGATACAAAACTTTTCAAAGTACCTCTCTCATCTATGTATAAAACAATAAAACAGTAGGCCCTACAACTTTCGGATTGGAAACCTATATTTAACTAATCGTCCAGCGAATATTATTTTTTGTAATAAATTCTTCAAAACTATGAGGCATTTTTTTATCGCAAATTACGTGCCCAATATCAGAAAAACCGGCGATTCGATAATTTCCTTTTACCCCCAGTTTTGTATGATCACATAAAATAAACGCCTTTTCCGCTAATTGAATCATCGCTTCTGATAACTTAGCTTTTTCCAATTCAAAACTCGAGATTCCAAAACTAGGTAACAATCCATCAATTGAAATAAATGCCTTATGAAAATGAAACTGACGAATGACTTGCTGTGAAATAGATCCTGATACACGACAGTGTTTTGGAGATACCTTTCCTCCAATAAATAATACTTCACCATCAAACATTTTTTTATTTATAGAAGAAATGAATTGGGTTGCAACAGGAAATGAACTCGTCACAACAGTTAAGTTTTTCCGATGAACGAGATACGGGACCATTTGCAGGGGCGTGCTTCCATCATCAATAACAATGACATCTCCATCTTCTACAAAAGTTGCTGCTTTATAGCCAATTCTTTTCTTTTCCTCAATATATAGCATTTCTCTTTCTAGCATAGGGGGCTCTATCCCTGCTCCCGGAAGTTGAACCGCTCCCCCGTATACTTTCTTCAACTTCTTTTCCCGATCAAGCTCTTCTAAATATCTGCGAATGGTTTCTGTTGATACTGAAAATTCACTTGCTAGCTCTGAAACTTTCACTTTTCCCTTAAACTCTACTTTTTCAAGAATGCTACGCTTTCTCTCTTCTCCAACAATAGACATAACTTCACCTCATTTTTCTCTCTCCCACTTACTTTTTCGGTTCTGCTTTTTGCCCAAATTCTTTTTCCAAACGTTCTAAAGTTTTATCGCGATTATCAGCCGCCCATTTAAAATCGTTATTTTTATATAACTTATCTGTTACATCTTTTGGGAAACCATCCGGAAGTTTATAATCATTTTTAATCGTCGCGAATCCATTTTTCTGGCTTTTTATCATCTTTAAATTGCGAAAGTACACGATCTACACCTTTTGGAGAGTATTCTTTCAACATTTCTTTCTTTTCTAGAGCTAAAAGACTAGAAGCTGCTGTTCCCCATACAACATCTGCTTGTGTATTTTTCCCTTCTGCTAACAATTTCGCTGTAATAACCCCTGTTGAATCACGAACAATATTTAATTTCACATCTGGGTATTTCTTTTTAAAGGAATCAAGATAACTAGGTACAAGTTCTTCTTCAATTGCTGTGTAAACTGCTAATGATCCAGACAGTTTGTCATCTTTCACTTTCGCCCCAGCAGTTTCTTCTTTCTTAGCACCACATCCCATTAATAAAGAAAATATTCCCCCGGTTACTACAGCTTTAAAGAGTGTTTTTTCACTTTTTCTCTCTCCTTTTATTTTTCTTATGTACAACTCCAATATAAACGCCGAGTGTAAAAACAGTATTAAACTAACATTAATCTTTTGTTTGTTGTTTGTTTTTGTGTAATACGTTGCTACTTCAATGTTTTTTCATATTTTTTCACAACAAAAAAACAGAAAATTTACAATTAATTAAGAAAAGATTAAAAATTCCACAAAAAAATGAGGCGTTTGTAAAAAACGCCTCATTTTTGCTTACCCTTTTTTGAATTGCGATTTGCATATTTCGCTGGATTTTCATTTTCATACTCTACCGCAAATTCCGCATCCGGTAGGCTTTCTTTTGGAGTTTTATTATGATTCATTGCCGCATGTTGTTTTACTTTTTGTTTTACCACTTACAATACCTTCCTTCACTGTAATGACATCTTACTTTCTATATTAGTTTGAGAAAACTTTCAAAAATTATTGATGGGAAGTGTTAACAAGTACAAAGCAACGTATATATGGAAACACTATATCTGAACAGGAAATTCATATTTCCTACTATAATAAAGAAGGAACGATTACTTTGAAGAAAAAACAACAAATTCATTCACCCATTTTAGATGAAACCTTGCCGCATCAAATGAATTTCCCCTCCTTTAAAGGAACAGGAAAACAAATGCAACAACCCTTTATTAATCAATACGATGTTGTAATTGGAGATAGTAAATACAATTCTAAAAATAGCCCACTTAACAATTGGAGTGATGAAGTTGATCCGGCCATTATGGCTGGCGAAGAATGGATCCATCCAACAAATGATATCGGATGGATTTCAGAAGAAAATCAAGAAGTGTTACGAAACAAAACAGACGGGGTTGAAGATTCATTTATGCACCCTCAATTTGGTATTAACGATTAAAAAACCATTCTACCTTTATAGGTAGAATGGTTTCATGTTATCCAATAATAATTCTCTCTTTGGGATATTTATAGCGAGGTGGTTGTTCCCTTCCACCACTTGCTAAAATAAATGTTAAAATACCAACACGACCAATAAACATGAGAACAATTAATACAAGTTTTCCAGCAGTTGTTAAATCAGAAGTGATACCTGTTGATAACCCAGTCGTTCCAAATGCAGAACATACTTCAACAATTAAACTCATAAATGGTGCATTTTCAGTCATCGATAAAATAAATAAAGCAAAAGCACATAATAAAATCCCCATAGTCATAACAACGGACGCTTTTAAAACGTCTTCCTCATGCAATTGCCGTTTAAAAACACGTACCGTTCTGTCACCTTTTGCAAACGTATATAGGGAAAGAATATTCACAGCAAACGTCGTTGTACGTATTCCCCCTCCAACTGAACTTGGAGAAGCACCAATAAACATTAAAACACTCATAAATAAAAGCGTCGGCTGTGACAAGTCACGTATATCCATTGTCGCTAATCCACCACTTCTCGTTGTAACGGATTGAAACAACGTATAAAATACCGTTTCATGCCAGGATTTCCCTAATAAAAACTGATTTCGCTCCAATAAAAAAATAACGATTGTTCCCACAATAATAAGCGAGAAAAATGTCGTTGTTGTCAATTTTGTAAATAGTGAAAAACGAAATAATTGATGTTTTTCCTTACTCAAATACTGTTTTACTTCCATTAGCACAGGAAAGCCAATTGCTCCTAAAATAATAAGAAGCATATGAATTATTTGTACAATATAGTCTTTCTGATATGGAATAAGCGACTGACCAGTTAAATCAAATCCACCATTCGTTGTTGCACTAATAGAGGCAAAAAAACCATGAAAATACGCTTCTTTCCAACTTGGGAAATAGAGTAAAAATCTTGTTCCTAATAGAAGCGCCCCAACCACTTCTATCGAAATAATCAAAATTAAAATAGACCGCATCAACTCAACAAGCCCTGATAAATTTCCTTGGTTATGATCTGCCATAATTAATCGTCTTCGCTGCAATCCTATTTTCTTACCTGTTATCATCCAAACAAATGTACCAAGTGCCATAATTCCTAAACCGCCTAATTGTAATACGAGCGCTAAAATCATAATACCTGCCGTATTAAACGTATCTGGAATAGAAACCACTGAAAGCCCCGTAACACTAACAGCGCTAACAGATATAAATAACGCATCTATAAAAGTCCATTTTACACCTGGCTTAATGACAAATGGTAAACTTAATAAAATTACAGAAACAATTACTGCTATGAAATAAAATAAAACAATAAGCTGTACCGGACGCAATTTTTGCAAAAATTTCTTTATATCTCTCATCCCATCACTTCGCTACCTTTTTTCTATCGATTAAACAAAGAAAAATCATCATTTTCTTTATTTGTAAATAACTGCTGAAATAGTTTTGCAAATACCATTCCATATACAGTTCCATTTCCTCCATACGGTAATGCATAATACAAATTAGAGACTTTATCATCTTCTTTACAAATAGGAAGACCATCATGACTTCCGCCAAATGCAGCAGCCCAATAATATTCAGCTCTTATATTTGAAAGATTTGGAAACATCTCTTGTATAATTTTAGTTAGCAACTCTCGTTTATGCAATAACTTTGTATCACCAAATTTCTGAAGTTGCATCGCTTCATCTAATCCGCCTACAATAATTCTATTTTTGTACGTACGAAAATACAAATACGGCCGAGCAGTTTCCCAAATTAATGATTGTTCGTGCCACCCATTAAAATGCTCTTGCTCATTTGTAACAATAGCATAAGAGGTTTCTACCGTTGTATTTGCTTCTTTTTTCCCAAATAGTGTTTCATATCCTGTAGCCATAATCACTGCTTTCGCTACAATTTTCTTACCTATTTTTGTGTAAGAAACCAAATCTTTTTGAACAGGCTTAATATGCACAACCTCTGTATTTTCAAAAATAGAAGCACCTAGCTGGTTTGCTTTATGTATAAGACCATGAGCTAACATATACGGGTTCACTTCTGCATCCCCCCCTGTATATAATGCTGCCGGTTTTGTAAATGAATATCGTTTCTTAATATCAGATTCTGTAAAATACTCAACAGGAAATCCGTAACGTTGTAATGTACGATACTCTTCTTGAAGGAATGAAATATCTTCATTTTGACTTGCATAATATAAGCTTCTTCTCGGAATAAAACAAGGATCAATATCTAACATTGGAACAACCTGTTCCAATGTTCGCAGTGCCTCGTAACAAAGCTGATAAGCTCGCACCCCTTTTGCTTCCCCAAATGTATGAATCAAAGATGTCAATGACTTATCATGAACAAATTGTAGTAATCCTGTATTAGCAACTGTGCTTCCGTGTGCAATTTTTCGTTTATCAATCAACGTGACACTCATTCCTAATTTTGTTAAAAAATATGCAATTTGAGCGCCTGATTCTCCGCTTCCAACAATAAGCACATCACATATCATATCATTTTCTAATATCGGATAACAAGGCATACAAGCTTCTTCATTCCAGTATAACTTCCCTAATGCTAATTTCATAACTATTCTCCTACAATTGAATTTCCTCCCTTTTATTTTTTGTTACTTTACATAAAAAAATCCAGCTAGCCTATGCTAGCTGGATTTTCCATTTCATTCGTATGAACAAAAAAGATATGTGTTCAAGCCATAATAATCACTTTTTCACTTCAATTAGAGCGTTCCTCAAGCCAATTTCCAACTGTAGGATACGTTTGTTTTACAGCCGTTCCACCATATACAACTGACATATGTCCTGTCGGCAAGCACACATACTGTTTGTCTGTACTAGAAATATGGTCCAAGAGCGCCTCTACTTGGCATGGCAATGCAATATGATCACGTTTTGCAGAAATATTTAAGACATTTGCCTTAATGTTTTCAAGTTTTACTTTTTGACCTCGAATCACGAGCTCACCTTTAACCAATTTATTATTTTGATAAAAATCGCGAATCCATTGTCGATACGATTCACCTGGGAATGGGATACCATCTCCAACCCATTTTTGAATTAGCTTCCAGCTTTCAACAAAGCGCTCATTTTCTGAGCGATCAAGTAAAGCAACATACGGACCAACAAAGTTTGTAATTGGCTTTAACATTTTATTTCCGAAATCAATCATTTCCGGCGGTATATTTCCAAATGTATCAACTGCTTTGTCTAAGTTAAAATACTTTTCATCTAATAATGGACCATATAATCCGGTTTCAGAGAAATCAAATGGACTTGTCATAAAAATTAAATTTCGAATCGGCATATGTGGGTGAAGTGCCGCATAAATGGATGTTAGCGTACCACCCATACAATATCCGAGTAGAGATACCTCGTCCGCTTTTGCAGTTCGCATTACTTTTTTAACTGCTTTTGCAATATAGTCGAACACAAAATCATCAAACTTTAAATGACTATCTTCTAAACCGAATGTGCCCCAATCAAGCATATACACATCAAAACCACGATCTACTAAATATTCCACCAAACTATTTCCTGGTGTCAAATCCATAATATATGGTTTATTAATTAGCGCATAGATCAATAAAATGGGAACTGAATGTGTTTTTTCCTGCTTTGGAATGTAACGATACAGCTTCGTTTTATTTTTCGTCCAAATGACCTCTTTTGGAGTTAAAGCAACTTGTGGCTCTGGTTCACGCAGTAAAACTTCACTCGCTCTTTTAAAACGACGATATGCTTTTCGATATTCTTCTGGGTATAGTTCCAATTGCTTTTCCCATTCTGTTACGAATGTAGTCATTTTCCTATCTCCTTTTTAACTGATTTCCTTCTTCAAGAAAGAAGTGCACTCCTGCTATGGATATGCACTTTCTCCTTGCTTCATTACATATATAATCCGCCGTTAATATTTAACTGTTGACCAGTGATATACGCTCCATCACGGCACAAGTATACAACACCTTTTGCAATTTCATCCGCTTGTCCGAAACGTTTCTTTGGAATCTTAGAAACGATTTTTTGACGAACATCTTCCGGCACTTCTGCTACCATTTCTGTATCAATGAATCCTGGGCAAATCGCATTCACTGTTACATTTGTTTTCGCAAGTTCTAGCGCTAATGACTTTGTAAATCCTAACATACCAGCTTTTGCTGCTGAATAGTTTGTTTGTCCAAATCCACCAGCTTGTCCAATAATAGAAGAAATGCTAATGATTCTACCCTCTTCTGATTCTGTTATGTAAGGAAGTGCCGCACTCGTTGTATTAAATACACTACTTAAGTTTACATCGATTACACGATCCCAATCTTCACGGTTTAATTTTTTGAAAGTACGGTCTCTTGTAATACCAGCATTATTTACAAGAATATCTACCTTACCAAAATGATTCACAGCTTCATCTACAAGGCGCTTCGCATCTTCTAGCTTAGAAACATCTGCCTGAACTGCATATACATCATGACCTTCTGTTCCTAATTCATTCACTAGATTTTCAGCCGCTTCTTTACTGCTATTATAGTTAATAACAACCTTTGCTCCCTCTTTTGCTAATGCTACTGTAATCGCTTTACCAATTCCTTTTGCCCCACCTGTTACGATTGCTACTTTACCATTTAATTGAACCATTTCTATTCCCCCTTTATTGAATTTGTTAGATATAAGAATGCATCACCTTGATACATATTTTAAAACGATATTCTACATACAAACTATTTTCAGCTGTTCATACCATTCGTAAAAGAGGTTCTCCCTTTCCCTTTTTGAACGTATAAACAACACTTCTTAACTACTTTTTATTCTCTGGTTTCAGAGGCGCTTTCGCCACTTCTTTCCCTGGTTCCTGTAATTTTGCTAACACTTCATTTTGTTTTTCAAGTAATCCTAAAATCTTATCCACTTTATCTTCTAATGTACGAATATCTTGTTTCACTTTTGTTACATCACGTTTTAGCGTAGGAGATTGTCCTAAAGAATCTGCTTTTTCTTCCAAAAACTCTTCGATGTTATCAACTTTATTTTCTAAGTTAATAACAAGCGTAGCTACTCTTGCGATATCGTCTTGGGTTGGCATGTTCACTTTTTCTAAATAGCCTTTTGTTGCATCATTCAACATCTTCTGATAAAACAAATTCAAATCTAGAACGCTTCCCATCCAAGCAGAATACTCTTCTGTTTTGATTGTTTCATTGAGCGTTTTTCCCCAAAATGTTTCGGTCTGTTCATAAGCTTCTTTCCATGCTTGTAGTGGATCGAATTTTTGATCAATCACTTCTCCTACACTCCTTTATTCGTTTTTGAAACAATTCAACCTATTCACTATTTTCCAATATTCTGAATAAAACTTCAAGTCTGTATTTTGTTTTTTTCTATATTCCAACAAATGTATTGACATAGAAAACAGATAGGTGTAAATTGCACTTATAAGCAAAAAATTCCATTTAACTGATTCATGAGGTGATGCACAATCATGCTACATAATGAACCAGAACAACAAGAAAGTTTGGAAACAAACCAAGCGAAACAACCAAACTCCATGCCAAAAAACTTCTTAGTTCCCTTCTTACTTCTCTGTCTAAAAGACTGGAGTCTTCACGGTTACAAACTGATTCAAATGCTAATGGATATTGGCTTTTCTTCCGTTGACCAAGGTAATGTTTATAGAACCTTGCGCAAGTTAGAAAAAGAAAACCTCATATCTTCCACTTGGGATACAAGTGAAGGAGGGCCAGCAAAGCGAATTTATTCTTTAACAGAATATGGAGAGCAATATTTAGCAACATGCGCGACCTCTTTTGAACATTACCAAAATATGTTGCGAACATTCTTCACGTTATACACCAATGCATTCTTTCCATTTTCTACTTCTCCAGAAAAGGATGAAAAAAAATCTTCATCTTCACCTGGTGGTACAGCAGAATAATCTGCGTTCACAATATGCAAAAAAATATTTGGAGGTCAAACCATGGAAACTAAACCATACGAACTGGTCGATGCATTTTGGAAAAATTGGTCACATTCTCTTTCCCTTTTCTCTTCAGCAGGGAAACAATTGGAGCAACTTACTTTAGAAACTTTAAAACAACAGCAGGATGCTTTGCATAAATTAACAGCAGGAGTAGATGAACTCGAAAAAGAACTACAACAATTCACTACTCAATTTAATAGTCAATATACAGAATACGTGAAGCAATTCACAGGCAACTCCTTAAATGAACAAATTAACGAATGGCAAGAAAAATGGAACGAACTTTCTAATCATATTCATCAACTTACTGTGTCTCCAACAAAAACATCTTTATCGATTCTTACTCAAACGAACGGCAAGTTTGAAGAAACAACAAAACAATTCATTGAACAACAACAACTTCAACGTGACGAGGGTCAAAAACAATTAGAAGGTTTTTTGGAAGAATTCAAATCTACACAACTGGAACTCGTAAAAAAGTTCGAGGAAAACTCAAAAAATCTATTTACTTCCATCAAGTAAGGAAAATGTGGCAGCTTACCGCAGAACAAACTAAACTCTTTCTTCCTCCCATTGCATCAAGATGGCTTACATTTTTCGATATGGAAAAGAAGGAGGAAAAAATGAATCCATTTCAAGAAGCGCAGTCTGTTCCAGAGCTTCATTATGATGAGATTCAAGTTGGCGATCAAGCATCCTTAACAAAAACGATTACCAATGAAGACATTATCACTTTTGCAAAACTGACCGGGGATGTAAATCCAATTCATATTCTGGACTCTTTTGCAAAAACAACAATGTTTAAAGAAAGAATTGCACATGGTATGCTTGTTTCAGGATTTATTTCGACCATTCTCGGAACAAAATTACCAGGAAAAAACACAATTTATTTATCACAAAATGTATCATTTCGTGCACCTGTAAAAATTGGTGATACCTTACGCGTAGTCGCAGAAGTTATCAAAAAACGTGATGATAAAAAAATTATTACGTTGCAAACAAATGTATATAATCAATGGAATGATATAGTTGTCGAAGGTACAGCAACAATAATGAAAAAAGAGTAGCATGTGTGCTACTCTTTTTTCGTATCCAATAACTTCTAATCTCACCGATTACTTCCGTGTATGACCAAACATATAACACATACACTAACGATACCAGTTTATACAGTGAGCTAGCTTGTATCAGCAAAACATTCCTTTACTGCTCATTAAAAACAAATAAACTGGAATATAAATTAGGATGTGTTATCAATGGTAAAAACAAATAAATTACTTGTTCCTGGTGCTGAGCAGGCGCTAGAACAATTTAAATATGAAATTGCACAAGAGTTTGGTGTAAGCTTAGGTTCGAATACAGCATCTCGTTCTAACGGATCTGTCGGTGGCGAAGTAACAAAACGTCTCGTTTCCTTAGCACAACAACAATTACGTGGATAATTCTATAAATAATTGATTCAGGGGCAGATATATTCTGCCTCTTTTCCTTTTCAACATACATTGTAATTCTTTTTGACATACTACAAAGAGCAAGCCGAAAGGAAAGGTATATAATATGAAACGGATTAATATTAAAATGAGTCCTCCTCGTGTACTTACGTTATCTTTTATTGCACTATCCATTATCGGAACATGCCTATTAAAACTGCCTATCTCCACTACAACTTCAATTTCTTGGCTAGATGCATTATTTACAACTGTTTCTGCATTTACAGTTACAGGACTCGGCGTTGTTGACACCGGAAAAGTGTTCACCCTATTTGGGCAACTTGTCATTTTAACACTCATACAAGTTGGCGGTCTCGGCATTATGAGCTTTGCTATATTAATCGCGATTATGCTCGGGAGAAAAATCGGTCTCCAAAATCGAATTTTACTACAGCAAGCATTAAATCAAACAAATATCGGCGGAGTGATTCGTCTCGCAAAATCATTATTTCTATTTTCTTTTACCATTGAATGTTTCGCTACTCTTCTTCTTGCTTTTGAATGGGTTCCAAAATACGGTGTTTTTAACGGACTATATTATAGTTTTTTTCATGCCATTTCAGCATTTAACAACGCCGGATTTTCCATTTGGACTGATAATTTAATGTCACAATCTCATAGTATACTCGTCAACATAGTCATTTCCTCTCTCATTATTTTAGGCGGAATTGGTTTCACAGTCATAGTGGATATAAAAAGAAAACGCAACTTTAAGAACCTTACATTACACTCTAAACTTATGCTCTCATCTACTCTTATTGTAAATATTGCTGCTACAATTTTAATTTTTATATTTGAATTCCATAATCCAATTTCTATGAAAGGATTTACACCGTTTGAAGAAGGACTAGCAGCCTATTTCCAAGCTGTTTCCACACGTACAGCTGGCTTTAATACTGTAGACATGGCACAATTAACAAAACCATCTCTTTTACTAATGATGTTGCTCATGTTCATTGGAGCTGGTAGTGCTTCAACAGGTGGCGGCATTAAATTAACAACCTTTTTAATTATGCTACTCGGGGTTCTTAAATTTTTACAAGAGCAAGATGACATTGTCATCTTTAAAAAATCAATAAAAGATGGTTTGATTGTAAAATCACTTGCCATTGTAGTCATTTCAATCTCATTTATTTTTTTCGCCATATTAATTTTAAGTATCACCGAACAAGTTCCCCTCTTAATGAGTGCCTTTGAAGTATTTTCGGCATTTGGGACTGTTGGTCTCAGTATGGGACTTACCTCGAAATTGACAATAATCGGAAAGATAACCATTATCTTTATGATGTTTTTTGGAAAAATGGGTCCTTTAACATTAGCATTTTCTTTTGCACATAAAAAACAAAGAAAGATAAAATATCCAAACGAAGACATTTTAACAGGTTGACAAACATTTACATTATCCATATAATGAAAATACAATAGCATATTTCCAAAGGGGAGTAGCGTCCAAGAATATATTCTTGGAAACAAAGTCGTCATTACGTAGAACTCAGTTCTTCCGGCTTTGTTGGCATTTTTATTACATATGTCTAGCAAGACCTTTGCCTATCAACGGCAGAGGTCTTTTTTGTATTCTTTTCCAATTCCTTCCGTCGTTGATAGGTTGGAGTATGGGGAAACTAAACAGTGGGGAAACCTCTTCACTTGTTTAGGATTTATACAATTGAGAGGAGAATGTACATGGATGTATCATTATTATTGGAGTATGGTTGGGTATTGCTTATCTTAATTGCACTAGAAGGAATTTTAGCAGCAGATAACGCTCTAGTCCTTGCCATTATGGTAAAACATTTACCAGAAGACAAACGAAAAAAAGCATTATTTTACGGATTAGCAGGAGCTTTCGTGTTCCGTTTTGGATCATTGTTTATGATCTCTTTCTTAGTCGACGTATGGCAAGTGCAAGCACTGGGGGCAATTTACTTAATGTTTATCGCTGGTAACCATTTATTCAAAACATATGTTAAAAAGAATACACATGAAGAAACTGAAGAGAACGAAATAAAGAAAAAACAAGAAAACTTTTGGTGGACAGTATTTAAAGTTGAAGTTGCCGACATTGCGTTTGCCGTTGATTCTATTTTAGCAGCTGTTGCATTAGCGATGACTTTACCAAAAACAGGCCTTGGTACAATTGGTAGTCTTGATACAGGACAATTTCTTGTTATTTTTACAGGCGGGCTCATTGGTTTAATCATTATGCGATTTGCTGCATCTGCTTTCGTACAAATATTAAAACGTAAACCAGGATTAGAAACTGCTGCATTCTTAATTGTTGGTTGGGTTGGTGTGAAACTAGCAGTTTATACGTTAGCACACCCTGCTTTAAATGTTATTCCACACAGTTTCCCAGAATCAGCACCATGGAAAATTGGATTTTGGATTGTACTAATTGGAATTGCAATGGGTGGTTGGTTCTTATCTAAAGATACAAGTGTCCAAAATACACAAAAGAATTTGGATGAAAAAGCGCTGTAACAACAGCGTTTTTTCATTTACCTCATACTAAATAGTCCCCCCTTCAAAAATAGATAGATAGATGGAGGATAACTAATCCATTTGCCATCCTTGAAAGATAACGCCCCAATGATAGAAGTTTCATTTTATTACATAAAAAGTTGCCATTTCCCTATATTTTTACAAACATATGATATCATACCACAATTTGTTAACGCTTTCATTTAGAAGGTATGTCCTTTTTGTGAAATATTGCACAATCTTATTGAAACTAGGAGTAAATACGTGTACCTTATTCATATGAAGAGTACTTACAGACAATGTACTAAAGGAGCGTATTAATTATGCTAGAACAAGGATTAGCTTACGTTGTACAACTTGCGCAGAAAAAGAAACAAATGTTGGATGCAAATCCAATGCAATATTTCATTCGCGCTGCACTAGCTGGCATCTATATTGGTTTTACTATTGTACTATGTTTTAAATTAGGGAATTTCTTCAATGTTGTAAATTCACCCGCAACATATTTAGCATCTTCTATGTTTTTTGGAATTGCACTTATATTAATTATATATGGCGGAGCTGAATTATTTACAGGAAATACAATGTATTTTACAGTCGCAACTCTGCGAAAAGAAACAACAATTGGCGATACACTTCGTAATTGGGTCGCTTGTTATGCAGGTAACTTAGCAGGTGCAGTATTTTTTGCATTGTTATTTTACGCAACTGGTATTTTCCAATCAATCAATCATGGTCATTTAATGAGTACAGTCGTTGCAGTAAAAATGGGAACACCTACAATGCAATTATTTTTCAAAGCGATTTTATGTAACTGGCTCGTGTGCCTTGCATGTTTCCTACCTTCTCAAGTAAAAGGAGATACAGCAAAAATACTTATTATGATGTTTCTTGTCTTTACTTTCTTCTTATCCGGTTATGAACATAGTATTGCAAACTTATCATTATTTGCACTATCTTTAGTATCACCACATCCTGATACAATTTCTTTCGCTGGTGCTATCCATAACTTAATCCCGGTTACAATTGGCAACATTATCGGCGGATCCGTATTCGTTGGGATGGTATATCATTATTTAACTCAAAAAAATCCAGAACCTAAAGCGGCAGAAGATAACCTAGAAGCAGTTCAACAAGAAGAAATCATCCCTTTACAAGCACAGATGAAACACTAAAAAAGTTCCAAGGATCCCCTTGGAGCTTTTTAACTTCCAGTACATTTCACCTGTATATTTGAGGAAATCTCTCTCGTTTCTTTTCCTTTATTTATCCGCTCTAACATGTACTGCATACCAATTGAATCATTTGTATGTAAATGAATTTCCTGTACATAAAGGCCTTCCGTACAAAAAACTTCTAAAAAATCCAAACCATTTTTCTGACGCCATCCCATATTATAATCGAGCGATATAATATCTACATCAGAATTGCGCAAAAAATTTAAAGCAGTTTCGACTGTTGTCGCTAAGACATAACCAAAGGGGCAAGGTCTTTGATCATCCATATACACTTTCATTTTCTACTTCTCCTTTATCCCGCTATTTGCGGACAGTAATACCTCCACTGGTTACAGTTTTACTTTATTCCAGATATATCATAGCCAAATAACATATTGTTCCAAGTGCAATAAACGGTCCGAATGGCAATGGTTGTCTTGATGTAATACGCTTGAGTAACATACCAATTCCAAAGAAACAAAGACTCAAACTAGAAGCACAACAAAGCACAATAAAAATTGCTTTCGCCCCTATTATAAATCCAAGTAGCGAAAGTAATTTCACATCACCTCCTCCAAGTCCATTCGGAAATAGAATTTGAACGAGATATAACACAATAAATATCGTTCCTCCACCAATCAAGCCCTCCCACCAAGGAACGAGTGAAATAAAAATATGTTCTATTACAAATAAACAAGCAAAAGAGAATAAAATTACATCCGGGATTAACATATAGAACAAATCTGTCATTGTAATGATAATGAGTAAAGAAAGTAACGTCCATATAAGAATTAGTTCTTTATCCATTCCAATCACATACGTAAAAAAAAGAAATGCTCCCCCTGTTATCACCTCAAACAATGTATAAATAAAGGGTACTTTCATTTTACAATGAATGCAGCGACCTCTTTGTAAACAAAAAGAAATAATTGGAATAAGCTCTTTCGGCCTTAGCGTATGACGACAATAATCACAATAAGAACGAGGAGCAATAATAGATTGTCCAATAGGAATGCGTACTGCTACAACCGTATAAAAAGAACCTAGCACCGTCCCTATTAAAAAAGCATATAAATAAAATATCACACCATCCTCTCCTTCCCCAAAAAAATATAGCAAAAAGAGAGCGACACTTCCATTTCGCATTATCTTTGTTCTAATAAAAAAGCAGGCCATTTCTTAGCCTGCTTTTCCCCATTTTACACTACAAAATAATATGCTTTTAATGGTCCATGTACACCTACAACAAGATTCATTTCAATATCAGCTGAGTTACTTGGACCTGTAATAAAGTTAATACAAGATGCAACTTCTTCTCCATTCTCTACACGCGTATTCATATCATGAACCGCTTGTGTAATACGTGGTACAATTGTTTCACGTGGAATGATTGCAAAATAAATCGTAGGCAAGAAGTGTAAAGAACGACCTTGTCCTTTATGACTTTGCACGACAATTGTACCGGATTCTGCTAATGTGTAATCACTAAAAGCAATACCGATATTTGCTTTTTCAGCCAAGCGAATATTTTCTTCTTTTTTCTCTGGATTCCAAGTGTTTACTTCAACATTTTCGTTCGGAAGTTCTGTAGAAAATAGAGCATTCAAACCGTACGTATCAAAACGTTCGTCCCCCGATAATAAAATAGGTCCGCCGCCGTTTTCAGTAATTACTTTTCGAACTACTGCACTCAGTTCATCCCTTGTTGTTTCAATTACAGTCGTATGAATGTTGGTACATTGTTTTTTGAATACCGCTAACAATTCTTCCTCTGAATAATCTTTCAACGTTTCTACGTTTACATTATTCTTCCATACTGGACGCTGTACTCCTTCTGTTTTACGCGCACGCCCAAGTTCTTTCGCAATGTTGTCTAAAAAGGAATCACGGTTTTGAATTGTCCCTGTCATCAGTCATTCCCGCCTTTCTTATGATCTTTATACCAATCACGGAATCTTTCTTTACTTGGAGCTGGGAACTCGCGAATATCCGTCCAGTTTTTCAGCGGCCCTACACCTTTCGTTACACGATTACCAGACGTAAATGGACTCATAGCAGCCGGAGCAATTTTAGATCCCATTTTGTATAAAGATGCGGAAGACGCACCCATACTAAACATCTTCATTGCTAATTTTTCTGCAAGTGGCGCTCGCCCTTCTTTCTCAACAATGACTTGGCGATGTTTTAATAACAAGTCATGCAATGGAATTTTTACCGGACAAGCTTCTGTACACGCTCCGCATAAACTAGAAGCATACGGAAGCTCTTTATAATCATCATATCCACCTAAAAGTGGTGTTAATACTGCCCCAATTGGACCAGAATAGATGGATCCATAAGAGTGACCCCCAACATGACGATATACAGGACATACGTTTACACAAGCTGCACAGCGAATACATTGCAACACTTGACGGAATTCAGAACCTAAAATTGTAGAACGTCCATTATCAACAACAACTAAATGAAATTCTTCTGGTCCGTCTACTTCCTCTTCCTGAATCGGTCCTGCTACCGTTACATAACTTGTTAATTTTTGACCAACCGCACTGCGGCACAGTAAACCAACAAGAACATCTAGTTCTTCCATAGTTGGAACCATACGTTCCATACCCATTACCGCGATTTGTGTTTTGGGAATAGACATAACAAGGTCAGCATTTCCTTCGTTTGTTACTAGACAAAGAGAGCCTGTATTTGCAACTGCAAAGTTACATCCCGTTACCCCAATTTCAGCATCCATAAATTTTTCACGAAGTTGTTTACGAACAAACTTTGTCATTTCATATGGATCATCAGAATTTTCATACCCAAGCTTTTCTTTAAACACATCACGAATTTGCGTTCTGTTTTTATGAAGTGCTGGTGCAATGATATGAGATGGTGGATCGTTATCTACTTGTAAAATGTACTCACCTAAGTCACTCTCTAATACTTCACAGCCAATTTCTTCAAGTGCATGGTTCATGCTAATTTCTTCCGTTACCATCGACTTTGATTTTACAACTTTTTTTGCTTGCTTCTTCTTTGCTACCTCTTGAATATACTGTGCTGCTTCTTCTTTCGTTTTTGCAAAGAAAACATGCCCGCCTCTTTTAGATACATTTTCACTCAGTTGCATTAAATAGTAGTCTAAGTTTTCTAACGTATGCTGACGAATTTGTTCACCAAGTTCACGCCATTCCTCCCAGTTTCCTAATTCATCGGCTGCTTTTAAGCGATTTGTATATAAACGCGTTTGTGCAGAAGATACTGCCCCGCGCATAAATGAATCTTGAATTCCATCGCCAACGCGATCATTAAATTTTTTCTCACTGATTTTCATAGACATAGCTTATGTTCCCCCTTCATGAGCGACTATTCAATACCTCAGCAATATGCATTACTTTTACTTCTTTACCTAAGCGCTCAATACGTCCGCCAATGTTTAACAAACACCCACAGTCAGCACCAATTAAATAATCAGCACCTGTTTCCATCACACTATCCACTTTCTCATCTACCATTTGTTCAGAGATTGGTGTCATTTTAACTGAAAACGTTCCCCCAAAACCACAACAATTTTGTACGTTTGGTAGTTCTTTTACAGTTAGCCCTTTTACATTTGATAGTAAAATCCCTGGAGCTTCTTTTACTCCTAGTAAACGTGTCATATGACAAGATTTGTGAACAGTCGCTGTTCCTTCTAAGTGCGCACCAACATCTGTAACTTTTAACACATCAACAATAAATTGTGTTAATTCATATGTTTTATCTGCTACTTTTTGTGCACGAGGTGCCCATTTCGGATCATCTTTAAAAACGTGTGGATACTCATGAAACATTGTCGCACAAGAACCAGATGGTGTAACGATATATTCTGCATCTTCGAAAGTTTCAATCATATGCTTCATCGCTTCTTTTGCTGCTTCTACATGACCGCTGTTATATGCTGGTTGTCCACAGCAAACTTGAGCTTCTGGAAATTCAATTTCACACCCTAAATGCTCCAACAATTCAACCGTTGCTTTACCAACATTTGTTTCAAACATATCAACTAAGCAAGTAACAAACAAAGTAACTTTCATAATTATAATTCCCCCTCATTACAACTTCGCCAACAATCATATGGTCATCAGATGACTTAACAGAAAGAAGAAGCTAGGCATAATTGACCTACCTAAACCTCTCCCTAAAAGAAAACGCTTACTCAATCTTTCTCTATTCTATCAGAAAAATGAAACTTTGAAAGAGTAAATCACGAATTTATATCTTGTCTACCTGTGACAATATGCTCTACATTTGTTAAATGATTTAGCATTGCTTGCTGTGCAGATTCCACATCTTGTTTCAATACCGCATCATAAATAACTTGATGCTCTTCTAAAAGTCGTTCTGCTGTTGTTTGTTCACCATATAAAATAATGCGTCTCGACTCACCAATCGTCTCAGCAATCATTTCCGAAACATGATTCATAAGTTCGAGTAAGATGTTGTTATGTGAAGATTCTGCAATTCCCATATGAAAATGAAAGTCTGCTTTTTCACCAGCCCTTTCATTCCCCATGCTTTTTTCCATTTCATCTAACCAATGCTTCATATTTTTCAAATTATCTTCTGTACGTTTTACTGCTGCTGCCCGAACTGCCCCGACTTCAAGCACTTTTCGTACTTCCAATAAATCTAAAATATCTTCCTTCTTCATTAACAACATGTTATTTAAAGGTTTTGTCAATGCTGAAGAATCGAAGTTCTTCACATATGTTCCTTCCCCTTGTTTCATTTCAATTAACCCCATAGCTCGCAAGGCACTAAGCGCTTCACGAACTGCAGATCTGCCAACTTGGAACTGCTCGGCTAATTGATGAACAGGAAGAAGTTTGTCACCAGGTTTTAATGTACCATTTTTTATCATCGTTAAAATGGCTTCAGATACTTCTTCGTAAATTTTTTTCGGCTTAATAGATTTGTACTCCAGTTAAATCACCTCAGTATCATCCAAACAACAATTCAAACGATTTATAAGAACATAGCATCCATAACCATTTTAGAACGAATTAGTAAGAAGTACAAATGTTTTGTTCATAAAATAGCCATTTTTTTGTTATATAGAGGAAATTGATGGTTATTATACCCAGTAGCGGGTTGTAACTGGTATTTAATCTGGTATTATTCGCCTTCATTTCCTATTTCCCCCTCTATTCACGAATAGTAAGACCCCCCACTTCAAAACGTGTTACGTTTAAGTGGGGAATTGACAACTAAAACATACTTCCTTCTTCATTCGCAGGTAATTTTATAATAACCGTTGTTCCCTTTCCTTTTTCACTTTCGACTCGCCATTCTCCGTCATGGATATGCACGATTTGTTTGACAATCGCAAGACCAAGACCTGTTCCACCATGCCTGCGACTTCGCCCTTTATCAACCCGATAGAAACGTTCGCCAAGCTGCTCTAAATGCTCAGCATCAATACCAATTCCCGTATCCTTTATTTTCAATTCACACTGCCTATCTTTTTTCTTCAATTGTATAGAAATGTTTCCATTTTGATTTGTATAACGAATAGCGTTGTCTAGCAAGTTATGAAGCACCTGTTGCATCCGATCCTCATCAATCGTTACAATAATATCTGGATCAAGATCCGTTGAAATATACAGCTCTTTTTCCATACATTTCAATTCGTACGTTTCTAATACATCTTCAATAAGCTGCGCAAATACAATCGGTTGTTTTTTTAATGGAAAATGGTCTCCTTCAAGTTGCGCCAAATCTAATAAATCATGAACAAGCCGTTGCATACGACCAGCTTCTCTATGAATGAGCTGTGTAAATTTTGATTGTTGCTGTCCCTTTGCAACTCCATCTAATATCGCTTCACTATACCCCTTAATATAACTTAGTGGCGTCCGCAGTTCATGAGAAACATTTGCTGAAAATTCCTTACGTTTGACATCTTCCATTTCTAATGAATTTGCCATTTTATTAAACGCTTTCCCTAAACGTCCTATTTCATCTTCCGACGAAATCGTAATACGCTCAGAAAAATCTCCTGTTGCCATATGATTTGCAACTCGTTCCATTTGTGAGAGCGGTTTTGTAATCGCAATAATAATTTTTCTACCAATCCATATTGTAAGTAAAATCATAACGAAAGCTAATGGAGCTAAAATAAGTCCCATATCATAGATTAAATCTTTAATACTCTTTAATGGAATATATGAGTACACAATCCCAACTAATTTCTTTTCTTCTAAAACAGGAATAACAACTCCCATAATATTACGCTCGAAATGTTCTTCATATCCAACCTTCGTAACGGTCTTTCCATCTAACAATGTTTGTCTATCACTCTCACTAATAAGGGAATGATGATGTACATCAAAAGGTATACAAGCACTTAAATCACGAGGATTACTAACGAAAAGTACATCCGCACTCGAGATACGATCAAATGCCTGAACTTTCTCTCCAAACGCTAACGTACCCTCGTCCTTTTTATATTGAGATACGAGCCTTTTCCCTTCCATTACTAACGAATCTTCAATGTTTTGAACATATAACTTTTCATATGAATATAAGGACACGAAATAAAGAAAAGAAACTGTTACACATACTGCACATACCACCGTAAGCCAAAGCTTTTGTACCATCGTAAACATGTTACACCTCAAATTTATAACCTACACCCCAAACTGTTTGAATGTAGTTTCCACTTTCTCCAAGTTTTAAACGCATCGTTTTCACATGTGTATCTACCGTTCTCGTACTTCCTGCGTAATCATATCCCCATACTTTTTCAAGTAATTGCTCACGACTAAACACTTGTCCATTATGCCCGCAAAGAAAATAAAGTAGATCAAACTCTTTTACAGTAAGAGAAATAGGCTCTCCGTCTATTTCAATTCGACGACTTTTTTCGTTAATTACGATTGGACCAAATTGAAGTTCTTCTTCTTGTTGTTCTTGCTTCGTATATCTTCTTAATACAGCTTCCATACGAGCAATGAGCTCACCTGGACTAAATGGCTTTACAATATAATCGTCCGCTCCCATCCGTAAACCATTAACGCGGTTCCATTCTTCTCCTTTTGCTGTTAAAAAAATAATTGGTACATCCGATGTTTTTCGAATTTCTTTACAGACTGAAATTCCATCCATCTGTGGCATCATAATATCTAAAATAACAAAATCGTAATGATCTGTATCAAGCATATGAAGCGCATCTTTTCCGTTCTCTGCTTCTCCCCATTCATATCCAAAATTATCTAAATACATGCCAACAAGCTGTCTCATATCACTTTCATCATCTACAAGTAATACTTTATGTTTGTTCATCTCTCTCTCCCTTCTCGCTGCGTAAGTTGAAACGGTCCCTTTCCAACCGCAATCGTTTGTTTCACTTTCATTTTCTGAATATCAATTACATACACTTCATTACTATCATAGCTAGCTACATAACCTTCTTTCCCACTTTTCAAAAAAGCAAATGGATTAGATCCTACCTCAAGAGCTCCTACTTCTTGATATGTTCGCGCATCAAATTTTCTTAATGTATTTGATCCATGACTTAATGCATACACGAATTTTTCATCTCCCGCAAGACTAACTGGCATAAATGGTGCATGTAAAGAGCGAACCATCTGTCCATCTGCTAAAGAATAAACCAATACTTTCTCATTCACTTGCTTCCCATCTCCATGTCCACCAATCCATATTTCCTTTCCATCAGCGCTGACCATTGCCCCTGTTGATGCTGGTGGTACCATAAATGAATGCACAACTTTCTTTTGGTCTAAGTCAATTGTTGATAACTGTGTATCATAAAAATTTAATACATGTAATTGTTTATCATTCTGCACCATTGTTAGCGGGCCTTTTCCTACCGAAACACTCTCTGTCTCTTTTCCATTTATTGTAAAGAATCGTATTTTTTGTTCATTTTGATCAGCCATAAATAATTGTTTTCCATCATTTGATACGATGACATTCGTAATTCCTTTTCCCGTTTTCCATTTGTTCACTTCGTTTCCTTCTGTTAACGAGTATATATATGCATATTCTAACTGCTTACCATATACAAGCATGTCTTCCCCACTTGGCAGCAGCACGATTCCTGTAATAGGTTCTTTTAATTCCCATGTTGTTAATGTCTTTTTCGACTTTTCGTCAATAAAGCTAACGCTACCCTCTTTAATATTTGTTGTTATGATGATACTTTTATTTTTAGCAATCGGTGTATATGAATTCCCCTGACATCCTGCTAACAGAAACAAAAAACATAGCAGAAAAAAGTATTTCTTCAAAAGATTCCCTCCATCTTTAGATGATTTCGTTATAATTGTAAAATAGCAAATATTTGTGAGGAAAGTGTGAAATCTTCCTAGTCTTAATACAACTACATATATAATGTACAACAAATAGAAATAGAGGTGTGCAAATTATGCTTTTTCCCGATTTAGCAAACAAAATTGTCCGTGAAGTTCGAAGGCTAATTACTGAAAATATTATAATTATTGATATACAAGGCACAATTATCGCTAGCACAAATCCAGCACGAATTGGACAATTTCATGAAGGCGCCCTTCGCTGTGCGAAAGAAAAGAAAACTGTCATCATTACAAAAGAAGATGAACGATATTTACAAGGGGTAAAAGCAGGAATGAATCTGCCTCTCCTTTTCCATGATGAAGTAATTGGCGTTATTGGCATTACAGGTGAACCCGAAAACATTTCACAATACGGGGAAATATTACGAAAAATGACCGAATTATTAATTCATGAAAATTATTTTTTAGAACAACTAGAACTCTAGCAACGTTCCTATGAAGCTTTTGTTTTTGATTGGTTGCAAAGCAATGATTGGTCTCCTAGTTTTCTCGACCGTGCCAAAACACTCGGTATCGATTTACATAAGAAAAAACAACTTATTTTATTTTCATTTGATCAAGATGATACAATGCTACAACGGAAAATTTGGCAGCATATTCGTAACTTGTTAGCTAAAGAGGAACTATTTGTACGCTGGGGAAATGACCGTTTTATATTATTTACAACAATGGAAGCAAAGAAAAGAACTTTTCAATTTTTAAAGAGATTGAAACACGATTGTGAATCTTTATTTCCGATTATACTATATATTGGTATTGGACAAACAGTAATGCCAAATGAAATGCATGTATCATACGAACAAGCATTGCATGCGCTTTCGGTTGCCTTTAAAACAAAAGGCATTATATTTAATGAAGATTTACGTTTAGAAATGTGTTTACAAGATATTACCGCTAACACTCGTGAAGAATTTCTTCAACGCACCATTTATCACTTGCTACCTGCAACTGAACTCATGCAAACACTACGCTTATTTATCGATCATAATCAATCCTATAAACAAACAGCAGAACTGTTACACATTCATATTAATACATTACATTACAGACTTAAAAAAATAGAAGATTATACAGGACTTGACCCAAAACAATTTAAAGATTTAATTATTTTATACTTTGCACTTCTTTTATTAGATAATCATACAAAAAAAGACAGCAAAAACAATTAATCTTCAGTTGATTATACATAGAAAGAAATCCCCTACTTTTTTATGATTATAATGAAAATACTGTTACAACGTGTATATTCTTATTTTCATCATTCAGTAAATAGTCACTGAATGATGAAATGAGTCAAACTCCTATGAATAGGATAAACAAGTTAACAGTTTGAGGGGGATTTTCTAATGTTAGAACAACATATTATTGATTCATTCGTATCCATTGTTGGCAAAGATAATGTAGATACGTCCAACATGGGACGTTTAACGTATAGCTACGATGCAACTCCAAATTTCCAAGCGATGCCCGATGCGGTTGTCGCACCACGCAACACGAACGAAGTAGCTGAAATATTAAAAGTATGTAACGATCATAAAGTTCCAGTTTACGTACGAGGCTCTGGAACAAACCTTTGCGCAGGAACATGTCCACTTGAAGGCGGAGTTGTTCTTATCTTCCGCCATATGAATCATATTTTAGAAATAGATGAAGAAAACTTAACAATTACCGTGCAAGCTGGTGTCATTACACTTGATATTATTAAAGCAGTGGAAGAAAAAGGGCTATTTTATCCACCAGATCCAAGCTCTATGAAGATTTCTACAATCGGTGGGAATATCAATGAAAATTCCGGTGGCTTACGCGGTTTAAAATACGGTGTAACACGAGATTATGTTATGGGCCTTGAGATTGTCTTGCCAAATGGTGATATCATTCACACCGGTGGTAAATTAGCAAAAGATGTAGCTGGCTATGATTTAACTCGCCTATTCATCGGCTCTGAAGGCACACTTGGTGTTGTAACAGAAGCCATTTTAAAACTTGTTCCAATGCCTGAAACAAAGAAAACAATGCTTGCATTATATCAAGACATCAATGAAGCCGCTCGTGCTGTATCAGCAATTATTGCCAATAAAATTATTCCAGCAACACTTGAATTTTTAGATCAACCAACAATTGAAGTGGTAGAAGAATTTGCACAGATTGGTTTACCAACAGATGTAAAAGCAATTCTCCTAATCGAACAAGATGGCTCTCCTGAAGTTGTGAACCGCGATATTGAAAAAATGGCTGAAGTTTGCCGTTCTATGCATGCAGTTGATGTTCGTGTTGCAAAGGATGAAACAGAAGCAGATGCACTCCGTACAGCGCGTCGCAGTGCGCTCTCTGCTCTAGCAAGACTGAAACCTACCACAATTTTAGAAGATGCTACTGTACCACGTTCTCAAATTGCTCCTATGGTTGAAGCAATTAATGCCATCGCTAAAAAATATGATATTTCTATTTGTACATTTGGGCATGCTGGTGATGGAAACTTACATCCAACATGTATGACCGATGCTCGTAATGCTGAAGAAATGCACCGTGCTGAACAAGCCTTTGCAGAAATTTTCGAAAAGGCAATTGAACTTGGTGGTACCATTACAGGTGAACATGGCGTTGGTGCCATGAAAGCTCCTTATTTAGAGTTGAAATTAGGAAAAGAAGGCATCGCTGCTATGAAAGGTATTAAGCAAGCTTTCGATCCACATAACATTATGAATCCTGGAAAAATGTTTGCCAAGGACTCTCGTAAAAGAGTGGTGGTAGAAAGATGACAACATTAAATAAGGGACAGATTCAAAAAGCATTTAAAGCACGCCTGAATGAAGATGAATTATTAAACTGTATGCGATGTGGATTTTGTTTACCAACTTGTCCTACCTATATTCAATCTGGATATAAAGAGTCTCATTCCCCGCGCGGTCGTATCGCTTTAATGAAGGGCATTGTCGATGGATTAATTGAGCCGGATGAAGATGTTGAAAATACATTAAATGTTTGCCTTGGGTGCCGCGCTTGTGAACCTGCTTGCCCATCTGGCGTAAATTACGGACATTTATTAGAAGAAGCACGCGATATTATGAATCAAAATAAAAAGTTCTCTATGCCCGTCAAAGCTGTTCGCAAAATTGTATTCGAAGGCTTATTCCCTCACCAAAATCGCATGCGAGCATTAACAGGACTAATCGGTTTTTATCAACGCTCTGGCTTACAAACGTTAACACATAAAACAGGCATTATGAAGTTGTTCCCAGAAACACTCGCAACAATGGATCTCGTCTTACCAAAAGTACCTAAGATGAAAGAAATGAAAAATCGCCCTGAATTTTTACCAGCTGAAACAACAAAGAAAAAACGTGTTGCTTTCTTTACTGGCTGTTTAATGGATACAATGTTTTTGGAAACAAACAACGCTACGATGAAACTTCTTCAACTTGCTGGCTGTGATGTTGTGATTCCAAAAGAACAAAGTTGCTGCGGAGCACTACATGGTCATACCGGAGAAAAAAGTGGCGCAAAAGAGCTTGCAAAACGAAACATCCAAGCCTTTGAAGATTTAAAAATTGATTATATTATTACAAACGCCGGTGGTTGTGGCGCGTATCTCGTAGATTATGACTACTTATTAAAAGATGATCCAAAATGGGCAGAACGCGCAAAACAATTTGTTACGAAAATAAAAGATATCACTGCTATTTTAGTAGAATTAGATTTTCATAAACGAATTGATTTACGCCTTCCTCCGCAAATTATTACGTATCAAGACTCTTGTCACTTGCGTAATGTCATGCGAACATCTTCTCAACCTCGTATGCTCTTACAAGCAATTCAAGGTGTGACATATCGTGAAATGAAAGAAGCGGATCGTTGCTGTGGTTCTGCTGGTATTTATAATATTGTACATTCGGAATTATCCATGGAATTTTTAGATTACAAAATGGAACGTGTTCATGAAACCGATGCAACAACAATTGTCACTGCAAATCCAGGGTGCTTACTACAAATGAAACTCGGCATTGAACGTGAAAAGCTTTCTCATAAAATGAGAGGTATTCATATTGTAGATTTATTATTAGAAGCAATTGAATCAAACTCGTAATATATGTAACAATGTGAAAACGGCTATCTCTTTCTTCTATGTAAAGAGATAGCCGCTTTTTTATTCGCTACAAGATTAAAAATATGTTACCGTCTATAAAAAAAGAACAACAAAAAGATTACAACTTCGTAAAAAAGCATCCATTATATTCCTCAAAAAAGTGGTAAAACCCTTGATGTGAATGGTTTTCATCTTTCCTAAATAGGTAATTTAATCCAAAATATCACCTTTATAAGCAAGGCAGAAAATGCTGAAATTTCCTTTTACAATCTAGTTTTCTCGCATTTCATCTCTTATTTAAATCTAGGATAAAATAGGTAATTTTATAGTCTATGTATTTTTTTCCATCTTTTTTCCGGCAATTTGTATGCTACGATGAATTTGTCAGTCGGACAGGCTGTCAAAAATAAATCTGTGTGAGAACAGTTAAAAAACTTTTACATAGGGGGACACATATCATGAAAAAGCGTGTTTTATTATCTGTAGCAGCAGCAACTGCATTTACATTCGGAGCATCTACTCTTAGTGCCGAGGCAGCAACGGTACAACCATCCACAATAAAGGTTCAGAATATTCAGCATTCTGAAGTCTTTATGCAACATATGAATCAACAAGAATTACAAAAATACTTACAATCTATGGGAATTAACTCTCTAGCACAATGGAATCAAGTAAAATTCCAACAAGGGAACTGCTTCATTCCTGGTCAGCAACCAAACGTACCTACTACACCAGAGGTTACTAAACCAGAAACTACTAAACCGGTAGAACAAAAACCGGCTGAAGAAACAGCAAAACCAGAGGCTCAAAAGCCAGCTGAAAACAACAACAACAACAATACTAATAACAATGAAGCACAAAAACCGGCTGAAAATAAGCCAGCTGAAGAAGCAAAAGGCTCTTTAAGCGAATTTGAACAACGCGTTGTTGAATTAACAAATGCTGAGCGTGCAAAACAAGGCTTACCAGCATTAAAAATTGACGCTGGATTAAGTAAAGTTGCACGTGCTAAATCTGAAGATATGCAAAAAAATAACTACTTCGATCATAATAGCCCAACATACGGATCTCCATTCGATATGATGAAGAAGTTCGGTATTTCTTATAAATCTGCAGGTGAAAACATCGCACAAGGCCAACGTACACCAGAAGAAGTTGTACAAGCTTGGATGAATAGTGAAGGTCACCGTGCAAATATTTTAAATAGCGGTTACACTCACATCGGTGTTGGTTATGTTGAAAGTGGAAACTACTGGACACAACAATTTATTACGAAGTAAGTATATGAATTAAAACCTTTCTTTTTAGAGGGGGAGAGAGGATCTGGCCACACATAGAAGCGGTCAGATCCTTTTTCTGTCCCATGCCATGTGAAACCAAAAGGAGACAATGAGTGCAGGTCTCCTTTTGGTCTTCATAGCCGCGACTTATATATTGGAAAATCAAAATGGACTTATATATATAAGGAGTCTCCTATTATAGAAGACTCCTTTTTTCCCTCTATTCGCGAGCAGTAAGACCCCCACCTCAAAATTCAGCGAAAACAAGACGTTAGGTTTTGGGATCAACTGCCCGGAAAAGCTCGATTGGTGAGGGCCGATAATCAGCGGGGGGAGATAAAGAAGCCCCCACTGATTAAAGTTTTACTTTATGTTTCATAATTTTCTAGTATATATGAATACAAAATACAACACATAAAAGCAATAGACCCACAGCTAATCACACCGATTAGTAGATACAATCCCCATTGTAGTTTCAAAAACAAACAAATTAATATGATAAGCGACATGTATTGAAAAATACGCTGACTAAACAAACGTATTTTCTGTAACACAATCGGCTCCTCTTCTTTTTTTCTTCCTTTTTTAAATCCTTTACTAACCATAAAAAGAAACGCGCTAATCCCTATTATAAGACCCGTTTGAAATGGTATATCTATTCCAGTGCCAATAGCAAGAATAAACATATGAATAAATAATAAAAATAGCGATACATTCTCTTTAAATCTCATCACAATATAGTGGTCATTCTCATTAAACTTATATACGTAACGTGAGATTATATACAACAGACCATGAAAAAAAACAATAAGATAAGGAATAAATAATACCACCACTTGCTTCCTCGCATATTCATTTGGTTCACCATTCTGATTCCAGTGCACCGCTAGATAATTCGGTAAATTTGGATATAGAAACAACGTAAATAGAAGGCCAGCAAAAAATATACCCATAATATATTTATATCTTACCAAGTAATCTTCACCTCTCTTTTCTATTTACGGCTTCGATTTTCACAAAAAATTTCCTGCAAAAAATATCTTTCTCAACTAAACAGAAAAACTTTACTTGTTCGACGTTTGGAAAGACTTCATGATGTTATTTAAATAGCTAGGAAGTGGAACCTCTACTGTTATCTCTTCTTTTGTAATTGGATGTAAAAATGCAATCCGCATAGCATGTAAGGCTTGACTTGACATATATGTGGATTGTCCACCATATAACGTATCACCAATTAGTGGATGACCACTATGACTCATATGAACGCGAATTTGATGTGTTTTTCCTGTCTCTAATTGTAACGTTACAAGCGTTACATCTTGATGCTTAAAATATTTCTCTACCCGATAATGCGTTACCGCTTGATCGCCTTTTAAAGAAACTCGGCGTCTTGTTGCATGATGTCGATCTCTTCCAATCGCTGCGTCAATTATCCCTTGCTTCTTTTTTACTTTCCCTTCCACCAATGCCAAATACGTTCTTTTAATGTTACGCTCCATTAATAACCGATCCATAATAGCACCAGCTATCCCATGTTTTGCAAATACAACGCCACCCGTTGTATCTTTATCTAATCGATGAATATGCCGTACTTTCGTCTCCACACCTTGCATTTGTAAATGAAAAGCAACAAGGTTTGCAAGTGTTCCTGTTCCACCTTTGCTAGAAGGATGCGTATCCATATGCGCAGGTTTATTTACAATTAATACGTGATCGTCTTCAAATATCACTTCTAAATCACCGAACTCCGGCTGGACACCATATTCTTCCTGGATAAACATATGAACTTGCAATTTATCTCCTTCTGCTAAAGGTTCACTCCATCGTTTTCGTTCTCCATTGACGATGATACCTTTTTCCATACGAAGTTGATGTAATAGTTTTTTGGGGACGCCCCATTCTTCTTTTAACAAAGAATCAATGCTGATACCGCTCCATTTAGCAGGAACCGTAATTTCACACCATTCTCCCTTTCTTTTCATTTCCATGCTTTATCCACCTTATTTCTATTGATTCTACTATTGTAACGGAAAATGATTCATTATGCATTGTTTAAAGCAAAAGACAGTCTATTGCATAGACTGCCCTCTAAGCACGTAATTTCTTCATTTCTCGTAACATTTGTTCTGCTTTTTGCTCATAAGATAAATCTTTAAAAAAATCTGCTAATCGCTTGTAGTCATTGTAAGCATCTAATAAATCATCTATCGTTTCTTCCTGAGAAACTTTTGGCTTCGATTTCATTTTCACCGGGTACCGATAACCGGACACCTCATGTATTTTATAATATTCTTCCTCCACTTGAATTACTTTCACAAGTTCCTCTTCTTCAGCATCCATTGTGTACCCATCAAATTCCCTCAGTAATTCATAAATAATATGAGTCCATTCATCTTTTGGGTAAAACCCTTTTTCTAGTCTATAGCCGACAATGCGATACATGTGCCCATCATTTTCTGCAAACTGTACAGTATCATTTAACTTAAATTTAAAATAGCGAAACATTGTCTTCACCTGCTTTTATATGTATTGTTCTTACCACATACTATTTGCAAAAAGAGGGTGATGCTATTCATAAAAAAAGCGCTCATCCTATAAGAGAAACTGCTAAAAAACGTTTCTTTTTGGGTGAGAGAGGAAATGAGAGAAGATCCACTTTTGTGTTCATATCTGCGATTGATATGTCAGTAAATCAAAATGAATATATATGGAAAGAATGGCGGATCAAAAAAGACCACTGAAAAACTTCCGTTTTTCAGTGGTCTCTCTACAAGATGAGCGCTTTTTTAATCCGATGATTTTACTTTTTTCTTTCGAAACGGCAGCCACCAGTTCCAATCTCCGAACATTTTCATTAAACTTGGTACAAGCATAAGTCGAATTATTGTTGCATCAAGAAAAATAGCAAGTGCCACACCGAGTCCCATTTGCTTTACTGGTAAAATATCAGTAAATGCGAATGCACCTGTTACAACAATCATAATGAGAGCAGCTGATGTAATGATACGACTCGTTGATACAAGCCCTTCTAACGTTGCCGTATCATTATCTCCTGTCTCTTCATACAATTCATGAATACGAGAAATAAGAAATACTTCATAATCCATACTTAAGCCGAACACAAGGCCGAATATAAAGATTGGTAACACGAATAAAACTGAACTTTCTTCCAATCCGAAATGTCCACCTTCAAATAGCCAAATCACAATACCAATGGTTGCACTTAAACTAAGCACATTCATCACAATGGCCTTAATTGGAATAAGTATAGATCGGAATGCAAAGAGCAAAATAAAGAAAGTGGAACCGAAAATGACAGACATCCCAACCACAACTTTATCTTTAATTTCATCCTCTAACTCTTGTTGAAATGTTGTCATACCACCTAAATAATACGTAATACTGTCATCTTTATACGTGTCTTTAAAATCACGAACCCATTGCTTCGCAGTTTCCGTCCTCGGCTTTGTATCCAAGGAAATTTGAAGAGTTGTTTTATTTCCTTTTGTATATGCTTCCAGTACAGGTTCCACTTGCGTACGCTGTGGGGATTGTAACAATGTAGCAAGCTGTTCAGGTTTCATACCGTTTAGTTCATCATATAGACTTTTTACTTTATATACATGCTTATCTTTTTTCAGTTTTTGAATAATATCTTCTAACTTCTGTAAATTTTCTTTCTCTATGACATTACTTTTCATCTCTAGTACTAGTGTAACATCAGCATGTGTTTTTACAATTTTGTTAAATGACTCTTCATACCTTTCATATGCAATTCGTGTATCACTTTTCTCTGGCAATGCTTCTACACCAGGAAATTGCAGATTAGCAGTGCGAAGCGGCAACAAACAGACAATAATAAACAATGTAACAACGATAATCATCATAATAGGATGCTTCATAACAAATTGAGCGAACTTACGCCACATATTTGAAGTGCGAGGTGCAGTTTGATCCCTTTTCAAGATTCGCTTCCCTATTAACGATAACAATGCCGGAAGAAGTGTAAGTGAAAATAACATACTCATTATAACAACAATCATCCCGCTAATCGCAACAGACTGAATATAATCAATTTCAAAGAAAAACAAACCGGATAAACCAACAAAAACACATAACCCTGAAAATACAATAGCACGCCCCGCTGTTTGATATGTGACAGCTATCGCCTCTTTTACTGTCCGATATGCCACTTCCTCTCGAAACCGATTCACAAACAGCAATGCAAAGTCAATTGATAGCGCAAGCCCAATCATAGGTGCAACATTTAATACAAAAATAGATAACTCTTTATCTACACCAATAAAATATAAAATGCCCATTGTACTAATAACACTCAGCGCCCCATTTAAAATCGGCAAGATGGAAGCAAGCAAGCTACCGAATGAAAATAGTAGTACAAGAAAGGCAATTGGCAATCCAATCATTTCTGCTACTTTCAAATCATTTTGTGTCCGCTCATTAATTTCTTCATTAATCTTTGGAAAACCTGTTGGTGATACTTTCAAAGTATCGTTACTTTCCTTTTCTATTTCTTTTGCAAATTGTAATGTCTTTTCATTCCGTTCTTTACTTGTTTTCCCGGAAAATAAAATTGTCGCATACGCAATATCGTCTTGTAACATTTCTTTATTTTCTAATGGATGATGGAATGAATCATACGTTTCTTTCGTTTGAATTCTTGTTGTAATGTCTTCGATTCTTTTTTGAAAATCCTCTTTTGAAATTCCTTTATTCTTCTGGAAAACAAGAAGGAGCGTATCTTGAGACTGTTTAAAATCTTTATCTAAAATTGCTTTTGTCGTTTGATAGTCTCCTTTTGTTTGGAAACCATCGCCCCCTAATACCCCTGGAAGTTTTGGTGCGAAAATGCCGAGTGCTATCGCTAACACAACTAATGTAATTATGACTGTATAGCGAAGTTGATAAAGAAAACTACCGAATTTCCCCCATTTATCTATTTTATGTACATTTGTCTTCACACATCTTCACCTACTTTATATAATTAGTGAATCTTTCTATATAAATCCATTTTAATTTTTCGACATATAAGTTGCTGCGACGAAGAACAAAAAGTGACCGCTACTTGTTTTCTCTTTCTGTTTTCATTTGGCATGGGGCTGAAAAAGGATCTGACCGCTTCTATCCACGGACGGATCTTCTCTTCCACCTAAAAAATGGTTTATGTCGTTTTTTTCATTTGGATTTATATATATTTTAGCACATATTACCATAATCAATTAGAGAATTTGGTATGAAAAAAAAACGTCCGAAAAACCCGGTAATCTGAGCCTTTTCGGAAGTGTCTCATCTCTCTTGATTCATTCCAAATCGCTCTGAAAATAAGCGATGAAAATACATAGCGATAATTAATGCAATACCACTTAAACAATAGCCAGCTAAAATATCAGTCGGATAATGTACAGATAAAATAATCCTACTTAATCCAATCCATATGATTAGCAATGCCATCGCAATCGTAATAACAACTTTCCCAGCCACATTTTTTACGTTTGCAGCAATGATATAAGCAAGAAATCCATACGTAATCATTGATAGCATAGCATGGCCGCTTGGAAAACTATATCCAAGGGCATCAAGCGCTTCATTTAAGCTCGGACGATCTCTTTTCATCATTTCTTTTATTCCTTTATTCACAAGATGTGTCATTAACACGGCCGTAGGATACACAATCATCGCGGCATAGTAACGTTTCTTCCAAAACACGAACAGACTAAGAATAAGCGTGCTTATAATCCCAATTGCAGATCCCATTTTTGTAAAATATGTAAAAAACGCAAGTGAACTTTCTGTTTGTAATCCTCTTACAAGATCTTTCACATATATATCAAGTGTTGTTATACCATCTGCTTGTACTCTCCAAGCAATGAGAGCAAATGCAGCAAACAACAAGAGAATACAAGCGAGCTCATATCGATGTAATTTTCGTTTCAAATTTTTCCTCCTATTATGAAAAAATGCGGTTCCTATTTAGAAACCGCATTTTATTATATATCCAGTTTGTTTTTCCAACACATAAATCGCGGCTATGAAAATAAAAAGGAATCTCCACTCATTTTCTCCCTTTGTTTTCACGCCGCATGGGGCGAAAAAAGGATCCGACCGCTTCTATGCCCGGCCGGACCCTCTCTCCCACCTAAAAGATTCAGTTCTCTGTTTCTATTTTCCTTTTGTTTTTAACTCTGTCCAGTAACGATCATACTCTTTTAATTTATTGTCTACATCAACAAGCCACTCTGTACGAGCTAATTCGTCTTTCGATAAGAAAATCATATGATTATCACGATACTCTTTACTGTGAAGTTCCCATGCTTTTTCATTTGGATTACTATATCCAATGGATTCATAGTTTTTCACACTTACTTTTTCATCCATTAAGTAGTTCATAAACTTCTCGGCAAGATCTTTATGTTTCGCACCTTTTGGAATTGCTAATGTATCCGCCCAAATTGTACCGCCTTCTTTTGGAACAACATACTCTACATCTTTATTATCTTTTGCAATGAACGCTGCATCTCCAGACCAGACTGTTCCAATCCAAGCATCCTCTGTAATAAACTTTTGTTTAATATTATCTGTATCAAATGCAAGTAAGTTAGGAAGTAATTTTTGCAAGTCAGCAGCTGCTGTCTTTAACTCTGCATCATTTTGCGTGCTGTTTGAAAATCCGTTCTTTTTCAGACCCACTCCTAACACTTCACGAGAATCATTTAATAAAGTAACATGTCCTTTATATTTCTCATTCCATAAGTCGCTCCAACTTGTTGGCGCTTCTTTTACATACTTTTTATTGTAAGCAATTCCTGTTACACCCCAAGTGTATACAAGCGAGTATTTATTCTCTGGATCAAATGAAGGTGTTTTAAAATTTGAAACAAGATTTTTTACATTTGGAATGTTCTTCTTGTCCAATGGCTCTAATAAATCCATTTTTGCCATCGTTTTAACCATGTAATCTGACGGTTGAATTAAATCATATTTTGCACCACCAGCTTGTAATTTCGCAAGCATTTCTTCGTTACTTGCGTATTTATCATAGTTAATTTTCACGTTATATTTTTTTTCAAAATCCTTTAACACTTGCTCATCAAAGTTATCAGCCCAGCTATAAATATTTAGCTCCTCTTTCTTTTCACCACAGCCAGCAAGTACACCGGCAACAAGGCTAAAGCTAATTGCTGCACCAGCTATTGTTTTCATCCATTTCATCGATTCATTGCCTCCTCGTTCTTTGTAATTCTCTCTTATAATGGAAGATGTCCTCCAGAGTTTTCTTCACCATCTGCACCTTTATTACGGAATATTTCCGATGCAACCATTAATCCAACAATAACAACAATTAATATTGTAGAAAGAGCATTAATTTCAGGTGTTACTCCGCGTTTCACCATACTGTAAATATATAATGGCAATGTTGTTGATCCTGGTCCAGACACGAAGAAACTAATCACAAAATCATCGATTGATAATGTAAATGTTAATAATGCCGCTGAAATAACCCCAGGTGCAATTCCTGGAAACGTTACATAACGAAACGTTTGCCATGGGGTTGCACCTAAATCATTCGCCGCTTCTTCTAAATCACGTCCCATACCAGAAAGACGTGCTGCTAAAATCACAACAACAAACGAAATACTAAATGTAATATGTGCAATAATAATGGTAACTTGTCCAAGTTCCATCCCAATTTGACTAAATAAAATGAGTAATGATAATCCCATTAAAATATCCGGAATTAGAATCGGTAAATATACAAGACCATTAATTGCTCCTTCAAAACGATATTTATAACGATGTAATGCAACAGCAAAAATCACGCCAAGAACCGTTGTCACAACTGTCGTCACGATTGCAATTGTAATACTATTTACAAATGCATCAATGACATCTTGCTTTTGAAACAAATCTGTATACCAATGGAAGGTAAATCCTTCCCATTCTGCGTTAATACGCGAATCGTTAAAAGAATATACCATTAGAACCATCATTGGAAAATACAAGAACAATAAAATCAACCAAGAATAAGATACTAAAAACTTCTTCATCTTTGTCTATTCCCCTCCGTTTCCGTATTTATATACTTTCGTCGCACGATAATATAAGTAAATTAACAGAACAGAGAACAGAACAACAATAATTGATAATGCAGATCCAAATGGCCAGTCACGCGCACCTAAGAATTGGTTTTGAATCACGTTTCCGATCAATGCTACTTTTGATCCACCCATGACGTCTGATACAACAAACATTCCGATAGATGAAACAAATACTAGAATCGAACCAGTAGCGACCCCTGACATCGTCATTGGCAATGTCACATTCCAAAATGCCTTCATTGGTGTTGCCCCTAGATCATATGCTGCTTCTAACTTACGTTTATCAAGCTGCTCAATCGCTGCATACACTGGTAAAATCATAAATGGAAGTAAAGAATATACCATTCCTAATATTACAGATGGTGTATTATATAATAAATTTAAAGGTTCATTAATAATGCCTAACTTCAGCAATAATGTATTTACAAGACCTTGTGAACGTAAAATAACAATCCATGCATATGAGCGCACAAGAAAGTTAATCCAAAACGGAATCGTTGCTAATAATAGAAGAATAGAACGATATTTACGATCAACAATTGTAATTGTATATGCAAATGGATAACCAATGAGTAAGCAAAGTACTGTTGTAATAACTGCAATTTTCACTGTTTCCCATAATGTATTCATATACAACGGATCAAACACGCGCGATATATTATCTAATGTAAATTGCATTTCCACTGTCCCGTATGCTCCGCGCTGTAAGAACGCAAATGCTAATACGAATACAAGCGGAAATAAAAAGAAGATTAGCAACCATGTAACTGTAGGTAATGCGAGTAGTTTCCCTTTTTTCAATTTAAGGTCACCTCATCCTCTTGCTCCCAGCCTACATATACATTATCACCGATACTCCACTGCGCTGCTTCTTCGGCAGTTTGATATGCCATTAATAGTTCTGATGTTTTTTCATCGCGTACATAAAGCTTTTCCATATTTCCAACAAATTCAACATCTTCAATATGCCCAAGATGGTATTCTTTTAAAATCGGTTGCTCAACCGAACGTATTTTTACATTTTCAGGGCGCACTGCTACGTAGCTTTCCCCATTTTTTATAATATTATTTTCACCAATGAACGTCGCAACAAACAATGTTTTCGGTTCTTTATAAATTTCCTTTGGCGTTCCGATTTGCTCAATATGTCCTTTATTCATAACAACAATTCGATCACTCATACTCATTGCTTCTTCTTGATCGTGTGTTACATAAATGAACGTAATTCCTAAATTACGCTGCAAATTTTTCAATTCACGCTGCAAATCTTTTCTCAACTTAAAATCAAGCGCTCCAAGTGGTTCATCCAGTAATAACACACGCGGATTATTTACGATTGCTCTTGCAATTGCAACACGCTGTTGTTGTCCACCAGAAAGTTTTGCAGGCTTACGATTACGGAATTCAAGGAGCTGCGTTAAGCGCATCGCTTCTTCTGCACGTTCTTTTTGTTCTGCCGCTGATACTTTTTGCATCTTCATACCAAAACAAATATTTTTCTCCACCGTCATATGTGGAAATAATGCATAATGCTGGAACACTAGGTTCATATGACGCTTATAAGGTGGTAAATCGTTAATTCTATCCTCGTCAAGTAAGAGATTCCCTTTTGTAGGAGTTTCAAAACCTGCAATCATACGAAGTAACGTTGTTTTCCCACACCCACTCGGTCCAAGAATTGTTAAAAATTCTCCTTCTTTAATATCTAAAGAAAGAGGTGGTATAATCACTTGATCTCCAAAATGTTTTTCTACTGCTTCAACTTTAATAATCTTTTTCATTTTCCCGTCCTATCTACCTCAAATTTTTAATCTTTATATTCATGAATAAATATTAGTTTTCTATCAATTCTTTTGTTTCGATCCAAACAAAAACGATTGTTTAACAGCGTCCTTATCTATTCTTTATGTAGTATGTTTGATTCATTTTCGCATGATACATATGTCGAACAGAAAAACCCCTTCAGGCGAGAAGGGGTTTTTATCATACGGCTACGCCTACTGATAAACACCATCATCATTTTAACAACTTTCGTATGAATTTTAAAGCACTTTTTGTAGAAGAATAACGAATTTTCATATCAAATACTGTAGATTGGGATAAAATGCTTTTATAGTGTGAAAATGTGCGAAAACTTTGTTTTCCATGATAACTTCCTAATCCACTGCTCCCAACACCACCAAAGGGTAGATATGGCGTAGCAAGATGATATACAACGTCATTTATACACCCACCGCCATATGAGACATTACGTGTAATTTGTCTTTGAATTTCTTTACTCTCTGAAAATACATATAAAGCTAATGATTTAGGTTGTCGCTGAATTCTTTCCATGATGTCTTCTATTTTCTCATACTCTATAATCGGCAAAATTGGACCGAAAATTTCATCTTCCATAACGGAATCCTGCCATGTAATATTCGTTATAATACTAGGCTCAATATGCAGAGTTTCCTCATTATATTTCCCACCAATTTCAACCCTACCATCTTGTAAGAAAGAACATAATCTTTCAAAATGACGTTTACTGACAATCCGAACGTAATTTTCATTTTGCAGTGGTTTTTCGCCATATTGATTTTTAATTTCAATTCGTAGTGCTTCAATAAATTGTTCTTTTACAGAAGAATGAACATATATGTAATCAGGTGCAACACATGTTTGTCCCGCATTCAAGAATTTCCCCCAAACTATGCGCCTTGCTGCTATTTCTAACTTTGCATCATTATGCACAATACATGGGCTCTTTCCACCAAGCTCTAACGTAAGGGGAATCAAACTTTTAGCTGCCGCCTCCATAACAATTTTCCCCACTCCAACGCTACCGGTGAAAAAAATATAATCAAACGGCTCTTTTAACAGTGCTGTGCTCTCTTTGGTACCGCCTTCAACAACCGCAACAAGTTCGGCCGGAAATAACTCTTGTAACATATTTGCAAGAAGACTAGAAACATTAGGTGTCAATTCTGACGGCTTTAATACAACCGTGTTTCCAGCGGCTATTGCCCCTACAAGGGGTGCAACCGCAAGTTGAAAGGGATAATTCCACGGAGCCATTACAAGGGTAACACCATAAGGCTCTGGAACCACTTTTCCTTTCGAACCAACATGTGTAAGTGCGGTACGAACGCGCTTCGGCTTACTCCATGAAGAAAGATGTTTCACTAAAAATGAAATTTCCTTTAATACGTATCCAACCTCTGTCGTAAATGATTCATGATCTGATTTATTTAGATCCAATTTTAACGCTTGAAAAATATCAGACTCAAAACGCTGAATCCCTTCATATAATCTTTTTAAATGTTGCTTTCTTTCTTCTATATTTCTTGTGTGACCTTTATAAAAATATGACTTTTGCTCGTTCACAATAGAAGTGATATCCATCTGCTATCTCCTCCTTCTATATTTGCATTGCTATTTCAACATATAAATCACTGCTATGAAAACAAAAAGTGACCTACACTTATTTTCTCTCTTTGTTTCACTTGGCATGGGGCAGGAAAAAGATCTGACCGCTTCTATGCTTGGACGGATCCTCTCTACCACCTTAAAAAAAGGTTTTATATTGGTTCTTCAATATATTCCACCTTTTACTTAACATTTTCCTATTCTTAAAGTTTAATTATATACGAGTTTGCATTTCATATAAAATACATTTGCTCATAAAAAAAGCTGTTGAAAGGAAAACCTTCAACAGCTTCTTCATAATTAACGATATAAGCGAACTGCACCTGCAGACTTATCATCCGATTGGCCAACTACTTCAAATTTCAGGCCAAGTTTTGGTAAAATGCGTCCTGCATCTGGAATTTGCTTATTAATATAAGCTTTAGAATCGTCGAACTTCGCAACACCTGGTAGTCCACTGTATTCAAATGTTCCACGAGGTTGTGATACAACTTTCCATGCCGGTGTTTGATCGAAAGAGAACGCTGCATCAGCAATTTGATAACGTGTGCTATCTTTAAATGTTGGCTTACCATTTAAAGTTCCTGCAATTGCTTCAGGATGAGAATCAACTACACCAAGGAATCCGTATCCTGGATGCACGCCAACCCAGTTATCTGTATAGCTTGAGTCTGCATACCATACAACCATACCTGTGTTATATACTGGACCGCGAGCATATTTTAACGCTTCGTCAGCACCAGCATAGTTTCTCCACTCTACATAGTAGTTGTGCTTTTTCTTTTCAATTCCAGTAGAAGCAACGAAGCCATCTAGTTTGAATTTTGGTGTACCTTCTGCATCATCAGAGAATACAACATTACCATCTACTGTTAATGTTGCATTATCAAGAGTAAATCCATCTAATGCTAAACCACCATCAGTACTATATTCAAATACAAGCTTCACTTTCTTACCTTTAAATTGGCTTAAATCATAAGATTTGTCTACCCATTTTCCAAGAGTGGTATCTGCACCACCTTTTACATTTTTATTACCAATTGTATCGATTAATGTTTTCGATCCATCTTCTGCTACTGCATGTACTTCTAAGAGATCATAGTCTGTTTCAATTTCATATAATGATTTGTAATCAAACTTTGCATTTGTTGCATTTGTTGCATTTGTTAAATCAAATAAAGGTGTTTCTAATGTTGTATGAAGATCATCACCTTTTGTACTATAGTAGTACTTCTTACCAAACGCAGGCTGAATTCCTTTTACATCTTTATCCGGTAAATTGACACGGATCAGACCTGGGCGAGCCGTTTTTGTTACACTTTGATCTAAGTATGTTGCATAACCAATTCCTCGGTTTAACTTATCATAATCTAATTCCACAATATTCGCCCAGTTTCCACCAATTGTTTTTTGGAAGAACTCTTTGTTTTGCGGAGAGAAACTTGTTGGCGTTGTTCCAGCAATGTTACCTGCCCAGCTACCGCCACTCATAATAGACCATGACTGAACTGGTTCACCACCGCCAGAATATTTTGTATCATACTCATCTGGAAGACCTAAGTCATGACCATATTCATGCGCGAATACACCAACTGCTCCATCTTCTGGTTCAATTGTGTAGTCAAACGCTGCCATTTTGCCATTCCAGTATGGTACTTTTGATTTTGTACCTTCTATTTCATATGGTTTTTGACCAACTGTCCAACGATGTGACCAAATTGCATCATCACCCAATTTACCGCCACCAGCTTCTTGTCCAACACCAGCATGGATAACCATTAAGTGGTCAATCAAGCCATCTGGTTGATTTTGATTGCCATCTTTATTTACATCATATTGATCAAATTGATCGAATTCTGATAAATCAAGACCGCTATCTACCGCTGCTTTTAATGCATCTTTGATCAGGTCACGAGGTCCTAGTGGTCCTTTATTATCATGACCATCTCCAGCATCTGCGCCGTAATCAGCAGCTTTTCCTGGAACTGTTAACCACTTTGTAACTGTTCCATCTACTGTATAGCTACCGCCAGATTGTTCCTCATAATACTTCTTAAATGTTTCAATTTTGCTTCCATCATCTAATGCAAATGGTTCGTCACCAAATAACATTTTTTGATAATGTTCTTGGTTAAAATCACTAGAATACATATAACCAGGTTCTTTATCAATATTGTTATGTTTGAAGTCAGCATACTCTACAAGTAAAACAAGCACTTTGTCTTTACGAACGTTTCCATTATACTCTTTTGCCTTTGCAGAAGTAGTTGGCACTTTACCATTTAATGCGCCTTTAGCGGGAACTGCTCCAGCTCCATTACCATTTGCTGGTGTTTCTAATTTTTCTTTTGTATCTGCCTTTGCATCTTTAACCTTCTTCAGGAAATCAGACGCTTCTTTTGTAACAGAATCCCCAGTTGTTTCTTCTTTTCCAGGTTTGTCACCCTTCTTTTTCTCTACATACTTTTCGACAGCTTTCTTTGTTTCTTCATTTGAAGCTGATGAATCAATCACTCCTCGGTTTTTAAGAGCATTAGCTAAGCGCTCTTCTGGAATTAAATGATCATCAATTGGACTTGTAGGTACTGCTTTTGCAGGTGTTTCCGCATAAACAGACTGGCTACCAGCCCCAAACGAGCAACTAAGAACAGCTGCTACAGCAAGTGTTGATAACACTTTAAACGGTTTCTTTTTCATCCCTTTTTTCCTCCCCCAATAAAATATGTACCAATATTTAGATAATAATAAAAATTCAGTAATTTTTCAATATTTTGTTTGATTTTGTGCTATTTTGTAACTTTCGTAACATTTTTGTAAAAATTACATATTTTCCACAAAAATATTTCTCCATATATCAGTTATTTCTGAAGATATTGATAATTTTTGATAAAACTATTACAATTTCTTTATAGAATGACAAAACAATAACTTTTTATTGATTTTACCTACAAAATATATAATAAATTAACATTATTTTTACCAAATTAACTTTTCGAAATATTATAATGTGTTTAAAAGATTGTTTATTTTGTACGATTCATTACATATTAGGGAGGAATACACTTTGTACAAAGAAAAGGCAGATACGCTAGATCAGGATTGGATTGATTTAATGCTTGAAGCTTTAGATGCTGGGATTGCTATTCAAGATATCGAACACTTTTTCCAACGTATGAACCAGCCTACCAGAAACTAGCAGAGTCGTTCTTTTTAACGAAATTTGTGTTATAATAATGACATCATAAGCCGACTACATACTTACAGAAAGGTGCACAAAGATGATAGGAGAACGTATAAAACGCCTTCGGTTGCAAAGAGGGATTTCTTTAACAGAACTTGCTGAAAAAGCAGGTGTTGCAAAGTCTTATATTAGTTCCATTGAACGTAATTTACAAAAGAACCCTTCCATTCAATTTCTTGAAAAAATTGCTAATGTTCTGCAAATTCCCGTGGATACGCTCCTTCATGACGAAATACCATCCGAAAATCAATTGGATTCGGAATGGACACATCTCGTCAAAGAAGCCATGAACTCCGGTGTATCAAAAGAACAATTTCGTGAATTTTTAGAGTTTACAAAATGGAAGAGAAATCAGAAATAATATATACGAAAAGAAGTGCATACTGGGGGGCACTCTTTTTTTAGTTACAAAAAAAGCGGGGAATCCCCGCTTTTTTGTCTGTTATTTCCTTATTGATTATCTCTCTTCGCCTTCAGTTTGGTTTGCATTGAATGTCCATTCTAAGTTTAATTTATCGCCTTGGAATTTATTTTGATCTTGACCATTTTCTTCAAATACAAATTGTACCCATAGGTAGTCTTCTGTTCCAGCTTCTAAGCCACCCTTTTCACCCCACTCTGGAGCAAAGATGTCTTTTGCTAGAAGATCTGGATCAGCATTTTGTAAATCTGCTAATGTTGTTTCATATACAGGCTCGCTTTGTTTATCCCAGTTCCAAATAAATTTCACTTTAATATGCTTACCGAAATCTTCCCCAGCGTTATCGCCTTTCGCATCTGTAACTGAATATTTCGTTGCTAATTTAACATCTTTAATTGCTAACGTGCCGCTGTTCTTTAATAAGAATTCTTTCTTAACAGAATCGCCTGGTTTAAGGTCCTTAATATCTACAATTGTTTGAGGGTCCAAAGTAAGATCTAATGTACCCGCTGCAAACGTATTGTTCGATACTTCTTTGTCACTAAAGTAAGCGAATGTTCCTCCACCGATTAAAGATAATCCCAATGCCGCTGAAGCGACTCCCATACCTAATTTTTTCTTTAAACTCACTGTAAATTCCCCCTAGCTATTTTTTTTATTGTTATCTCTTAATGTAGGATAAGAGGTATAACCAATAGAACGCCTGTTATTTTTCTACGGCCAATGTATGTACAATACCCCTTGAATTTATCTGTTCTTTAAAAGCTACCTTATGTTCATTATAAAGAACGTAGAGGTGTAATTGCAACTATAAAATAATATTAATTTTGAAACTATTCTCTATTCATCCTTAAAAAGACTTAATCCTTCCGATACTTCATTTGAATATACTTTTTATAAAAATATAATCCACACCATACTAAGCCAAACCCTATTAAAATCATACTGCTTTGCTGCGTACCTGTACGTGGTAGCTGCCAGTTACTATTAGAATTTATGGATGCAGGAGGTTGCATTTGATTGCTTCCCATTTCATTTTCGGTACCCTCACCATTGCCGGTTGATCCCTCTGCATAAAAAATAAATTTTACTATTGTTTGTAATCCTTGATACTCATTTCCTAACTCTTTAGGAACATGTATCGTATAGATAAGCTCGTCAGTTCTATCAACTGCTAATGTACGCTTTTCCATACTTTGAAGTTCTTTTAGACTTCCCTCGTACAGCACTCCTTGTTTATCTTTTACAGTGACCGTAAGAGCTTCATATAATTTCGTAGACCCCTCTGAAGCCTCGCTCTTTATACTATATGATAATTTCTTTGTTCCTTCATTACTAATACGTATACTTCGATTTGCCCAGTCTCCTGGCTTCATATTTGAAACATGAAATAGTACTTCTTTGGGCTCAAGACTTATATCTATTTCTCGCCGCTCCTCTGCATACACTTGGTCAATATTTTTTGTAATACCAATGAAAACTACTAGAATCAGACATATACTCATGATAAATAACCACTTCTTATTCATGTGCATCCCTCATATAACAAGAATTGGTATGAAAAAAAGGCAGGAAAAACCTACCTTTTTTCTATCAATCCTATTATTTTTCTGACCCTTCTGTTTGTTCTGCTTCAAATGTCCATTTCAACTCAAGTTTATCACCTTGGAATTGATTTTGATCTTGCTTATTATCTACAAATTCATATTGTACCCAAAGATAATCGGAATCACCATGCTTCAAACCACCCTTTTCAGCAAACCAACCTGCAAAAATACTTTCTTCCACTGCATCTGGAGACATAACCTTTAAATCAGCCAATGTCGTTGAGAAAATAGGCTCACTTAATTTATCCCAATTCCAGAAGAAATTCACACGGATATGCTTACCAAAGTCTTCTGAATTATCTCCTTTTGAATCTATTACATTATAATTAGTTAATAATTTCACAGTTTTTATATCTAATGAACCATTATTGACAAGCTTAAAGTCACGTGTCATTTTATCCCCTGGCTTAATATTATCAACATCAATAATCGTAGTTGGATCTACAGAAAGATCTAATGTACCTGCTGCAAATGTATTATTTGATACTTCCTTATCACTAAAGTATGCAAATGTTCCTCCACCAATTAAAGATAGTCCTAACGCAGCTGATGCAACACCCATTCCTAATTTTTTCTTAATTCCCATTCCATATTCCCCCTGAACTTCATTTTTTTATGTTAACCTCTACATTTGTAGAAGGTATAACCCAAAAATCAGTGGTTTTCATGTACAGCGCTTGAATCTTGTTTCTGCACTTCTTCTTTATTCTCTTCAGGCTGTTGTAATACTGGATTGGTCTTTTTCGCTTATTGAGCTTGATTGACTTGTTCTTGTTTAGGGTTTGACGGTTGCTTTATTTCTTCTTGTTTGTTTGATTTTTTTTGCTCAGAAGAAGGTACGACTTGTTCTTGTGTAGGGTTTGATGGTTGCTTTGTTTCTTCTTGGCTGTTTGACTCTTTTTGCCCAGAAGAAGGTACGACTTGTTCTTGCGTAGGGTTTGATGGTTGCTTTATTTCTTCCTGGCTGTTTGACTCTTTTTGCTCAGAAGAAGGTACGACTTGTTCTTGCTCTGTTTTTCCAGACGTGTTATTAACCTGTTGCGCTTTTTTCTCTTCTATTTTCTTTTGTAGGGTTAGAATAAATTCTTCCATTTTTTGTACTGATATTTGCTTATCAACATTATCCTTAATACTCCCTACTTTAGTAAAACCCGCTTGTACATATTGAAGCACTTGCTTACTTGAATCGCTATTATTTACTCTTACATTTTCTACTGATTGCTTATAATAATCTTCTATTTCTGTATATATGTGTTGCAAGGCTTCACGTTCCACTTTCACTTTTTCAAACTGTTCTCTCCATTGCTGCGCTTTTTGTTCGAGTACTTCTACAGAATCAGCTTGCGTTTCCTTATTCATTCCTTCAGTTCCATTTAAAATCAAATTCTCATGCTGTTGCGTTTCTTTCACCAAAGTATCAATCGTTTTTGGAAATACAATTGCAGTTGAAACAGTAGAATGTATTTTTGCCTCATTTACAAAAGCAGCCTCTGTATACGTAACTACTTGTGATCCCATATAGAAAGCTATTGAACACATACATGGTAACATGAGTATTGTTTTTATTTTTTTTGATGATTTCATCATTCCAACCTCTCCCATTACTCGCATTCAATTCTCTATAAAGAACATAATTTCATTATATAGAATAAAATCCGAAAATCAAATAAAAAATATAGAATTTTTTTACATTTTTGTGGCATATGACCTTTTTGCATGGTAAAAAACCTAATTCTATCAATCTAATCTCTCATATACATATCTCCGTATAATAGTTCGAAAATAATATATATAAATAGACTATCAATTTGATAGCCTATTTATATAATTATTTCTCGCTACCAACTGTTTGCTGTGCATCAAATGTCCATTTCAGCTCAAGCGTATCTCCTTGGAATCGATTTTAATTTTTTTCCATTATCTACAAACTCAAATTTCACTTTAAATGTATTCTTGTTTCCCGCCTTAATTCCCTTCTCCTTTAATAACTCCAAAAGTGCATCATTATTAACTGGTATTGAAGGTTTCCCCAATAATATCTTTATATTTATAATCTCTAAAATGAAGAAAATAACGGAATTATACAGATTGTCCTACATCTGCAGATTTCTTTTTCTTTTCGCTATCAATGCTACGGATTGCACTAAAAATAGAAATTGCAGAGTACCCAAGTAAACATATGCCTGGAATAATTAAAAGTAAGGCTGCTCCTGCTTTTGAATTCGCATAATTCAACAAATATCCCACATATGGAACTGTAATATTTCCATATTTCCCAATAACATTTTCTGCTAAGACTGGTTTTAAATCCGGCCCATTATTATTGTCACCTTTCGTTTCATACATTACTTTCCCATTTACGTTTTTCACATCAATAATACGGTGAGTTACAATTTTTTTATCGCTTTCTTTAAAAGTAATTACATCGTCTTTTTTATATTTAGATCCATCTTTCGTTGGTTCGATTGCAATAATTGACCCTGTTAAAAATGTTGGTTCCATCGATCCAGATAGTACTGTTTTAAATTGATATCCCATTACAGTCGGATCCCCGCCGCTTGCTTTTGATGAGATGACAATAAACGCTAAAAAAACCATTAACGCAAATAAAACAAATGAGATGACGTTACTCATAATCTTCCAAACTAGTTTCATCATTATCTCCTCCTCTTTATTATGTATATGCACGTAACAACTAGGATATCCAAAGTTGTTCTTAAAAAAGAACTCAAGTCAATACTATAATGAACGAATGAAAAACGCAATAAAAAATAGGCAATTGATCATTGCCTATTCCACTTCTGAAACCGCATTCTTTTTAGCTCGTCTTACCACATATAAACCGATTATTATTAAAGCAATAATTCCAACTCCAATACTTACCATCAACCCAAAAGGATACGTAGGTTCAGCTGGCTTTATATTTTTTTTCGGCATTGCAAATGTAACATCTTCCTTAGAAAGAACATTAATACTTTCAATCTTTTGATTGTTTTTCGTCACGTCTACTATTCCAATTACATCCCCGCGATGAATCCCCTTTTGATATAGTTTTTCTTTATCAACCGGAGCCGTTCTAAAGACTGTTTTTACATTCTTACCTTCATCTTTCTTCAACATCAATTCTGCACTTTTTTCAAGTTCACAATCTATATTTTTATCTAAATATGTTGCTTTCTGATGCCAATTATTTTTATCTAAAACCATTTGCTTAGCAAATTGTGAGAAAGAATGATCTGCAATTTGACGCATATCTTCGTAAATCTCTGGTCTTTGTGACGCCATCACAACATTGACAATACGATTACCATCTTTCTCATTTAATAATACAAGTGTATTGCGTGCTTCATTTGTAAAACCTGTTTTTCCACCAATACTATATGGATTTTCGAAATAAGTAGCCTTATTAAAAATAGAAACCGTTTGTCTAGATGTTGTAACCGTTGTTCGTTTCGTATTCATAGCTTGTAAAATCTCAGGGTATTGTTGAACCCCTCTCGTGATCATTGCCATATCATATGCCGTCGTATAATGATTCGGATCATGTAAACCATTCGGCGTTACAAAATGACTATCCTTTGCCCCTAACTGCTTCGCTTTCTCGTTCATCATATTCACAAAGTTTTCTATACTTCCACCAATACGTTCACCAATTGCATACGCAACATCATTTGCACTTAATACCATTAAAATTGTTAGTGCTGTATTACGATTGATTGTTTCACCTACCTGAAATTCAAGTTGATAATTACTCTTTTCCTGATCTAATGCAGGTTGTGAAAACGTAAATTGCTCCTCTGGCTTCGTATGCTCCATTAATAAAATAGCAGTCAATACTTTCGTCATACTTGCCGGAAATGCATGCTGATGTGCATTTTTGTCATACAAAACATCCCCTGTTTTTGCATCAATTGAAACTGCAAACTGCCCAAACACATTTGGACCCGGACCAGGTGCCGGCACTGGTTCAGTTCCAGTTTCAGCGTACAATGTCATAGGCGTTAAAAAGAATAAACAAATCACCATAATAAAAACCGAAATTTTCTTACAATTTACCATATGACTCTCCCTTTTCTATTTTCTTTTGCCTTATATACTAATTCTACCAATCCGACATTAAATTGGTATTTAAATGGAAAATTAATTGCCGTTTTTCACTATATCATAATTTTACAAGAAAAGACATAATCATACGCATAAAAATAAGAAGGACTCATTCTTACTTGTCCTTCTCATCAGCCAATAAATCTATTAAATTATTCCCTGCTTCCTCTTCTGTAATCTCATCGGTCATTCCCATGAAGGACCAACCCTTTGAATCTACCCTTTCAATAAACTCATCTAAAAACTCATCATGAGAGACATCAACATCAAGAATCGCACCATTTATTGAGATCGTTCTATTTCTAGATACACGTATCTTGAAAGATTTTCTTACCATTTGTATATACCTCTTTAATCTATAAAGTATTTATAAAGCTATTTTCTGTTTCTGTTATACCCTATTTCCACGAAATTGTAAAAAGAAGATCCTACCAAAACAAATATAAATTTAATATTTATTTGCTATGTTGCTTAATATAATCCTCATAAGTAGGTATTGCACTAGCATCACCAGCACCAGCTTTTGCACTGTTAAACACATCTCTCGCTTCCAATCTGTTTTGTCCGATATCAAGATCATGTAAAATACGGTGAACATATACTAAAGCTGTTGTATCATGATTTTGAATTGAAGTATGAAGCAATTTTCTAGCTCGGTCTAAATCTTCCTTTAAATTGCCTTTAGTCAACGAAGCAGCTTCTTTTAAAGTAATATCAATCAACTTGAATCCCCATTCGTTCACTTCCCAATCTGGAGCATCGGTTTTCTCTAGATTTTCATACCTTTCCCAACCAGTAATCGTATTTAAATCACTATGCGTTTCTCTTATCTTCATTCCAATATCTTTTGATTTATCTACCTCTTCGATTTGCTCAGTCTTTTCAGCATTCATTTCTTTCTTATCTGTTTTATAAAACAACATAATGCCACCGAATATTAATCCAAATAAAACAAGATACCCAACAAGAATAATTCCTTTTCCGCTCCTTCTAAACAAAGTGACACGCCCCTTCAAATTATGTCCTATTTTAAATTATATCAATTTTAAATTGTATTATAGGATATAAATTAATATTCAACTTGATGAAACGCAAAAAATCACTTCAGCTTCATGAATGAGTAATTCTCTTACTATTTACTATTAAACTACATGAAAATGTGCTCCCAACAAAATATAAATGTGTTATTCTACCAGGTTCCATTTTAAACATTGTAGTTAAAAACTATTGTAAGGTGCCACTTAATTTTGTATAATCAAACCAACAGAATTATCAGATATATATAAATTATCACTTTTATCATGATCCCGTAGCTCAGCAGGGAGAGCGCCACCTTGACAGGGTGGAGGTCGCTGGTTCGAACCCAGTCGGGATCATACGAAAGACTTTGATATAATGCGGTTTCTCTGAGATGAGAAGCTGCATTATTTTGTTTTAAATCCTAATTGACCACATTTTGACCACATCCACTTTAATTTAAAGAAAAACACTAATCAACAATTAGTGTTTGAACAAACTTCTCTATTATATTTAAATAATAAAATAATTTATGATCACGTATAATCTATAGAGGGTATCTCATTTTCCACTAGACTTTATCCTGTTTACTTTTCATTACCTTCTATTAAATAGATAATATATAAAACGAACGATTATATTTGGTATAAGGATATATGCTGTTAAATAATTCAAGTCGTTGATATAGCAATAAATATTGTTTTTTTATATTTTATTAGTACAGATAAAAACTGATATAAAAAGAAATACATGTGGGGAAAACACTTAAATTAAACCCTAAGTGTTTTTCTCTTTGTAACTCTATTAGAAAACGCAAAAAAAGCAACCTCATAAGAGGCGGCTTTTCATTTCACTTCCACATATGTGTAGTATAGAGTATACAACATCACTTAGTGATGTTTATGTTACTCTACCGCATTCTATCGCAATAAAAAATAATAGTATTGTCTTTTAAACTTATATGGTGTATTTATTTTATTTTAATTGTGTGGTCTTTTTTGTGGTCGGTGGTCAAAAAGAGTTGAGTTTATACTCAGCTCTTTTCTTTGAAAGTGTCACTTCTCATGCGCTCTATTAATTGGTATGATTTACCTATTAAGGAGGGAGAATTTTGAGTTTAAATATGTATCTAGGGGAAGTACATACCCAAACGCAAAGTATGAATGCTTTCTGTACCACTACCATTCAAGGCATGGAACAAGCTATTCAGTCGATTGATGCTTTTACCAGTGATACCGTTCTACAAGGGCAAACTTACGATAGTGCAAAAGCGTTTTTCGCAGAAACTTTTCGCCCTTTAGCGCAAGGAATCATTTACTTATGTGAAGAATTAACCCGTCAGAACGATGCCTTTCCAAGTCAATTTCAATCAAAGGTAGCTTCAACGGATGTAATCGAACAAGAAATATTAGAACAAATTCAAGAAATTGACCGAATGAAAACAAGTATGGAAGCCGTCAGTCAAGCTATGCCAATCCCGGGTATGGATGCTATGGCGAATCTTTTTACTGTCATGAGGAAAAAACTGCAAGAAAAGTTAGATCATCTATATGAATTTAATCAAACGTCTAGCAATAACTATGGTACAGCACTTCAATTAGCTGCTAGTATTGCTACGGGTCTTGCTGAAGTCCAAAGTGGGAAAGGTTTTAGTCCTGCTAGTGGTACATTTAGTACACAGGGATTGAATATGGAGTGGACAACTTCTATTCAATTGATTGAAGAAGAGAGGGCACGTCGGGCTGAAAACCTTCTAAAGAGTAGTTCAATTGAAGAAGGGAAAATGTGTGGTAAGCTACCTGAAAAATCCACTTTCGAAAAAATTCGGGACGGTATTGTAGAAGGTGCAGGAGAAGCGGTTGAAGATACCATAGAAGGATTTAAGGCGCTTGGTAAATGGGAAACGTGGGAAAACATGGGGAATGCTGCGTTACATCCTATTGATACACTTAGTACCATGTATAATGTATTGTCAGATTCATTTATTAATGATGTAATAAATGGAGATGCTGAAAGTCGTGCTAAATGGGGAAGTTATGCTTTAACACAAGTCGCATTAGGAGTCATTGGTGATAAAGGATTAGGTAAAGCAAGTAAATTAGGTCAAGTGGGTAAAGTAACTAAACTAGCAAAAGATAAGATTCCACAAGGGTTTTCGTATATTACAAGCAATTTACAATTAAGGGATCGCTTTGCATTCGCAGGTGCTAGTGGATTTGGAAGCACTCAGATAAAAACTTTTGAAACTTTACGAGAAGCCCGTGATACATTTCTGTTTTCCAAAACTAGTGGACGAAGTAGAGTTAAAGATGTACAAGAAGTAATAGAAGATTATGCAAATAAAGTTCTTGATAGAGTTGAAGTAAAAGGTGAGTATAGTTCCTCTACTAGAGAATCTAAAGTATTGCGTGAAGAACTTAAAGAAGCAGGAATTGAACCACCACCATACCCTAATGCGGCACATCATATTGTACCTTGGAATGACGGTAGGGCTGTGGAAGTACAAGAACTATTAAAAGAGTTTGAAATACATCATAACTCTGCTGCTAATGGAGTGTTTCTACCAGGGTATGGGGCAGAGGGGCATAAATATGTAACTACTGAAGTACTACATATAGGTAGCCATTCTAAAGAGTATATAAGAGAAGTAACAGAACGACTAAATAGTGTTATGGAAATGGGTGGTACTCAAGCTGATGTAGCTGAAGTTTTGCACAAAATAAGACAAGATTTATTAGAAGGTAAGGTAAGATTAAATGAACCAAAGAAATAATTATATATCAGTTAACAAATTGTAAAGGAGAATATACATATGAAAATTTGGCAATTAAAAAGTTCAACCGATGATTATCAAACTTTTCAATTATTAAATTATGAAGAGGACAAGAAATATTTTAAAAACGATTTTAATTCAAAATTAAGTTTGTCAGATTCATGGACAGTTAAATTTATTGAGATTATAGATGAAGGGTATCAAAGTGATTGTCCTATTTTTTGGGGGAAATCTGGTGTACAAATAATTAGTAAGAAAGCTAAGCAAATATTAAAACCTTTAGTAGGAAATAGTGTTGAATTTCTACCCCTAATTCATAATACAACAAACGAAAAATACTATGCTATTCACGTTTTACGTGTGTTAGATGCACTTGACATTGATAATACAATATTTGAAAAATTAAGTTCAGGTTTAATAATAGGCTGTGAAAAATTTGCATTTATTCCTAGTGTTGTTCAAAATGAAATGATTTTTAAATTGTATATAAATGAAAAAATTCACCCAAACTATATTTTGGTGTCTGACGAATTTAGAAATGCAGTGTTAGAAAGTGATTTAAAGGGTTTCGAATTTACTGAAGTGTGGGATTCAGAATCGAACATGTAAAACAAAGTCCTAAAACAGAAGGATGATAAAAAAGAAGAACGCCTTTTAGTGAGGGTAAACGTTCTTCTTTTACTGTAAATTCACTTAAATTTCTTGTGCTACAACTATACCAGTATCTCCATGTGCATTAGACGGTGCACCACCACCATCACCAATACTGATATAATCAGGTCTTGCAGGTGCTCCACCAGTATCACCACGGGTTGAATATTGATTCGATTCATTTAAACTATTTAAGCTAATTGCTAGAACACCAGCAACTACTAATCCTGTTACTACTCCACTAATTTTTTTCATTATTTCAAAGCCCCTTTTTCTAAATGTTTTTTACTTGCGTTATTACTCATATAGAAATATTGACTTGCCTTTAAATAGTTACCTTCTTCATGGAATTTGATGGCTAATTTTTGACTGTATTCTATTATACATTCTAGTAAATTTACACTTTCAAAATATGAAATTCCTTCTAATACAGCTTTTTCTAATTCAATTGTATTCGAATCTTTATTTAATTCTTTCAATATCATAAAACGATGTAGAAATTCCTTATTTTTTAATTCATTACAAATTTTAATTCCCGATGCGATATAGCTTTCTGCTAGTTCGATTTTACCTAATTTATAACACTCCTCAGCCATAGTAAAAACAGCTTTATAATGTTCAGGTAATTTTTCGACAACTTCAGAAACATGACGAATGGCTAATTCAGATAAATTTTGACTTCCATATAACCATCCAAAGTTACTTCTAATCATTAAAATATATTTTTCGTGCTTTACTTTCTGAAATATATTTAAAGCAATATTGAAACTTTCTTCTGCTAATTCAAAGTGTTTTAATTCAATGCAACATAAGCCATATACATTTTCACATAATGCAACATTAATTTCATATTCGGAGTGTTTTATAAATTCTTCTTTTGCTTTTTGAAGGTATTCAATGGATTTTACTTGTTGGTATGTGTGATAGTAAAATTCACCTAAACGATAATTAAATTCAGCTTTTTCAAGAGGGTTTTGAATATATTTTAGTAGTGTTTCTGCTTTTTCAAACTGTTTTTTTGCTTCTGTATAGTTTTCGGTGATTCTAAAATAGAATGCTTTGAAGAAATGATAGTAATATGCTAAAAATCCCTCTTCAGCAACTTCAAAAGATTCTACACTATCAAAGCTATCTTTTTTAATATTTAACCAATCTGTAAGCACCTTGTATCGAAAATCTAATAGTGCATAATACAATAATATGTCTTGATCTGTTTCTACATGATTGATTTTATTATCAACTTCTTCTTTAAATCGTGTCGCTTTCCCCACTTGTTGTTGCAACATTGATTGATACCAAGTATCTAATGAATGCTTGATCTTTTCTTTGGTTACTACATTTGTGCTCATAACAAGCCATCCTCCTTATTCTATCTGTAATTATCTAAATATTAACACATTTCCATGGAATTAAGTGGTAATCATTATTGAAATACATATTGATAAATATTTTTTGAAGCATTGGTTTAGGGAAATAAAAAAAGCTGACTCCTAAGAGCCAGCTTTTTATTTTTATCGAATATCAAAATGTTTTTCTTCCACATAGTTCTTATTGTCGATAGCAAGCCATCCATCTTTTCTATAATAGATGTCGTAAGGTGCAGAACCATCAACCCTACCAAGAAACGGACCATTAGGCGCTTCATACGTATTAATTCCATATCCAGTAGGATATTTAGAATAAGCATGAAACCATTGCACCTCAAAATATTCTTGCTTCGCCCATTGATTCGGACCAAAACAAAGCATGTTTTCATTTCCACCATACCAAACACCTTCAAGAATTACATGTGGTGTTTTGTCATTAAAACGTTCTCCAGTAAAGTTACCATCTGGTGCATCATAAAGATTAATTCCATATCCAACAGGATATTTAGAAACAGCAATTCCGATGCCTACATTTCGAGATGAAGCGATTGTGTTTATATCATCACCAATATACCAATCTAATGTTTTATCTCCCCGTAATAAATTAATATCTACTCTTCCAATACCATTGATATATCCGTTATCAGTGTATTGCCAAATATCACATGGATATGCTGGTTTGACTTGTGGTTGTCCATCATTTGTTCCGTAACGTGGTAACCAAATAAAATCCGCTTTTACATTTTGTAAATTATATTGATTATACATATGATGCGATACATATAAACCGACTTTCCAACCTGCAGCCTTACAAGTATCAATAAATGCTTGTGATGCCTTTGCTAAGTCTCCCAAGTTACCCTTACTTTCCATAGATGCTACAGTATCATCTTCCACATCTAAAACAAGAAACTTAGCATTCTTATTAACTCGATTCAAGAAGTCTTTTGCTTCCACAATTGCATCATTTACACTAACATAGCAGCCATACGCATATGCTGCATGTGGGATACCTCTAGCCTCTAAATTTTTCACGTGTTGATTATATAATTCATCTACTTTATTTGAACCATATTGCACACGGCAAATTGCTAATCCCAATTGTGGCGCTGCTACATACCAATTAATTTTATCGTTAAATTTTGAAATATCTACAATGTATTTTTCTGTCATTATTCAACATCTCCTTGTTCATTTTCTTCATGATCTGACCAAATTCCTAATGCAATACCAACGGATAATACATAAGGTGCTAATTCATCTAAAAAGCTTTTTGCTTCTGGTAAGCCGAATTTAGTGAATAGAAATCCGACCAACGAAAAAACCGCAACCCATGTTTTCCAGTTGCGGAATCGTTTCTTAATATCTTGTTTGCCCATTATTTCCCCCTACTTCCCTGCAAATTTAAAAAGCAATGTAATGGCACCAGCAATAATTGAACCAATTACGGTTGTTCCTATCCAAAATACAAGCCTATCTAAACGATCTACACGTAAGTGAGCGCTTTTTGCTGATTGCTGTGCTTCTATTGCAAGTTCCCTCACGTTGCCAAGACCATCAATTTTTGTTTCTACTCTTGTTAATCCAATAATTACTTTAGTGAAATCATCATGATTTTCTTGTTCCGGCAATTTTTTCATCCCCTTTTTGGCAATAAAAAAGAAGCATCGTTTATGCTCCCTTTTTATTGCTATTTAACTGATCATCTCCTTTACTGCTTACTATTACTTAATCGGATATGATAAAGAAAATGATACATAGCGAGTTTGTGCTTGTGGAAGATAAGTAGAAACCCTTCCATCTTTATGAACAATCACATCGGCTGCAACTGGACGATTTGGATCGTTATCTAAGTAAGCTGTAGCAGCGAAGGAAGAATCTTGGTGTGGTGCAATATCTGGTGTGATTCTTGTAAATACTTGTTGGTTTTTAACCAATCTAATCGCACCTGTCATGTGAACCCAGTTTCCGTGTCTACGTAGCATTGGAGGTGTATCCGTGTCGGCTACTGCATTTGTAATAATAAGCTCTTCCCAAGGTACATCGTCCTCATAAAAGAGTCCTTCACCATCCATCCAAATGCTACTTTCATAATTGCCTTTATTTAAGAAGATAGCACCTGCTTCCTTATCCTCACTGAAGAATCCTGGAATTAAGCCAAAACGTTTTTGAACCTCTTTAATTACCTCTTCAACTACTACTTGATTTACCTCATTAGAATTATTAGTCATTATTGAACATCTCCCTCGAATTTTTTTGTTTGATTTTTTGATTCTCTTAAATTGATTCTTACTTTTACCGCATTTTGTCTTATCTTTTCTACATCGTTATCACCTCCTTTCAAGCAAAATAAAAAAGACCAGCTATTGCTGCTCTTGATTTCGATATATCATATTGGTGCAGTTACAGACACAACTCCACTGCCATCTACTGTCAACTTTCTAAGACCACCGTTTGCATCAGTAATGTAGATACCTGCGAAGTTGCCATTCGCTGAGCTGATAGAAGCTCTTGCAGTTTTACCTTCTAGGTAATTATCATAAGATTGAACATTAATACAAGAACCTGTCACTTCTAAACCGTACTTATTCTGGTTTCCTGTAGTGGCTTTGTATACTTTGTTTCCTCTAACCAATCCATTCCTTGTAGTACTTGCGACAGAAATAGCACTCCGAGTAGCATCTGTTTCAATACAAGGGTTATAGACTGTGTTGTTTTCTACTAGTAACCCATGAGTGTATTGGATATTAATAGTAGATCTACCTGACTTGTTTATTGTGTTGTTTATAATATTTGTATCCTTAGAGATACCCAGACTTTGATTACCTTCACCTTCGTTAAGAAATATAAACTCTGTAGTACATTCCTCAGCTACATTGTTTATTATATTTATATTAGAGTTGTAAGATGAATGGATGCCCCTATATACCTTCTTGAAGATATTGTTAGACACAGTACAGTTTTCTACTAAATATAACGTTATAGCACTCTTAGAGTTAGTGAATGCTTCGCTATGCTGGCTCTCAAAGATGTTTCCATCTATCAAGATATTCTTACACTTGTCATAGTAAGCATCTTTAAACCAAGCTCTAGCGTAAACAAACTCCTCTTTAATCCCTCTGAAGGTGTTGTTTCTAACAATAAAGTTATTACCCGATTGAGGAAGACCTATAACGTTCCCGAATCTGTCTTTACCTGACTCGCTAGTTCCATCTATATTAGAGAAGACAATGCCCCTTTGACAGTTATTGAAAATACAATTCTCAACACGAGTATCTATAAACTTCATAGCTCTAACTCCTGCATAGGTCATATCATCGAATACACAGTTAACTACATAGATACCAGAATTGTATAAGTCGTACACCGATCCATGGTTACCTACACCAGTCGCTACTGGTCCCATTCCTACTGTACCACTGCTTCCAAAGTAACAATCTTTTACAGTTATATTCTTACTAGGTTCTCCATCCCAGGCACCAAACTCATTGTAGCCTAGCTCAGTGTGATTGGCTATCTGAATAGCTTCTGAAAACGACCTGCTTTGGTCGGTTGTAATATCTTTATAGCCTAAGAATCTACAATTCTCAATGAGTACGCCATCACAAGCATTGATATCCATAAAGTGTGCGTTAATGACATCTTTAAATGTGATATCCCTAAAGGTTAAACTTCTACCTCGTGCCCACCCTGTATGATTAAACCCATGATTGTAATTTAATATGTTGCCGTCAAGAGTGCCGCCCTCGATAGTTATATTGCCGTTTCCATCGTAACCAGTAAACAGGTCTCCTTTATTACCATTCTTGAAGAATCCTCCACCGTGACCTCGAAGTAAAGTTGTTTTCTTCTGCATTTTGATGTTTGTATTTTTATAAACAATTAAGTACTTAGTTATAAGATAAGTTCCATTAGGAATAATAACTTCAACACTCCCTAATGTTTTGGCTAAATCTAAAGCTTTTTGGATAGCATTTGTATCATCAGTTACACCATCACCTTTGGCTCCAAAACTTAATACACTAACCATGTTCTTTTGTAAAACACTCACATCTCTTTTCGCTTCTTCTGCTGTATCTTTTGCAGCAATAATTGCAGGAACATCCATTTTATATACTTCCTCTAAAATAGTGTCAGCAGTATCACTAGTATCATTTATCTTATTTTTTAACATATCGAATTCGCTAACATAGTTTTCGATATTAAAATTCCCTTCTCTGAAATCGCTTCTTAAAGAAATTTTTATATCTGGTGTACTAAAACGTTCTGTAGCTCCTTTTTCTATAACAAAATAAGCGATCCACTCGCTAGGAGCTGAAACCGCTTCAGCAGATAATGTATATTCAATAATTCCATTTCGGGCATCAACAATAGTTGCATCTTGCCGTATACATCCACCTCTCAAATTTGCGGCTTCGTATTTCGCAGTACACCCTGTTAAATTGACAATCCTCCCATTCTCTTTTAAATACGCGGTAATTTTCAAACCATTTTTATCATTTTGGCGTGAACGAATTGTTTTCGTAAATACTGGATCAGATAAATCAATTGTAATTACTTCATTTCTCATTTCGTTACGCTCCTTTCTATCGCACCTCTTTTAAGACGTCTAAGCGGTCTTCTTGTACGTTTTGGTCTTCCTCTATGCTTTATATTTCCTTTAGGTTGCGTTAGCTCCAATTCTTTGATTCTAGCATCTGTTTTGGTTACGTATTCTTGAAAGCCTTTTGTTAATTGTGAGAGCATACCATATAGATCAACACCCGTTTCTTCTTCTTCATTTGGAATAACAAGTCCATAACGTGTTGGAATATCTTTTGTTGTTAAAATAGGCTCGTCTTCTTGGCGATTCATACGCATTTCATAAAGTTTTTCCATATCTGTTTTAAGGTTGTATTGTTTAACATCCCAATCCATTACTTTGTCTAATGCACTAAACGCAATATCACGAATGTTTGTTTTGTATTTTTTCTTTGATGATACTTTAAAATCAGCAGCTAAAATCCCACCGTAAAATGAACCAGTTCCTGACATAACTTGAAGATATCCATTTGCATAATCAGAATTTCGTAACAAAGAATACTGAAGCACTAAGTCTGTATCCCCACCAGAAGAAGTTTTTACCGAAAAGATTCTTTTTCCATTTTGATGAAAAGAAAAGGCTTTTCCTGATGTAAAATACATATTCTCTTCAGTCGCTTCAAGCATGAGATTCTTTTTACCTTTCACTCCGAAATCTGTTGCAGCAGTTAAATTCATGTATGAGTATAATGAATCTATATTCAAAGAATCTTCCGCTTTTATAAGCATCTTTCCGTTTTGGTCAAAGAAAATACTTGCCGGAAAGTACAAATCTGTTTTACTTCCACTTTGATATCCCCTTGTGATACCAATGCCGCCAGCTTTGGGATATGAGTCAGATTGTTGATATACTGCTACTGCCCCTTGTGAAGCGGTTATATCATCGTTTCCCCCTAAAAAGATAGTGGGCTGCATTTCTTTTCTTGAGTTTATATAATATCCTAAAAACATACGGGTAATGTCTGACTCAAACAAACGTATAAATTGTTTTGATATACTTACGTAGTTTTTTGTATCAGACGTTCTTAAAGTAGCACCGTTTATTTCTCCACCTTTAATTAAATTACCATTCATTGTTCCAGCAGTAATAAAGTCAGCTACAATACGTCCATCCATAGTTATAGCAGTTCCGTACGGTCCATTAATCCCTGTGGAAGAATATCCAAAACCATTAAGGTTCCATTGCCAAACTCTTAAAGCAGTCATTTCATCTTTTGTATCCATAATCAAAATTCTGTCTGGATAAATTCGAACATGCCCACCAAAACCACTATTAATAAGATTGGTTGCGTGTTCTTTTGCTGCATCTAAAATATCATATGGCATGTTTTCTAAGTTATTTTGCATCTGATCCAGCTTATTTGCCATGCTTGTAAAAGATTCTTTGAAATTACCAATCGTTAAGTCTATATATTCTTTTTTAATTGGATCATATTTATAAGCAATTACTTTTGCTTGAATATGAAGGTTGTCTTCTTCGTGATTAACAGTAACAATATCCCCCATATAAACACGCTGTAAAATGGCAAAATTCTTATATTCTTCAGTTCGTGATAACTCTTGAAATTCTACCTTATACGTTGCTTTTGGTTGATCTACTTTTTGAACTTCATACATTTCTTTTGCAGCTTTACGCAATAATTTATATGCTTCTTCCAACGGGACTGCATCTTCATCTTTTGCATGATCTCCAATTTTAGCTTTTATGTCTTTAAATTCCACCACTCTAATTTTAGGATGAGGATATTTATTAATAAGGGGACTATCAACATATTTTTCTGGTAAAAGTAGATTATCAAACCCTTGCGGCATGATTCGAGTAACTGGGCTTTTCCAATCAACATTTCCTTCATATCCTAATAAATCTTTTTTGTGTTGAATGACAACTCCTCTATCCATACCACGATTTTTTAACATTTTCACATCAAAATTATCTCGTTTTAATTCGCCACCCCAACGATTGATAAAAGAGTTATCTTGACTATTATCTAAAACCGCTTCTACTGGATTTTTCCTTACAATACGTGTGCTTGCAATAGTTGGGATATCAGAATAAAAGGTAAACAGATGCTTATATTGACACCCTGCTGATAAACGGTTCATTGCTCCATTTCCATTTGTTGTTTGAATAAATATATCTTCAATTAAATTTTCAGTTAGATCATAGAAAATGTGATAGCATTGTACAGTTAATTCCCCCATACTTGGTTTAGGAGTCACAACACGAAATAACTGATCTCCATCTGGGGTTGGTGCTTTAATAATGCTCATTCCATCAATTTTTGTTCCATAAGGAGCAAACAATGGATAACTAAATTTAAATATAAATAAACCGTTGAGTTCTTCCTCAACAGTTGCATCATAAATATTGTTGTCTAAAACCCCTATTCCATTATGTGTAAAATCTGTTTCATTTGCTTCATATAGTGTAATCATATGTATCGCCACCGTGGTTCAATTAAAATTTTAATTACATTTCCAGACCATGCAATTGTATTTTCTCCAACTTGGAAAATAGGGAAACTCCCTACTGTTTTTATTGGCTTTGTTCCCTCATAAGCAATGAGAAGCTCTGAATCAACTATAACAGAATTGGTTACTCCCTTTATTTGAAAGGAAACATCATTTATCATGATTCGCACATCACCATTCCCGAAAATCTCGAATTTAGGAGCAGATTCATATGTTCCAATATTCATAAACGTTTCTGATTTCGTTATGACAAATGGAACGGATTCAACATATTCAAAAGGATCAAGTGTAAATTCCACTTCAAACTCTCCAAATTCTTCAATTTCATTTGCAATGTCACCAATTTCTACATGTTTGATTTTTCGATATACCTCATCATCTGTAAAATAGAGGGTTTTTCCATTCATAAGCCAAACTTTTATGTCACGTACTAAAGGTTTTATATTTTCTTCTTCTAGCAAATTAAATTTAATTTTATAAGGGACATCCTCAAACGCCCCTTTTTTTGTGAGTGATCCGTGTCTTCCCGGTACTTCTATGTGCTCTACTTTTTGTTTTGCAGTAGGAATAACAGGACGATCTACCATACATAAACCGTAGTCACTCGCTAATTCTTTATTGATACCAATGTCTAGCAAATCAATTCCTCCCTATGCCAATATTTAAGTTACGTCCTTTTTGCGCAAACCAATCATCCGCTTTTTCAAACATACGATCAATGTCACGTTCATTTCGAACAGTATTATAAAAATTAACTTCAATTGGTTGTTGATTACTGCCTTCCCCTGTTGCTGTTCCTGCCATATTAGGAAGACCATTTAAAAGTGCATCTCCTAATGCATTAGGTACGTCAAATGCAACAATTTGTGCCAATTGTGCAGCTGCATTTTGTATCGTTTCTGCGACATTTTTTGTAAGTAAATTCAATTGTCCACCAATACCAGCTGCTTTTTCTGAAGAACTTAAAGGTGTAACCGATACTTTATTTCCTTTTTTACTGAATAATTCGGGCCCAGCTTCACCAGCAATGAATTGTCCATCTCCAAGAACATGACCACCTTTTGCAAGCATTGGTACATGTGGAATAGTTGGTGCATCTACACCGGGAATTTTATTTAATAGGTTGGCAGGTGTATTAAATCCATCAATGAATTTATTAATCATACTAATAATGCCATTAATGACTGTTCTGATACCGCTTTTGATACCATCCCAAACACCTAATACAGCAGATTTCATTCCATTAAAAGCACCCTCTACCGCACTGGTAACCCAACGGACAGGTGTCATAATTGCTTCTTTTAATCCATTCCAAACACCAGAAGCTGTTGATTTAATACCTTCCCATATACTTGAAAGAGTAGATTTTATGCCGTTCCAAATACTGCTACTTGTACTACTAATTGCATTCCAAACAGTAGATATTGCTGATTTAATGTTATTAAAAATTGGAGTTACCACAGAAACAATAGAATTCCAAATGCTTGATAAAACATTTTTTATTGTGTTCCATATCGTGCTTGTAGTAGAACTAATTGTATTCCATACAGAAACAATAAAATCTTTAATACGATTAAAAATAGGCGTGACAAAAGATACTAGTCCATTCCAACAAGTAGATAAGAAGTTTTTAATTGCTTCCCAAACCGCACTTGTAGTAGAACTAATTGTATTCCATACACCTGTAATAAAAGTTTTAATCCTTTCAAATATTGGCGTAGCAAAGTAAGAAATAGCAGTCCAAATCGCTTGTAAATATTGACTAATAAAATTCCATATGGTTTGAATTACAGTAGAAATACCATTCCAAATCAATGAAAAGAAATCTGCAATCCCTTGTAAGACAGGTGTTAAAAAGGCTACAATTCCATTCCAAATTTCCATAAAGAAAGTTGAAATAGCAGTCCAAGTTGTTGTAAAAAATGTAGCAATCCCCTGTAAAACTGTAGTAATAAACAGTACAATACCATTCCAAATCATTGTGAAGAATTCTGAAATAGCAGTCCAAACTGTTGTTGTAGTTGTACTAATCATATTCCAAGTATTAGTTAATATTAGAAGTAAACCATCCCAAATACCTACTAAAAACTCCTTAATAGCATTCCAAGTATTTATGGTCCATTCTTTAATAGAATCCCAATTTTGAACGATTGCAACAACTAACCCTACAACAGCCGCTATAATAATCGGGATAATGGCTATCCACCCAAGCATTGCCCCTGCAGTAATTCCAAATGCACCAGCTAATGCACCAGCTAGTGGTGCAAGTGAGGATAGAATGATTAGCAAGGGACCAATGGCGGCAACAATGCCACCAACTATTATGATAATCTTTTGAGCAGTAGGAGATAAATTATTGAATCCATCGGATACGGTTTTTACTGCACTTGAAATAGAAGGCATGATATCTTTTGCTATAGATAATAAAACTTTTCCTAAAGGTTCAAGAGCAGCCGCTAATTCCCGCAACATACTTTTAAATTGTTGCCCAAACGCTTCCTCTTGAATCTTTTTCATTTCTTCCATGCGTCCTTTTGTGTCACCAAGTCCGCCATTCACATCATTTAAACTTAGTACAGCATCCGCACCCATGTCTTCCCATTTCGTTCCAAATAGAGCTACACCAATTTGATTTGCTTTTACTTTATCATCCATACCACGCAAATCACCTAGTACAGCATTAAATACATCAGCAGCAGTTGCTTTTCCTTCGTTAAACGATGCCCAAACACCTTGTGTTTCTTTAGATAATTCACCAAAGCCTTCTGTTACACCTTTAGAACCATCCTGCACTCTTATTCCGAACTCTTTTACAAGATCATTAATGTAATCAAGATTATAACTGCCATTTGCAGTACCATTTGCTAAAATAGTAAACATTTCATCCGCTGTGAATCCAGCTTGCTTAAACAGTGGTGCATATTCACTTAAGTTATCAAATAACTCATCCGAATAGTTTAAACCACTTTGAGCACCTGCAGCTAACAGATCAAATGTTTCTTGTGTAGATAATCCGAACTGACTCATTAATTGACCTGCACCACGAGTTGCTTCATTTAGATCAACATCATATGTTTGAGCAAGTGTTAATACATTTTCAGTTGCATCTTGTAATTCCTCATGTGGAACATCACGCATATTTTGAAATACTTTTACTAATGCTGTATCAACTTCTCCGAGATTTTCACCAAATCCATTTTTCCAAGTACTTTCTGCTATCTTTTCAAGATTTTGAGCACCTTCAGATGTTAAACCTAAACTTGCTTGGATTTTTCTTTGTGAAGCATCCATATCAGAAGCTACTTTCATTGCTCCTGCACCTAAACCTAAAATAGCTGGTGTTGCTGTCGTAGACATAGCTTCCCCAGCACTTCGCATCTTTTCACCAGCAGCATTAATTTTCTCTGATGCTTGGCTTGCAGTGTTTGCTTGTTCAGATAGTGCTGTATTTGTTTGTTGAACTTCATTTTGCAATTGTTGTTCTGCGGCTCTTAATTGTAATAATTTTGTTTCAAGCTTATTTACTTCAGCAGAATTTTCACCATACTGTGATTTAGCAGCTTCTAATTTCTGTACACAATTTTGTGTTTGTTGAGCAGCATTTTGCTGTGCTTGTTCCAAGTAATGAATCTTTGCCGTTAATTTTTCAGATTCAGTTGCATTATTACCAAGTGCTGCACGTTGCAAATCATATTCAGCACGAAATTTTGCTGATTTATTTGCAAGACTAGTTTCTTCTGCACTTAATTTATTTAATTCTTGTGCAGCAACACTATTTTGTTGTCCTAATCTTTGAAGTGCTGATTCTGTTTCTTTAACTTGATTTGAAAACTTTTGTTCAGCTATTTGAGCATTCGCTAATTGACGTGCAAGTTTTTCAACTTCTACAGAGTTTTCACCATATATAGCTTTTGCTTTACTTAATTGTTGTTCAGTTGCTGCAACTTTTTGCGCTGCTAATTGTTGTTGCTGCTGTAGGTATCCTAACTTTGCAGTTAGTTTTTCTGTTTCTGTACTGCTTAATTTAAGTTGTTCTTGTTGCAAGGTGAATTCTTGACGTAACTTTGTACTTTCATTCTTCATTTCACCCATTGCTTTATTAAATTCTTGATTGAAAACTTTAAATGTTATTTTTGATTCTGGACCATTTGCCATATTTTCACCTGCCTTTCTTTAACGTGGATTGGCTTTCCAACCATCAAAAGCAAGTTTTCCTTCAGCTATTCGCTCCACCGATGCAACAGGAAAGTGCCAAAATGTATCTGGATCAATCCCATAAATTAAAACATAGAGAACATATTTGTCCTCTATGCATTCAATGTTTATTTTCGGTGGTTGAATTTCTTTTTTCCCGTTTTTGTACTTTTGTCTAATCCTTGTGCAAATCCGTTTTGTTGTCCCGTTGTTACACCAGAAATTAATTGTGCATATAATTTTACTGTTGCATCAAAGGAATAATGAAATCGCTCTAAAAATGCATCAAAATCATAAGGGAAATTTTTATTTGCACCTAAGCACCCTAAATAAATGATCTTTTGTAATTCAACTTCGTCAATTCCTTGTAAAGCAGTACTATCTATACTATCAAGTTGATTTGGATCAACGTTCACTAAACCTTTTAATTTAAATAACCCTTGCAAAAGGGATTCTTCTAGTAATCCTAAATCTTTTCCCTTCTTCACTGCATAATTTGTAATATAACAAGGGACAGTTTGTTGATTTTTAGTTATTCTTTGGAATTGTCCGTTGTCTAACTGTACAGTTTCTACTTCTTGTAATTTTACAATTTCTACTTTCACCAATTTGTTGCCCCCCTATTACTGTTGTGGTGTTTGAGTTGTCGCTTTTACTAGTTCTGGTGTGAATTTTGTATGCCATTGATCTTTTACTGTTTGATCTTCTAATTCATCTACTAATGCTTCATAGTACATTTCACCATTACTATCCTTCATTGCTGTAAATTCTAACTCTGTTTCTGCAACTTCATCAGCGCCATTTTCAATTTTAAATTTGAATCCTGTTGAAGAAGCACAGTTAGAAAAGGCAACTAGTTTTTGTAAATCCTCAAATTCATCAACTACATCAGCAGTTAGGACGAATGGTTTACCTTTAGATTTAGCACCATATGACCATACGCCAGGTTTTAAGCCATCTGTTTTTATTCCGAAAATCTTTCTAAGAACGTCTACACGTAAATGTCCCGAAAGAGTCAAAGTTATTTTGGATGGTCTAGAAATCTTTTTTACTTCTAATCCCTCGCACTTTTTAACGATTTCAAGCATTTCCGTTTCACCTTCGATAGTTCCCACACAACCGAACTTTGTTCCTGTTTGTTGTACTCCACCTTCGATAAATTGAATCCCTACATTGGTAAATGTCATTGGATCAAATTCTTCTACAATTGTTTTTGCCATATTATGAACCTCCTAATGTTTGTTGAATAGCTTTATCTAACTCCGTATTTAAACGTTCAGATATTTTGGGTGTAGCTGTTTGCAATCCTCGCTCCAATATTTTTTGAGGAGTATTTTTTGCTGATCTCCCAATACCTAAATCGGGATATTTTAAATAATTAAACCTTGGTGTTGGACGAATCGTAAAACCAAGGTTCATTTTGCTATTTGTTAGTGCTTTTTCATTTCTTGCATGTCGTTTATTTCTAACTCTCCCTTTCCATGTAGAGATAGGGATTTGAGGTTGAATAGATTCTAATGCTAAATTTACACCGTCATTATGTAGCACTTTATTTAGTGCTTGCTCTGACTTGTTCGGAATCTGTTTCAGTTTGTTTTCTAATTTCTCAATATCTCCAAACTCTAAACTCCATGAACTAGCAGCCATATTTTACAAGCCTTGTTACATAAATCTCAATTTCATCAATGTATTCATCTAGTTCGCCTTTTTGAATAGACGTTTTATTAGAATGTTGAAATGAATGTCCTGCAGATTCAAGTGCTGCAATAATATCTAACATTCTTTCATCTAGATCATCACGATTTTCAGAATAATAACGAATTAAAACATTTTGTTTTAGTGTGAACTTGTTATCTGTTTTTTCAAAACCGCCTGTTTCAAAAATGAAATAATGATAATTTTCTTCTTCATCTTCACTCACTTGATCTTGATAAACCCCTACCTCAAAATGTTCTTTCAACTTTGAAATTAGCAAGCTATTCATTTTTTGCAGTCGTTTCTTCGATTGTTCGTTGCTCATCATATCCACCTACTTCCTGCAAATAAAAATATAAATATTGCTTGTCTGAATCGACTTTAATCACATCGTATTGCAAACCATCTATAACTACTTTTAAATTGTTCTTATTAACGGAACGAAAAGAAGGAGGAAACAGTGTTTTTACTTTCTTATCTAGCTTTGCATTTAATAGTCCACAAGATTGATAATCACTATCCCGTGCAGATAATTCCCTAAAAGCAAGTTTACCTTCTTCAGAAAAAATCCCCTTAATCCGTTTTCCATTTTCACTACGTTTTGTTTCTGTCCGTCCGTATTTTAGAAAACCGTCATTAAATGTTTCGTTATATGGCTTCATCTTTTGCCCTCTCTTTTAAGGCGGCATCTATAATTAACCGTTGTAATTCCCCTCGAAAATTCTTTTCAAAATCTTCTAGAGCATTGTTGTATTCATATCTGCAACGCTCAATCAATAATTGCTTTACTTGATTTTCTTCATCAAATGAAAAAGACGTACCACAAAGATTTTGTAAATACGCCTTTCCACGTTCAATTGTTTTATTTATTTGTTCATCTTCATCATTCCAAGTGATACGCAAACGGCTTTTTACATCTTCAAGTAATGTTTCATCTAATGTTTTCCCCATTTTAATCACCATTTGTAACTGATTCCTCTATAATTTTACGAATATCCTCTTTTAAGGTTGCAGAAGAAATATCTATATTATGTTGATTTGCGTAAGCAATTAATTCTGGTTTTAACATGCTACTAAAATCAATTCCCTCCACTCTTAATGTAGAGGATTGATTAGGGTGTAGGTGTTTGACTACCACCAGCTTTTAAGCTGCTAATATCAAATACTAAGAACGATTCATTATCTTTTGGACGACCATTTGCATATTGCTTAGATAAATAAACTGTTTCATCTTCTAAGAATTTATATTCTGTTGATACTTCAATTTTTTGAGTCGAACCAACACCCATAAAGTAATCACTTGCAATCCCTGCAACCATCTTTCCTTTTGGAACAGCTAAAGACTGAATAACTGTAGCTGGAATTGGAAGCACACCAGATACATATGCACCATTTTGTGTTAAGAATGTAGTTGCTGGGAAGATTTTTTCCCAATAATCAAGAGGATTCACAACCATAAGTGCATTATTTACGGCACGTCGTCCACCTTTTGTTAGTGGTGCCATAACTTCTCTTCCTAATGATTCTGGTGATAAACTAGTAAGCACAATTGCTTTTTTATCACTATAAACTCCTGCTGTTACCGCTGCATTAAGATCTTTCATCATCCCAATTGGTTGGTCTTTCCCTGTTCCATTTACAATTGCTTCTTCTAACGCAATTGCCATTGATTCCGTTAAAATTTCACGAACATAACGATCTAACCAAACTGGGCCCAAATCTAACATTGCGTTACAAACTGGAACATATGCACTTAATTTATATAAGTTTGTTGGGATAGCTTCAAAACCATCATCTAATAATTCTTTAATTTCTTCACAAAGTTTTCCCCACCAAGCAGATTGTACATTTCCTTTTTTCACAATCCATTCTGTTACACCAGTCGTATTTACAAATTCAATATAGTTTAACAATGCGTGATTCGTACGTAAATACTCAAATACACGTTCAAAAACTGTTGCAGGTACTAACTTTTCAACTCCTGCAAAACCTTTATTTGCGATTACTTCGTTATAATATGACTGTTCCTCTTTTGTTAAAACTTGCAGTCCACGGCTTGCCATAACTTGTTGATCTGTTAAATCTTCATTTACTGCTCTACGTGCTTCATTGATAATATTTTCTTGGATAGAATTTGCAAACTCTACCATAGCTGCAGCTGCAGCTTCTTCATTTCCGCTATTCATTGCATTTAATAATTTTTCTTTCATTTCGTTTTGTTTCTGTGCTTCACGATCTAAATTTTTAATTGCCATTTTTCATTTCCTCCTATTTTATGCAAAATAAAAAACACTACCTTTTGGAAGTGTTCAATGCCGTTAGTAATGTAAATAAAGCATTTTTAGTATTGTTCGTATTTTCTTGGTTTTCTTCTTTTGTACTAGCTGATACTGATGATATATATTTGTTTAATAGTTTTTCTTTTGCTGTTTCATCATCTTCATCTTCTTCATTATCTTCTTTTGGTATTTCAATCTCATCTACAATTTCATCACAGAAGCCAAATGTTTTACATTCTTCAGCAGTCAACCAAGTTTCTTCTGCTAACAATTCCTCTAATTCGTTTCTTTCTCCTACAAATCGGGAAGTATAGCTTTCTGTTACTGCAGTATCAATTTTATCAAGGCGATCAGCTACTTTTCGTAAACCTTCAGCATTACCAGCTGCATATGTCCACGCTCTATGAATCATCATCATTGTATTCTTCGGCATAATAATTTTATCGGCTGCCATTGCAATAACAGATGCTCCACTTGCTGCCAAACCATCAATGTGAATAACGATTTGGGCAGAATGATTTTTTAATAAATTAGAGATGGCAATTGATTCAAATACATCTCCACCACCACTATTGACGTGAACGTTAATTGTTTTGGCTGTAATATTCTTTAACTGTTCTCGCACTATACTACTTGAGATACCGTCATACCAAGAATACGCTGAAATAGTTCCATACATATATAAGTCTGCTTCTTCAGTATTAGCGCTATTAAGTACCTCAAATCTATTTTTGATTTTCGGAATTTCCGTTACTGTCATTCTCATCACCTCCCCCTAATGCTGCTGCATTTTCAACTGATTCATAGTTTTTCGTAACATACCGCTTATTTGCCCATTCCTCATTAATTGGTTCGCGTCCTAACATCCGTAAAATATCATTAATTGAATTTGCACCAATTCTAAAGAACACATCACAAGCACTTGCTAGTTGTGTAATATCTACATATTTAATACGACTCGTATCTACTTTTAAATATGTTCGTTCTAAGTACTCTTCCTTCTTATAAAACTTACGATTTATTTCATCTGCAATAAGTTCTATAAGCGGATTAATACAGAACATAAGGAAATTATCTGTTTGCTTGGAGACATCGACAACATCACCTTTTAACATTCCTTTTGGTACATGAAAAGCCATTGAAACAAAATCAATAATGTCATCAACAAGTGCTTTAATATCTCGACTATCTAATTTGTTTCCTTTGGAAGTGTTACTAAAATTCTCTAATGTATATCCATCTTGTAATTGGAACACAGCACCTGCATTATCTGCTTCAAAAAACGCTTTAAACTGTTCATTGAACATTGCATCCATTTGTTGTTGCATTTCTGGTGTTTGTGCTCTTAAAAATTCACCTTGCACAACAACACGCATTGCATTAGAACGTTTATAAATACTTGTAGCAGAAGTAATTAATTTGCCCCAGCTGCTGTATAAACCATCAATTACACTCATGATATTTTCATCATTTAATTGAAAATAAAAAACCTCACTCTCTTTAAATACCTTTTCGGTAAAAGTGAAGTTTTTAACAGTAACGCCTTTATATATATTTTCTTTTAATGCAAATTCTTCTTTGCTAAAACTGTCTGCAATATATAGTTGATCGTTATGCATAATTACTAAACATTCATTATCATAAATTAAATGTGAGACTAAACTATGCATAAATTGTGAAGCGTTTTGGTTTTGGTTGGGCTGCACATTAAATAAATAGTGATTTCCCTTTCGAACTTCTTTTCCTTTTTCAAAGGTTTGAAATTCACAACGAACAAGCGTATTTGCAATTAAATCTACACAAGTATTAACAGCTAGTTTTTTAAAGAAGTAATCAATGGAAGCTTCATAAAAACAGCTTTTTAAATCTGCCCTGCTCCTTTTTCCAAACCAACTGCCTATCCAATCAATTAAACCCATTCCCTCACCTGCCTTTCTAGTAAATTCTTACTTTAAATGCACCAACAGAAAATGGTTTTGCTTCTGTTAATTCACTATCTTGTGTTAAAGCATGAGTAAAAGCAAAGAAACCATCTGTTTTCCGTTTCTCTTTATCAATCTTGCAATACTCTTTGTTACCATTTCCTTTTTCATCTACATAAACATTCCCTACATACCAACGCATTAGCGGATCATCACCAAATACAATTAACTGTTTAATAAACATCTCATCAATTAATGGTGCTAATTTTGCATGTGTAATCGGACCTCTTCTTACAATTTCTAAAGGAATACCCGTTTCTTTGAATTTCTCCTCTAAGATAGAAGCACGGAAACTATCACAAGCGACTTTCTTGATATTAAATATTTTTGCTTGTTCTAAATACCAATTCACAACACGATCTGCATCAATGGATTTATCATAAACAATCGTACATAATCCTTTTTCTTTTGCAATTTCAATAATATCGGGGTTGATATCTTGCAATTTTAAAGCCATATGATGAATGAAAGTGTGCTGCATCCAATATCTTTTCCCATCATGTTTAAATAACAAACCAACAGAACAAAAGTCTCGAACATCTGCAAAATCAATACCGCCTACTGCATCAATACCTTTTAGATTCTCTGGAAAAGGTTGATCTGTTGCTAATCTATCTTCATAGGTTGCAACCTCTTTTCTAGAATCTTCAACTGGTGAATTCATTCGTTTTGTCATAAATTCAATACGTAATGAACTGTTTTTCTGCATATCGTAGTATTCTTGACGCATTTTTTGTTGTAAAGATGGATTATATCGGTATGATGGATTTGCTTTTTCCCACATTTCTTCATTATCTACTTCTGATGGATTATCTAATTTACAAATGAACGGAAATAATGTGGAATCTGGCAACTCTTTATTTAATACTGCTCTTGCTTCTTCTTTTAAATCATCAAGAACACCACCACGAACATAACCATCTGTAGAAATATAGAAAATGCGTGGATCTTTCTTTTTACCAAGACCAGAAGTAAATACCTTTATATTCTTGTAATTGTCATATTCATGTATCTCATCGAAAATAACAATACCAGAACGCTTACCATCTTTTGTTCTAGCATTCGATGTATTGTAGTTCATTTTTGATTTTGTACGCTTATGTTGAATCAATGTTTGAGATTTATAAAAATTCTTCTTCATTTTTTTCTTATGTTTTGGATCATCTAAAACATTGTAAACATCTTCGAATGAAGTTTTTGCTTGATCTTCTGATGTTGCAACAATATCAATATCGTAGTTTGGTATTCCATGATGAGATGTCAGCATAAAAAAACTATCGTAGCCCATCCAACCATTCTTACCAGCACCACGCCCTAATAAATTAAAAAAGCGATCAAACATCAATCGACCATCATCATAACGAACGCCAAATATAAATGCATTGCAAAACTTCTGCCAAGGGAATAATTGAAAAGGAAAATAAGGTGCTGAAACACTCACTGATTTTTCAATTGCTTCTGCATCTATTACAACGTTTGGTTGATCTAATTTCCATCGTAGAAATTCCATAAGCTGTTTTTGTTCTTTACAAGCTTGAATTTCTCCATTTTCAACCATTCTCATGTAATCATCAATGTAGGGGTGATAATTATACGTCTTCGTCATCATCATCATCCTTATCTACTTCTGTTGCTTTCAATCCTAGTTCTGCTAAAAGTTTAAGCATTTGAGCATTCGTTTTATTTAGTTCACTAATACTTTCATTTTTCTTTTTGCCCCTTTGCTTTCCATTCGACCAATCAACAACAACACCCCTTTCTTCTATATCAAGAATGAGATTGTTTTTAATATCCCAAAGTGCCATATAGTCAGATACTAAATCTACATAATGTGCACCGAATGTTCCGTTTTCCTGCAATTGATTCATCAAATCTTGTTTAATGGTCTCTTTTAGCTGATTAATTTTCGGTTTTAGTTTTGTGTGCACCCTTTTCTTTCTTGGTGCAACCTTTTGTGTTTTGTGTGCACCCTCTCTTTGCCAGTTATATCTTTTTTTCCAGGACTTGACGGTATTCATAGAAACAGAATATTTTTCTGCTATATCCTTATACTTCATACCGCTTAAATAGTCACTGTGAGCGGCTTCTTGAGGTGTCGCATTATTATTCATCCATATTCACCACCTCTTTCCATGCATCGTATTTGAGGCGGTTTTAAACGAATTTAAAAAGGATGCACCCTGTATTTTGTGTGCACCCCTCCCCCTCACGTGAGAAAATCAAAAAATATTTTTTCCGACGTCCCCCTCCCGTTGCACGTTCCCCCGAAAAAAATTTGATTTTATTTTAAGGGGGGGACTTATTTAATCGTGATATTTTGTTCAACAAAAGAAATAATATAATGTATTTCTTCTTCTGTTATTGGCAAGAACATCTGAATTCTATTAATATCTAAAAGCTTTTTAACTTTATCAATCGTTAAATTATTACATCTATTACGATTAACAATATCTCTAATCTGTGTGTATCTATAATAAATAAAGCGAGCGCCAGCATTAAAGATGTCTCGCTCTACACTCGTTCGTTCTTCTGGTTCTTTCAGTACTACTCTTTCAAGATAGTCTGTATCATACTCACGACCGTTATCATTGATAATCATCTATTACCATCTCTCTTCATTAACAAACTCTGGTGGCTTATCCTGCACTCTTAAACGATCATGTACTTCATTATGACATGTATTGCAAAGAGACATAAGATTATCAAAGGTTAATGCAAACTCTGGATATTCCTTCACTTCTTTAATGTGATGAACACAATCGGCTCTACGATACTTTCCTTTATCTCTGCACATACAACATTCATTGTTATCACGTTGTAATGCTTTAAGTCTCAGTTGTCGCCACTCTTTAGACTTATAAAACTTCATAAGCTTGTTATCTCTTATTAACTGAATAAGTTCATGTGTTTCCACAACTATCACCTTACCCTTTATATCCTCTAGCCGCTTTCAACTGTTTCATCTCTTTTAACACTGCTTTGTCTATATCGTCTATCTCATGTACTTCTTTAGCTTCAATAAGACTTTTCACGATTAACAATGTCAGTGTCACGCCAATGCTGTAACCAATAAATAAGATTAACCACATTATCTAATCACCTCCAAAATAAAAAGCACCCGAATGGATGCTTTTTCATTAAGTATTAATTTGTACTTTAATTACGGTAAATGAAGTTTTATTCTTCTTTCAGCTAACAACCACGACAGACACTCTTGGTCAACTTATCAGGTCGCCCTCATTCCATCTACCTAGGATGTTGTTAGCTCAAGGAAGAGCAAAAGCTCTCCCTAATAACGGTATCATTCAATCACTACCATCTGCTGGTTACGGATTTTATGTGCCATCATTATGAATCGTTTAGACAAAATATAAAGGAATCTTTATGAGTTGTGTTTTCCGCCACTTCTCACAATACAAATATAACACGAAAATTTCAAAACGACCGGCACGTTTCCTGCCAAAAAGCGGTCACGACTCTGCCACAATTAAATTCCTTGAAACACCGCTAATGTGATTTTATTTAAGTCTGGTACTACTAAATATAAAAATCCGTTTATTAATATAAAAGCAATTAATAACATACATATAATCGCAATAACATAATTAGTAAATTTTCCAATGAACAACCTTCTATACATCCACATAATAAAGCTATTTGCAATCCCTTTATTCTTTACATTGACAATCCAATTTAATACAAAGAACAACTGGAATCTAATAATCCAAATCAAACTTATATAAAGTAATCCAATCCCAAAAAACTTAAACATGATTGTTATAAACTCCTGATGATAAGTACTTGAAACATTAAGGAATCTTCCTAACAATCCATTCCATCCTCCATTTTTAATAAACTGCTCCGCGTTATTAATATTAGAATTGCTTATTATTGGAGAACTCAAACTCATATTAACTATAAGAAACATACACCAATAAACAATCGGAAAGAACAGCCCCACCTTATCTTTCGTAGATAACTCTTGCAATATTGCTACTTTATGTACCCCGTAAATTATTAATATCGAAATGATAAGACCAAAAGAGAATGTTATATACCCAAAATCTATTATCTCAGTTCTGTAAACTAAAGATAAATAAATTAAAATAAGAGAAGCTATTATATGGATAATTAACCATTCTCTTGATATGTCACTATTTACTTTTCTTGCTTCCATAATTTTGGGTGGAAGATTAATAATTTGAATATGTTTAATTGAATTATTTATAGTGGTGGCAGCTACTTCATTTTTTTTATTTGGTGTTCTAAAAATCCAAATCACAATAATCCCCAACAAAGTATAAATCGCACTTGCAATAAGATTCCCCATAATTCCGTTAAAATCCAATCCAATCACTCCTTTATTTTTCATATTTTACCTCTTTATACATTAATGTTGTAATTCCTACATTTTTTGTTGAAAAACATTTTTCTAAAGACTTATAATCTTTTAATTTTCCTCCTTTATTCTTTATAGAACAAATAACAATTTTACATTTAATTGACTTACCCATATCTTATATTTTGTGTAACTGCCCCGAATGCTGAATCCCTTGTCACACTTAACTTTATCAATCCTTTCATTTTGAGTTACACAACACATAAAAAATGGTTAACTGTAAAAAACAAAAAAGAAAAAATGGATGTCTGCTATATTTTGAACTTCGTCATCGCCTTATCCATTGCATCTTGATTTACTCCAATGTATCGTAATGTGACTCTTTCAGATGAATGATTGAATATCTCCATTAGCAACGCTATATTCTTTGTCTGCATGTACATATGGTATCCGAATGTCTTACGTAATGTATGTGTACCAATCTCATCTAAACCAAACTCAGCTGTCGCTGCTCGAAGTATCTTATATGCCATGCTCCTACCTATTGGCCTGTTACTGCCTTGTCTGCTTTTAATTAGGTATTCATGGTCTTCTCTTTCATCAATGAACCATTTCAATTCTCTTCTTAATGCTGCAGTAATTTGAATACGCTTCTGCTTACCTGTTTTCATTTCACGCATTGAAATATGACTCCCTTTTAAGTCACCGACCTTTAGCTTCAAAATATCACTAATACGTAAGCCTGTATTAATTCCCATTACAAACAAGATATAATTACGTTCGCTCTTTTCTTTTAAATACTCTTTTATTTGCTGTATCTGCTCTAGATCACGAATAGGTTGAACAAAATTCATTCTTATTCACCGCCCTGTTGTTCGTAAACTTCTAATCTAAGAGCAAATGCAAGTTTATAAAAAGCATTGGCTTTATTACGTCTATACGTCCGCTCACTCATACCAATCTCGTTATAAACCATATAATCAAATACATCCTCATCCTCCAGATATCGCTTTACAATTATATCCCTTTGACTCTTACTAAAACGACTTAAAACTTTATCAACTTGAAAAGATAAGCGATTTAACCTCAATTCTCGTTCACTCAATTCAACATTTGCCAAAGCAACTTCTTCAGCAGGTTTACCTACTAAATTTGTCGGACCGTGATATCTTGGCTCACAAGAAGCTGTGACCTTCATTTCATTTCTAATCATCCCAAATTGTCTATAAATACGAATATTCTCAAGAACCTCTTCTAAACGCGCTTGTGTTGCTTTACGATCAATTTTAGGTAAGAAAGTTAATTGCATCATGTTTACAGCACTCCTTGTCTCTTTTTATAAAATGCAAAAAGCGGACATCAAACCACAGAGCAATATTGCTACTACCCTTAATAGTTTAATGTCCGCTGGTTCTTCCAGTAGGATTAATTATTTAATTTCTATCTATTATACCACTTTCTTTCGATCTGCTAATTTTTAAAAGGATTATTTTATTTAAAAATTAGTACTTTAATACCCCTTAAATATCTATGGTAATTAGTTTGGTTTAAAACATTTCCGAAAAACTACTTCTTTTCCTTATTGTTTCCTCTTCTTCCTTTTCTCTATCTGAAATATAAACATTAGTAATTTCCTTCATTAATCTAATACGATTTTTAGGCACAGCTCGTATTATTAAAATTACAATTCCAATAATTAGCCATGCAACAAAAAATAATTAATGTATATTTTCTAAAATACGGAATTTTTTTCATTTGTTCATATTTATCCCCTAGAAAAAAACCAACCAAAACTCTATACGTACTATCCTCAGTTATAATTTTTATAAACACAGCTGAAAAAAATCCAATTAAAAATCCCCGCCTCTTGTATAACTGTTTTTTCAAGTGATTAGCAGTTTCACTAAACTTTTTTTGTAATATCCTTATATTCCATTCTTGTGCGTTACTTTATCCACTCTAACCTATTTTTACCGTAAAATAAAAAAAGCACTTCCTCTGATAAAAGTTAGTGCTTCGTTACTAGCCTCATAATAGTAGAATAGTCGCTTAAATTTCAAATTATTAATGCCTCTTATTTCAATTTAAAAAATTTATTAGTTTGAGACAGCTCAATAATCGTAGATTTTTTAATTAAAGATGCATCAATTTCATTAATTCTTTCTCGTAAAATAGGCAATACAAGCTGCCCATCAATTTCCTGTGATAAATTTACTATTGTTTTTAATTGATTGATATGTGTATTCTCCAACTTATCATAAATTAAAAATTTTGGAGCTGCTATCCCTTTCTTTTCAGAAAATGTTAAATAAGCTAAATCAAAAGCAATTATAAGTCCTCTTTGCTTCCCTGTTCCCATATTCCCCATTAAATTTCCAATACTAAACGGTCTACCGCTTTTCTTGTCTCTCCACTCGCTATCATAATAGAGTAAATATTTTTCGCCATATAATTTTTCTGAATAACTTTTAAAAACGCTATTAAATTCATTTATAGGTATTAAATGCCCGTTATCTTCAGCCAAAGAATTAATACGCTTTAATTCTTCATTAACAAGATCTAACTCAGCTTTCAAGCTTTCTTGTATTTCTTTAGCCTTTAAAAATTCACCTTTTTTTACATTTAAATTTTCAATTTCTCTATTTATATCATTTAACTCTGTTAGCAATCCTTCGTCTAACAGCTCAATACTTTGCTGCTTTTTTATTTCAAGTAATTCGTCTTGTTTTGACTTTAATTCCATTAATTTCACTTCAACTTTTGCTAATTGTTTTCCAACAAATGCACTACGATTTTCCACCATTTTATTGTGAAACATCAATACTTCTTCAAATTTTTTATTTAGGGTATTATTAAAAGCCTTCGCATCTTCATATATTTCTTTAATTACATTTACATCAATATTTGATTTACTTTCTTCAATCATTGCTAAACTTTGATTTATAGTATTTTTTTCAAACTCAAGTAACTCAATTTCACTTTTTAAGAAGTCTAATTGATTATTTACATCACTATTTTTTTTAAGTTCATTCTTATATATATCAAGATAATCCACTTTTTTTCTTCTATCAATCAATTCGTCAATTTCTGATTCAATAAATAATAACCCCTGCTCAACTTGATCTATGGAAGGAATATTAGGATCCTTTTGATATATGGAAAACTTATTCTCCAATTTAGATAATTTTTCTTCCAATACTTGTCTTTCACTAACAACACTTTCTCCATTAATTTTTAATAAAAAGAAATAAATTGCCTCATATACAGCATAACTGGTTGAAATTAAATAATATATTACATTTCCCAATTGTGTATCATCATTTCTAACAAACTTTGATATAAGTTGTCTAAATGTAGGTTTATCTTCTTTAGAATTAAATATTATATCCTTAAGGTGAGTCCCATATTGTTTTTCTGTTACTTTTTCATTATTAAAAAAACGGGGCCCTCTACTATATAGACTTCTTGTGAAACTATACACTCTATTGTTATCAATGAGTTCTAAAGTCGCCTGTACTTTGTTTTCATGCAAGAGTTTTTTTAATTCAGTATTTTCTCCCTGAGCTTCTCTACTTTTATAAAGTTTTGTCAGACTACTAGAATTTAAACAAATATCAATTATATGTATTACTGTAGATTTCCCTACACTATTTCCTGAATCTTCTTTAATATTGGAAGTGTTGTCTACAATTAAATTTAAACCCCTGGAATTGAATTCTATAGATCTAATTATCTCTTTACTCGGGACAGTTTTATAAACTTCTAATTTTTTTAATCGCATTTTATTATCAATCCTTCGTCAAATAAATCTATTTTATCCAAAATATACAACCAATCTAATGTATATAAAATTTGATTTATAGAAATTGAAGGGAATTTACTATTTATTATATAAAAGAAATCCTCTATACTGATATGTTCATCTCGTTGAATATATTTTAAAAACATTGCCCCTAAATAATATATATTACTTTCAGGTCGAACATCGTTCCTAATTATCAACATTACCTTCCGGCCTTTCTAATATTTTGCATTCTCCCAAAGCATAACAAACAAAAATATCTAAACACATATTAAGTTCTTGTTCATTAAACTGTTCTCCATCATAAGAATCCTTTATACGATTCTTAATTTCTTTTTTTACCTTATTAATTATGCTATCTGAATTTCTTTTAATCATCTTTTTAAGTTCTTCAACTGGATTTTCAACTGAATTACACTCTTCCCAAAAACCTATTTTGATTTCCCTGTAAATTTCATGTATGTCTTCAAGAATATTCATTTTTGAATTTTCATCAATATGACGTAGCGATTCTAAAGATTTTTCACAAATATAATAATAAATATAGTTCTCTTCAATTGTCTTCCTATATAACATTATATAGTTATAACTAATTTTTTCCTCGATTCCATACGGTTGATTATTAACAATTCTCTTACTTGTATTACCTGACGTATACTGTCTAGCTAATACTTCAATAAACTTTGGTAACAATGATGGAATTTTTCTCTTCATAGCCTGCGTTATGTATATATCACCATTTATAGTATCAGCTATAACACCGCTATTCTCACCAGAATTACTTACCAACATGTACTCCTCCTTCTACCTTTTGAGCCACGACTCCCGAGTTTGGTCCTGAGTTAGTAATTGTTGTTTCTGATTTGTCTGAGTTTTTAACCATATTATAAGTTTCTGATTTGATATTAATTATTTCTTTTTTAATTTCATTACACTTTTTTGTCTGAACTACAGCAATTACAGTAGAAATAACTGTTGCAATCATAGCAATAAGACTAATAATATCATTGATTTGCATAATATCACCTCCTACTCCGATAAAATATACCATACCTTATCAAAAATGGCACAAAAAAATTACTCACATCAAAATTAGTTGATATGAGTAATCTCATTCTGTAAATAACAAATTTAATAAAAATTAGTTGAAATATTCACTGAAGGTTCTACGATTACTGGAACTAACTTTCGGTAGTATTTTTCTCCATCGATCACAATTGATGTTTTTCTAGCCCCTTTATACATCGTTCTCAAACGTTTAACTTCACTTTCAACAACCAACTTCCATACATTCACATTTTCCATCGACCTTTCTACATTTTTAATCTCATATCGTCCCCATTCCCAAAACATTTTAGATAACCATTCATCTAAATTAGAGTGATTTGTAAAAATATAGGATTCATTACCACATGTATCTTCTTTATAAACAAAATAGTAAGTGGTTAATACACTATTATTCTTTCCTTCTTTTTGAAGGAACTCTATAAAAGCTTTCCAATTGCTTTTCAAACCACCTAAATCTAACTCTCTCATTTTCGTTCCCTCCTGTTTTCTACAAAATTCAAAATTGGTATCAAAGTAATTGTGTTTTCCGCTCATCAACACGAGTTACTTTTCCATGTTTATATACAAATGATTGTTCACCATGGCCACTGTTTGGTGGATCTACCTCATGAACTTTTCCATCTTTCACAACGTAAATCATATTTTGATCTAATGAAATTTCAGCTGTCATTTCCGCAATGTTTTCTTTAATAATCCCCACCGAAACCACTCCCACTTGTGTTATAATTACTTTGTCGAAGTAAGTCGAGAGTAGTCTCGGCTTTTTTTATTTCCCTATAAATATTGCATAACATTTTCTGGAGCGAATGATTGTTCAAGTGATAAATGGAGCCGTATTGGAATTGGTTCTTTTTCATCTCTTGCTCGTTTACATATTTGTTCCGCTTCTTCCCAATCAAACTGTTTATCCTCCGCTCGTTTATATCGCCAAATCCCAATCGCATATTCCTCAAATAATTCGTATCGATCATCAGGTGCTGCCGTTGGTTTCAATTCATCAATCGCTTTTGCTTGCTGTGGTATTTGGACAACAATATCTGCATAACGTAGTTTGGAATTCAGCCGATGAATATGAGCTTTCTTTGGATCGAATGAAAAAACGGGCTCGACATCAAAAATTGTTAACTGCTTCGACATGTTCTTCACTCTTTTCTCTTCTCATCATCACAACATAACAAGTATCAGCATTCGTTTGTGTGAAGCTATAATTAGCGGTACTAATCTTTCCATTCGTTCGTTTATGAATGAACTCTCTTTGACTTTTCACTAATGATCTAATCGGTTGAACGCATGAATATCCTCGTTTTTCTAAATCCTGTACAGCACGTAAAATATCTTTAAACCTTTTACGTTTAAGATGAATCGTATCACCATTACGCCAGTCTCTTGTTAGAATCATTTTTCGTTCCCTCCAACACTTGCAAACTTGCTATTAAAATCCCTTCAAGCTGTGTTAACGTTAATTGATCTAATGTTTGTCCGTTAACTTCTGCTATTCCTAAACCTAATAATTTACGAATGATAAACAATTTTCTACGCTCTACTTCTTGACGTAACAGCATTATTGAACCCCCTGTTGTCCATTGAATCTGCGCTCTAAGTTAACAAATTTACTAAACTCCTTAACAAATGCTAATTCAACAACTCCCACAGGACCATTTCTCTGTTTAGCTAAAATAATTTCTGTAATATTTTTATTTTTTGTTGCTGCATCGTAGTAATCTTCGCGGTATAAGAATGCAATCAAGTCCGCATCTTGCTCAATTTGACCATTCTCACGTAAGTCCGATAACAACGGTCGTTTATCTTGTCTACTTTCAACAGCACGGCTTAACTGTGATAATGCAATGACACATACATTTAACTCCCTAGCCATCAGTTTCAACTTACGGCTAATCTCACCGATTTCTTGCATGCGATTCCCTCTATGCATCGGATTACCGACAATAAGCTGCAAGTAATCAATTGCTATCAGCACTTTTTTATCTGGGTATTTACGCTTTAGCTTTCTGGTCTTTGCATAAATTTCTTGCATTGTCACATTTGCTTTATCGTATATTTCTAAAGGCAAATCATTTATCAATCCCATTGCCTGACTAATCTTTTCCCAATCTTTAAGATTGCACAACTTTTTAGGGTTCTTTAATTTTGTAGCATCTACATTTCCCGTACTTGAAATCATACGCTTAAGCAATTGTTCCTCGCCCATTTCCAGTGAGAAAACTCCTGTTGTCGCACCTGAGCTTGCTGCATGATAAGCGATATTTAATACAAATGCTGTTTTCCCCATCGAGGGACGTGCACCAACTATGATTAAATCTCCTTCCTGAAACCCAGCTGTCATTCTATTCAAATCTTCATAGCCAGTGTTTATACCAGTTAAATCCCCAACATCAATTTGCATCTTTTTATATAAATCCACGAGTGTTTCTTTTAGGTTAAAATCAGCTGAATAACCCGTTTCTTCAATTGCGCTTAATTCATCAATTGATTTGCTAATCGCACTCATATCTTTTTCTTGTTGAAGACTGTTATATAAAGTACCAGCAACCTCTTGAGCATGTCGCATCTTCCATGCTTCTATCACTAGATTTTCATGATAAGCAAAGTTTTTTGTTGTTGAAACGCCCTCGGCTAAATTAACTAAAAACTGAATGCCGCCAATTTGGTGTACAAAACTATCTAATTTTTCAACGACAGTCACAAGATCTATAGGGCTTTCAGCATCATCAAGCTCCTTCATCGCTTTAAAAATGACTTGATGCGTTGGAAGAGAAAATTGATTTGGATTTAGCTGACAATCTTTAATCAAATCTCCTTCAACGATAATGCTACCTAAAACGCTTTGTTCCGCTTCTACATTACGAATAATGTCGTTACTCATTATTGCATCCATCCATTCTGTTGATTAAGTGCTGCAAGTTCCTCATCCGTAGGGATGTTTTGTTGCCATGAGTCTTGTTGCTGCAATACGTTTTTTGTAGATTCAGATAGGCCCTTCTGCTGGTAAGGAGATTGTTTCTGTGCTTGTACAGTTCGCTGAGCACGGAATGCTTTATCAGCTGCCTCGACATCAGCTACTGTTTTTAAGCCTTTAAGATGCCAATCTCTTAAAATCGTATTTACATAAGACATGTTTCTCGTATTTTTTTCTAAAGCAATCTCCATCGCCTTAATAACTAACTCTGCATTTAAATCATCAATCCATGCATGAATACCGTCTGCAATAAAAGGTGTAATGAATCCAAAATTTTGTTCATAAAAAGAAATTGGATTAACTTCAACAACATCCTCGTGCGCTTCTTCTTGTTGTTGTTCTTTTTCTTTTTCTTCTTCTTTTTCTTTTTCTTCTTCTTTTTCTTCTTCCTTGCTAGGGTCTTCTAGGCCCCTTACAAGCCCCTTCAAACGGACTGATAAATACTCCTTAATACGAGGAATTTTAAAGTCTTGCTCTTCCTCTAATTGCAAACAAGTTTCATAGAAATCTACTAAGAAATCCTGGTCTTTTATAGATTGAATCTCTTTTAAAACACACTTTTCAATGTTTACATTTTTGATAGGATTGAACTTTAACCAGTTGATTAAGAACAACTCTTTTGTTTTCTGGTTGTAATTAATTTTTCCGTACTCAGCAAAACGTTCTAATAGCTTCATAACTGTTTCTCGATTGTATCCTGTATCAGTTTCGATAATACGAAGTGGAAGCTCGTAGATGCCCGATTGAGACGTTTTACTGTTCGTCATCAGGTACAAGTAAAAATACTTCTCCTCTGGTGTAAGATCTAAAACAAATGAATCCTGCCAAAATGAAACGTGTACTGGTCTATAAACTGCCATATTATTCATCCTCCCGTTTACATATCGCAAATCCGTCCTCTACACGTAATAAGCGATAATTCTTATATCCTCTTTTTAAATATTGTTCTACTAAATAAATAAGGTGCTGTTCTGATGTCGATTGCTGAAGTAATTTCGGATTCAGCAACACTTTATGTAATGATTTGTCCAAAAGCATGTAGCACCCTCCGTTGTTATACCAATATCAGTTTGGTATAATTAACCTAAGTTAAATTTGAAAAGTAACTTTCTTCTATCGCTCGGCAAAGCGATAGATTTTTTTATTTTCTGCGAGTTACTAAGGAGACATTAACTCCCTTTGCTTGAAGACCTTTGATTATTACTCGATAGCTTTTCGATACCTCATGTTCTTCTTTTGCATCACGAAGCATTTTAAATTCTTCGGCGCATCGATTAAGTTCATCTTCCCAACGATTTGATTCTTCAACTGATTTCGCATTAAACATGTTATTAATGCATGCAATCATACAGTCGTGAAGTTTATTCGCAAATGAAAAATCCCCTGGAAGAACAAGATCATGAAGGCGATTGTATTTCGCTGTCATAGATTACACCTTATTTCTTTTTAAACTGATGCTGTACGCATCGTTACAACCAGAAAGGAGAATCATTTTTAAGGGGATGGGGGTAACAATCCCTTTCTAGTCATAACGACAAGCACAGTGCTTGTCCAAACAAATAATAAAATGTTATAATTGCTTCATCGAATTTATTGCGAGCTACTGTTGTCTAGGCGGTAGCTTTTTCTTTTGCCCATTTATGCTTTAAAGTGAATGACGCTTCGATAATTTTGATACGAATACCCACTAACTTCTTCTCTTGATTTAACTCTTCAAACTTTCTATTATCAGCAAATGTTTTAGCAATTTTTATCTCACCAGTTAGCTTTGCATCATAACGAATAAGTTCCTTGTACTCTTTTAAACTTGGATTCTTGTAATTTACTGTCATTTGTATTCTCCTTTCGCCTCAGTCCTTCTATACAAAAATCACTCAATTAATTTTCTGTATACCGCCTTGCCCTTAAGGACAACCTCCAATATTTAAAAACCTCTTTCATTGAAAAATCATGCCGCTCACAAAGAACAGCTACTAAATTTGTCATCGATGCCGCCGCATCTAAAATTTCATGCATAACTTTATTCATTTCTTGTTTTTCTAAATCTGATAAAGCTTGAGGAGGTTTAAACCAACAAACTGTTTCTAGTTGTTCAAGAGCCTCCGCCGTTTCTTTTTGAACCATGTACTTCATGCTAGTAGGATGCTGATCTATATATTCTCCGTCTAAATATGGAATACTAACTGTTCCAGCCGCTTCTCCCCACACTTGAAAAAAGAATTGTGGATCATCGAGTGCTTCTGAAAGATGCTTTTGCATATCTTTCGGTAAAATGCGATTTTCTGTTTCATATTTCGCTAGTGACTCACGACTAGCTGGAATACTAGATGAAAGTTCTTCCTGCGTATAACCTTTTCGTTTTCGTGCCGACGCTATTTCTTTTCCTATAGACATTTCCCTCACCCTTTTTGTACCTAAATCGGTATTTGTTTGTTACAAATATATCCATTACAATATTTATATAGCTTGCTGAGAACGTGATTCTAACCAATTGAAAAACGCATCACGTCCTACCCTTTTTTGACGCCCAACACGAACCAGTGGAAAATCCTTGTATTCCATAATTTCGTACGCAACACGTTTAGAAATCCCAAGAATTTCTGAAACATGAACTGCTGTAAGAACTAATGGATAATCATTGATTGTTTTGTTTTGCATTATCTCGCACCTCTTTTTGCCATTTTGGCAATTTATTCTTCAAAAAAAAGATCTGATATGGATAAATTAAAAATATCGGCAACCCTTGCCAACGTCTCAGCGGAAAATTTATTCCGTCCTGTTTCTAAGTAATAGTAACCATTCATACTTCTATATCCAATAGACTCAGACATATCTTCGACTGATAAATTCAAATTCTTTCTGATTCGTTTAATTTTTTCTAAATCAACTTTTTTAGCCATTTATAAATCTTTGCACCTCCACGTTTTTGCCAATTTGGTAACTTATAAACTCATTTTACATTACCAATTCGGTAAAATCAATATAGTTTTATCCTTTTCGGCAACTTTTTTCGAAAAACTTACCAATATGGTAAAATATATTACAAATATGAAAGTATAGGGGATGAACATGAGCACATTAGCAAAAAGAATGCGCCACTTGCGTGAAATGAAGGATTACACTCAAACTAGAGTTGCAAAAGCCTTGGGAATTTCAAATGTGCAATTATCTCGTTACGAATCAGGCGAACGTAAACCAGACCCTGATTTTATAAAAGTTGTAGCAGATTTTTATGAAGTTTCCACAGATTACCTTTTAGGAATAATTGATACGTACACTCATCAAGACAATACTGAAATAGACAAATCTCTTAACGATCCAGAGCTCGGTCTTTGGTTCAAAGACATCAAAGACGCTTCTCCTGAAAAACGAGAAGAACTTAAACAATTTTGGGAGTTTATTAAGGCTAAGGAGAAAAAACGTAAGCCTGGGGATAAACAACGTTAATTAAATAGGGTATATATAAACGCACTTTTCAATGCATATTTTTTTAGGTCTACTCATTGACTATAGTTGATGAATTTCACCCTAGTTTTAAATTATTAATCGTAATACTGCATTTGCAGATGAAACAGCTGGGAAGATTAGCTAAATATATAGGATGTTTTTACAAAAAAGTCACTTCGTGGCTTTTCTTTTTTGTTATAATAGGAACATACGTTTGTATAATTAGTAATGGAGTGAAACAATATGCATAAAACACAATCCTACTACACAACACAAATCGAAGACTATATTGAAAAATTGTACCACTCACTATCTATCTTTGTTCCTGAACAAATTGATATGATAACGATTGCTCAAAAATTAAATATTTGGTTGCATTTCGCACCATTCGGAAGTCGTGCTATTTGTAGAGATGATTTACCTAGTATTGTTATCGATAGTCGAAAGGATATTTTCCATCGTTGGGAAGATTTTAGCCACGAACTATGTCATGTTCTATTTCATGTAGGAAATCAGTTACATGTGCCGAAAATGTTTTTAGACTATCAAGAAGCTAAAGCTAAAAGTTTCATGTTACATTTCTGTATTCCTACTTTTATGTTGAGAAAACTGGATTTTCCTGAAACACAAATAGAGACGATATGTCTAATCGCACAAACTTTTAATGTTTCATTTAAAATTGCAAAGCAACGTTTCTTACATTATGAAAATCAATTATTAGCTAGTCGCCTGCAGGATATATTTTCAAAAACGTGTTTAGTTGCACAGTGAAACTTAGGAGGCGTTAGAAATGAAAGGATATTTTCGAAAACGCGGTACCAAATGGTCTTTTACTGTTGATTTAGGAAAAGATCCTACCGGGAAACGTAAACAAAAAACGATGTCAGGTTTCAAAACAAAAAAAGAGGCTGAAAAATCTTGTAATGAATTAATTAACCAACTCAATAAAGGGACTTACATTGAACCTACTGAAAAAACAGTGGCTGATCTTCTCATGGATTGGCTTGACCTTATCGCTAGCCAATCCCACCGCCCTTCTACTTTTCATAATCGAAAAGATTTAATTAAAAAACGTATTATTCCAGCTATAGGACATTACAAACTGAACAAAATAACCCCTGAGATTATACAAAAGTTCTATAAGGATATGGTACAAGGTGAGGGACTAAGCCCTGATTATGTACGAACAATGCACGGTGTATTACGAAAAGTTTTTAAACAAGCTGTCATTTGGAAACTGATCAGTCAAAACACCATGGAGCTTGTGCAACCTCCTCGTATCGAAACAAAAGATATTCAAACTTGGTCATTAGAAGAAGCCAATCAATTTCTTCAACATACCGAGAATGAGCGTCTTCATATCGCTTATGTTTTAGCTATTTATACTGGAATGCGTCGCGGTGAGATTCTAGGGCTACGTTGGAGGGATTGTGACTTGGAACAAGCCAAAGTAAGTATTCGACAAACATTAGCGCGAGTGGATGGAAAACTAGTTTTCCAAGAGCCAAAAACAAAAGGATCTAAGCGGCGAATTACAATTACTGAAGAAGTCATTTCAGCGTTAAAAAAGCACCGCTCTGAACAAAATAAATACAAACTATTACTTGGCCCTGGTTATATCGATAATGGCCTCATAATTTGTACAGAGGATGGGAAACCCATTGATCCACGAAATCTTTTGCGACATTTTGCAAGGATGAAAAAAGAGACCAATGTTCCAGAGCTTCGCTTTCATGATTTAAGACATACCCATGCAACGATTTTATTATTACTTGGTGAAAATCCTAAAGTCGTTTCTGAGCGTCTTGGACATAGTCGTGTTGATATTACATTGGACATTTATAGTCATGTGCTACCTGATATGCAAGAGAACGCGGCGAATAACTTCGAACAGGCAATGAAACAAAAGAAAAACGATGCCACGCATTGACCACAATGACCACATTTTTGACCACACACTTATATAAAATAGAGTAAATTAGAGTGAAAACAGATGTTTGGGAAGAGAAGTAAAACCTTGATTTCATGCACTTCTCTCCCATTCCATCACATAGAATTAATACCAAACGCTATTTTGACAGGGTGGAGGTCGTGAGTTCGAACCTCTCCGGGGTCATAAAATACGGTAAAATAGCGTTCTACCAATTGGTAGAACGCTATTTTTATACGATGATTTAGCCAACATGGCTGCTGATTCAAGCTATGCAAAAGAATTCAATGCGCTATTTAATAAACATCAATGTCACTTTCCCTTTATTTATAATCAATCATGGGAAATATTTTTCAACTATATATACACAAAGAGAGGGCATATATTTATCCCTCTCTTCTGTCCCACCAATATTAATCTTGCTCATCCATCATTTCCTCAAACGCAGCAGACACTTTTTCAAACTCCTTGTCACTCTCAATGTATGACAATTCACCCTCATCTTCTACTTTTAAAAAGAAGATGTCAATATCTTCATCTGTTTCCTTTTGAAGGTCCTCTACAAAGCCGACAGCAATGTATTCTGCTCCTTCGACATTCATCGTTCCCAGCACTTCAACTTCCTGCTCCTGATCACTCTCATCGCTAAGGGTAAAAATTTCGCCTACTTCAATTTCCACCATATTCATACTCCTCCTTTCATACTCTAAAAAATAGAGCGTTCAAATCACATACCTACTAACATATCTTTCCATAAAAAATCAAATCAATGCGCAAAAAACAACATATTCTTGCTGCTTCAGCGTAAATACCCATCCAAAAAGATATCATTCGTGAATATAAACTAACATATTTCGTATTAGATAATTGGATCAACTAAAGTAATTAAAGTCCCAACGGTTTCAAAAAATTAGAAATATCCTATTTTAGATTTTCGAAAGACCTCCTTGATCCATAATTATTTCTTTTATATAGGAAGCAGGGAAGCCATCTTGTAACAGCTGTTTCATCATTTTCATGTAAGGGTTAATATGCTTAAAATATTTCTTATAGGATGCACATAGATAATTTAATCCTGGTTCATTTTGATTTGAAACTAGAAATCTATTTTTAGGACATTCGCCATGACAAGCGAATCGAACCTCGCAATTTCTACACACTGAGGGTAGTGTATCTCGCTTCTTCTTACCAAAGGCAAGCTGTGATGGGGAATTTATCATATTTACTAATCCGTCTGTAATATTTCCTAATCGATATTCAGGATAAACGTAATGATCACAAGAAAACAGATCACCATTATGTTCCATAGCGACCGCTCTACCACACTCTTCCGAAAAAATACAGACTGGTGACGGAATTCCGATCCAGGAAGCTAATGCCCATTCAAAATTCATAACATAAACCGACCCTACATCATGCTGCACCCACTCAGTGAATTACCCCTCCTTAACACTCTTACGAGTCGTTTGAAGAAGGGGCTTCCTGTTTCATAGAGCGTTGCCGCTTGGGAATCCAAGCAGTCTTACATACTCTCCACAGGCGTCGTTTATACTGTTCGGACACAACCTTGCCCTACAGTTTCATTCTTCAGTCGTTCTCACAAGTAATTGCTCTAATCCTTTTCGCAAAATGTTGAGACTTGCATTATAATCTCTATCTAACACCGTTCCACACTTTGTACAAATATGTGTCCGAATCGAAAGTGATTTTTCCACACGATTCCCACAGCTAGAACAATCTTGTGATGTGTACGCTGGGTCTACTTTCACAAGTAAACCTCCAAATTTCTCGCACTTATACAAAAGCATCTTACGAAAAGCGCCCCAGCCTGCATCAGAGATCGACTTCGACACTTTTCGATTCCGAACCATCTTTCGAATATCCAGATTTTCTATACAAATCACTGAATACATTTGCGTGAGATGATAACTTAATTTGTGTAAAAAATCTTTTCTTTGATTCGCTACCTTTTCATGAAGGCTCCGAATCCGTTCTACTTGCTTCTTATAGTTCGTAGAGTCCTTCTTTTTCTTCGAAAGGTTATGCTGTGCTTTCCTCAATTGCTTTTCTTTTTGTAGAAGAAATCTTGGATTTTCAAATACCATTCCATTTGAAAGAACAACGTATTGATTCAGTCCTACATCTATACCAATTGCATTTTCCATATCAATAGAGGGAGGTACATCCTGTCTTTCGACACTAAAAATAGTGTACCATCTCTTCGATTGGCGTTTCAGAATCAACTGTTTGATTGTTCCTTCTATCGGCCGATGCAGATGAATCTCTATTTCTCCTAATTGTTTGTTATATAAATTTCCGTTATCTGCAAATGACATCGCAAAGCGGTGTTTCCCATTCGATTTGAATCCAAATTGAGGGAAAGTGAGACTATTATAGTCTTTATACGTTTTCAATTTGGGATAGTTCGTATCCCCACTCAAAAAGCCATCATATGCCTTTTTGAGTCGTAAAAATACTTCTTGTAAGGGCTGTGATGGCACTGCTTTTAGAAAAGGATATCTCTTCTTATCGATTACTTGTTGCTTTTGCATGTCAGAACGTGTATACAGCTGTTGATGTTCTTTATATTTTCTCTGTTTATCTAAAAGAGCAGAGTTATAGGTTTGACGACAATATTGTAGCCAACGTTCTAACATTTCTTTCTGTTCTTTCGTTGGGAAAATTTCATATTTTTGGCTCAGCAACATTGTCATCACCTTCCTCTTTTTTCATTGTAGTGTTTCAGATTCCTAAAAACAAAGAAACGAATGTACGTTCCCATACTACTAGTATACATGGAGTTACAGAAAAAGGAAATGAAAACTTCACGCTGTGCACGATCAACATTCATCCCCTCCCTACCACTGGACTATGTCCTGCACGCGCTTGAGGAAGGGGACTTCTGTTGGGGTACTGTTAAATTTATTAAGGGGACGATTTCATAATGAGTAACTACTAAAAAAAGAAGCTTTTTTTACATGACGATTCCTTCGACTATCCTTTTTTATTCTGATAATCATCGTGTACTTTTAAATATATCCCCGTTAAACCTCACTTATTTATGGTACGGCTCACCGCATCAATGAGGATGATTATTTATATAGGTTGAACAATAGTTTTTGCATAATTCGAAAAACGAATACCCAAATAAGCCAGATGTCGAAAAACATCTGACTTATTTAGGTTAAATTGATAGCTATAAATATAAGTGGCGTTTTATTTTGTCTAGAACATAGAAAAGAGGTAAAGTCACATTACGTAGGATTTATATCGTTCAGTGTAAGCTATTGGTAGCCACGAGACTACTCTCCTGATCACAATTATTGAATCGCTTGAAATGTAGTACCGCCGCGAGTATCGATAATATCTCCATCGACTATAGCAACCACATAACTTTCTAGTCCAAAATCTCCTCCACCTAAAATCACATTCACCTTTGTACCTCCAGATGAACTGTATACAAAGAGGTTGCTCTTACCAGTTATCTTATATCTACCTGCAGGAATATCTTTTCCTACAGACCAATAGCCTGCACCAAGTTTCTTAGGCTCTTGCTGTTTCAATACAACACCTTCCGTAAGCTTCTGCAGCTCAGCTTTCTTAACGTTGATATCACCATCTAGTTTGCTTATCTCTGACTTTTTACCATCCAGTTCAGATTGTTTGTTCTTAATTTCATTCTCAATGTTTGTCTTGTTCTCTAATAATTTTTTAGCCCCTTCGAATTCCGCAGAGCGAAGCTTTAACTCTGCATTCACCTTGTCCAAACCTTCTTTTGTAGTCTTTAATTCTTTTTCTGTCTTATCCAGTAAATTCTCTTTCTGTTCGATATTACTAACTAGACTCTTATATGTAGTAACCTTACCATTTACTTCTGCATCACCAGGAATAGTCCCTACATTGTAAGCTATAGTGGAAACAACAACAATCGCTCCAACCGCTCCCCATAATGCTTTTGATTTCAATAGTTTCATAAGGTATCCTCTCTTTTTTCATCTTTTATATTAATATTTTATTAATTTTCAGAGATAAACGAGATGTTAATTTTATGAATATTCTTAATCTTCAAAATATATTCATCGGATTTTGAAGGAAAAAGATTGTAACTACAAAATGCACATATTTCGAAGAAGCCTGATTTTCCTATGACTTTACAAATAGAGAATTTGGTGCGTCAACACTAAACAAAACAGCTTCTTCAAGTCTTCGCTTGAAAAAGCTGTTTCTAATAAAAACATATTACTATAGTAATAATGATTTTTTACAATATGTACATTAACTACAATGACTTTAAGGTAATACATATACCTTTACTGTTCTAACTCCCCAGTTCCAAACTCCCTGCTTTGAAGGTATAAATACGTCTATTTTATTCCCTTTAATAGCTCCACCAGTATCCCTAGCTCCAGCTGGTCCATATCCCTCTACATATACATTCGAGCCAAGTGGAATAACTGAAGTATCCACAGCAATCACTTTTAAATTTGGATTAGCAGTTAAATCATCCCCCATACTCGTATAAACATGTTCACCGGGCTTTGCACCATTTTCTGCTGGGTCGTTTGAGTATGCTGTTGATCTAACCGTTAGCTCACGCGTATTCCCTATCCATTTTCCACTATCTTTGAAATAATTCATTTTTTCGTCAATCTTATTCCAACCTGTTTTCATCGTTCCACCGGCTGCTTCATCTAAGTAATACCAACTACTCCATTCTTTCAACCAGCCTGTTTTCATCGCTCCACCAGCTACCGCATCCAAGTAATACCAATTCACTCCGTATTTCAACCAACCTGTTTTCATTGCTCCGCTGGCTGCCGCATCCAAGTAGTACCAACTACCACCTGTTTTCAACCAACCTGTCTTCATTGCCCCGCTAACTGCTTCATCCAAGTAATACCAATTTTCTCCGTATTTCAACCAGCCTGTCTTCATTGCCCCGCTAGCTATTTCATCCAAGTAATACCAATTTTCTCCGTATTTCAACCAACCTGTTTTCATCGCTCCGCTGGCTGCCGCATCCAAGTAGTACCAACTACCACCTGTTTTCAACCAGCCTGTCTTCATTGCCCCGCTAGCTACTTCATCCAAGTAATACCAATTTTCTCCGTATTTCAACCAATCTGTTTTCATCGCTCCGCCAGCTGCCGCATCTAAGTAATACCAATTCACTCCGTATTTCAACCAACCTGTTTTCATCACTCCGCCAGCTGCTTCATCTAAGTAATACCAATTAGTTCCTTCTTTCAACCAACCTGTTTTCATCGCTCCGCTGGTTGCTTCATCTAAGTAATACCAATCAGTTCCTTCTTTCAACCAACCTGTTTTCATCGCTCCGCTGGCTGCTTCATCTAGGTAATACCAATTAGTTCCTTCTTTCAACCAACCTGTTTTCATCGCTCCGCCAGCTGCTTCATCTAAGTAATACCAATTAGTTCCTTCTTTTAACCAACCTGTTTTTTTACTACCATTTTCATAATAAAACCATTCACCATTTTCTAATTTCCATCCAGCTTGTTGAGTAGAATCTTGCGTTATGTTATTTGATGTTTCTGCTAAACTAGCAATCGGTTGGAAACCGAAGCCCAGAACCATAGCTAAAGAAAGTGCTGTAATTTGTTTTTTCATAAATTCATTCCTTTTTCCTAAATTTGACCATTGACTAAATTGTCATACTATGTATAAGTATAATTGTTTCTAAGATAAGAATAAGAGTAGTAACAAAAATGTAATAAAAATAAAACAGAATGAAATCCAGATGCAAACTTATTGCATACTGGACTTGATTCTGTTTTATTCCTGCTATCTTCTACCTTTTTTACTAGCTTATAAAACAGGGTTTTTCTATTTATAATTTCTTACTCATCAATACCACCAACACAATAATCCCCACAAACATCGCCACTAAACATCCAATCAGTTTATAAAAACCTCTCTTTGTCAGCGTATTATCTTTCGTAATATCTTTGCGAACGAAGAAATACATGAATAGCATTAAAATAATACTTATACCAAACGCATAAAGAAATTGCATTTTTTCTCCTTCCTATATGTAAGACCTATAATTCATTATTTTCCACTTAATATCTTTTAGATAAAACAACAAACGAAATAAAAACCGTACTAATTGTTAAAGCAGCTAACATATTAAGTAATTCTCCAGCTGTTAATATAATGATTTCTAAATGTAACCCAATTGAAAAAATAATGAAATATATCAATAATGCAAAGAAAGAATAAAACATCCCTTTTTGACGGATTAACTTCATCCTTTCGTCTTTCTCTTTAAATTGTGGGTGAAGATAACTTAAACAAAAGCACATAATCATCATCGATGCTAATGTATAAGTCGGAGTTGGCGGCGCAGAATGTGTCATAAACCCTGCCAATACCATGAATCCACTCATAATTAAAAAAAACATTCCAATAATCAAAAAGTACTTCTGTGAATAATTCATTAATATTCCCCCTTCTCTATCATTCCCGTTCTTTCCCTTCATAAATAAATACATTCTCAATGGTTGTCTGAAATGCTTTCGCAATTTCGAATGCTAAAGGAAGTGATGGATCATATTTTCCTTTTTCAATTGAAATAATCGTCTGTCTAGAAACACCAAGTTTTTCGGCTAACTTCTCTTGAGACAGTCCCAATTTTTTTCTGTATTCTACCATTTTGTTTTCCAAGGAAAATCCCCCTCCTCCTTGAACAGAGTATAAATGTAAAGCAACCTTTACGTCAAGTATCCTTTACATTATTTACATAACTTTTCCAATCCTTCTTACTCCCGCCTTTTCTTTTTGATCACGACTATTGTCATAACTAAAATGGAATCCTATAGAGAGCGAACATCACGATATGTTCCATCTCTAACATATAGTTAACTTTATTTGTATAGATGGTTTTCGTTATATTTATCCCTCTGTAATGAGAAAAATTAATATTGTTATCTGCACTTTATCTTTTTAAAATATTACATTTTTTCTCCTATACGAATGAAGCTGGCTACCCTTTTTAAGCTATTTTCTGCTATATTTGCAAAAACTAACGATTTATGAACCATTTTCAAATCATAATCATCACTTACAAGCAAATTTTTCTTTTTTCCTTTCAATATTTAACACTATTGAAATAAAGTTAACGATAAATTCATAATTTTTCATTTTTTATACTATATCCTGTTATATTGTTGTATAATATTCTTGAAAGCGCTTATTATTTTAATATACATAAATCAAACCATATTTTAACGAAACATTCTTACAATTCATTTTATATTTTCATATGGAAGATTTCGTTCCAAGTGCGGATGTACCAGATGAAATCACCTATTTTTTCCTTAAAATTACTTTATAACATGAAAGATTAACTTGGGTGATAAGTAATTGTGAATGTTTTTTTACAAAACGGATAAGTAATAATGTTTGGTATTATGTAAATTATCGTAATAACATAAGAGTAAAGATAACATTTACATTCATTACTGGTTGATCAATTATGAAAAGAGCAAAATGCATTCTTTCGCATTATGAAAGAAGGATTACATGCATTGGGAGGTTTAAACAAATGACGAGGAAGAATACAACGACAAACCCTTGGGCCAAATTCCATGGTCCGAACCTTGGCTATGTTATTGAACAGTATGATCGTTACGTGACAGGAGAAGGTTCTGTTGATCCGGAATTACAAGAGCTTTTTGAAACTTTTGGAGCTCCTCCATTCCAAGCAGATGTCGTAACAGGGGACAACAAGGAAACAAATTTTTCTCCTCAAAACACAGGAAACATTGAAAAAATTCTTAAAGTCGTTCAACTTGTTGAGCATATCCGTTCATTCGGTCATACATCGGCTCATATTAATCCAATGGAAGAGCCTGCTGATGGACAATCTCTCATCGAGAAAGCAATGAATGAATTGAGCGATGCAGATTTGAAAGCGATTCCAGCTAAAACAGTATGGGCAGATGCACCAAATGATGTTCACACAGCTTTTGATGTAATTAATAGATTAAAAGATGTTTACACAAAATCTTTAGCCTATGAATTCTCGCATATACAAGATAGTGAAGAACGCACGTGGTTGCATCAAATGGTGGAATCAAATTCCCTGCGTCAACCATTAACAAATAAAAAACGAACTGCTCTCTTAAAACGCTTAACAGCTGTTGAAGGTTTCGAGCAATTTTTGCATAAAACATTCGTTGGCCAAAAACGTTTCTCCATCGAAGGCGTTGATATGCTTGTACCTGTACTAGATGAAATTATTTTAGAAGGTGCTAAAGGCGGCGTAAACGATGTCATGATTGGTATGGCTCACCGCGGTCGTCTAAGCGTACTCGCTCATGTATTAGAAAAACCATATAGTCACATGTTCGCAGAATTCAAACATGCAACTATTGAGTCTGATAAATCACAAGATGTAATAAATAGTAGTGTCGGCTGGACTGGCGATGTGAAATACCATTTAGGTAGAGAACAAGTTGTCGGATCTGAAGAAGCTAGCACACGCGTTACATTAGCAAATAACCCAAGTCACCTTGAGTTTGTTAACCCAGTTGTTGAAGGTTATGCACGTGCTGCTCAAGAAGATCGTAAACAAGCTGGTTATCCTGAACAAGACGTTTCAAAATCATTCGTAATTTTAGTTCATGGTGATGCTGCATTCCCTGGGCAAGGTATTGTATCTGAAACATTGAACTTAAGCAGATTGAATGCATACCAAACTGGTGGAACAATTCATGTTATCGCGAATAACGCAATCGGCTTTACGACTGATAGCTATGATTCTCGTTCTACGAAATATTCAAGTGATCTTGCGAAAGGATTCGATATTCCAATCGTTCACGTGAATGCTGATGATCCTGAAGCTTGTCTTGCTGCTGCTAACCTTGCAATTCAATATCGTATGCTGTTCAAAAAAGACTTCTTAATCGATTTAATCGGTTACCGTCGTTACGGTCATAACGAAATGGATGATCCAGCAGTTACGCAACCACAAGTTTATAAAAAAATTAAAAACCATCCAACTGTAAGAGCTTTATATGCAAGCCAATTAGAAGCTGCAGGCGTTCTAAATGCAGATGAGGTTGAAACAATTACTCAGTTTATACAAGAAGAGTTGAAAGCTGAATATGCACAAGTACCACCAGCAGATACAAGTGACGCAGCAATTCATGTTAAAGTTCCAGACGTTGTTGCGAAAGGAATTCAGCCGATTGATACTGGTCTTCCACTTGAAACACTTCGCGCAATTAACGAAGGGCTTTTAACTTGGCCAGAAGGCTTTAACGTATATCCGAAAGTGAAGAAGATTCTTGAGCGCCGTAAAGATGCTCTTGAAGAGAACGGTAAAATTGAATGGGCACTTGCTGAATCTTTAGCATTCGCTTCTATTTTACAAGAAGGTACGCCAATTCGTTTAACTGGTCAAGACTCACAGCGTGGTACGTTCGCACACCGTCATATCGTACTGCATGATACAGAAACAAACGAAACATATTCACCATTACATCGCCTGCCGAATATACGCGCATCGTTCTCTGTTCATAACAGTCCGTTATCAGAAGCTGCTGTTGTCGGCTATGAATACGGTTATAATGTATTCGCTCCAGAAACTTTAGTTATGTGGGAAGCGCAATACGGTGATTTCTCAAATACTGCGCAAGCATTATTTGATCAATATGTTTCATCAGGAAGAGCAAAATGGGGACAAAAATCAGGTCTAGTTCTTCTTTTACCTCATGGTTATGAAGGTCAAGGACCAGAGCACTCTAGTGCACGTCCAGAGCGCTTCTTACAACTAGCTGCAGAAAATAACTGGACTGTTGCAAACTTAACAAGCGCGGCACAATACTTCCATATCTTGCGCCGTCAAGCATCAATCCTTGGTACAGAAGCTGTTCGTCCATTAGTAATCATGACACCAAAAAGCTTATTGCGTCACCCACTTACAGCTTCATCAGGTAGCCAGTTAAGTGAAGGACGTTTCCAACCTGCGTTAGAGCAAGAAAACCTTGGCATAAAACCAAACAAAGTAAAACGTCTTGTCTTAACAACTGGTAAAATGGCAATTGATTTAGCGGCAGAGATTGAATCCGGGAAACATGAGTGCAATTTAGATGAAGTTCATATTGTTCGTATTGAGCAATTGTACCCATTCCCTGCTGAAAAAGTTCAATCTATTATGAAACGCTTTAAAAACTTAGAAGAAATTATTTGGGTACAAGAAGAACCAAGAAACATGGGTGCATGGCATTACATGGCTCCAATTCTGTTTGAACTTGCTGGCGATAAATTAAAAACAGGCTACATTGGACGCCCAGACCGTTCAAGTCCTTCAGGTGGCGATCCACATGCACACCGAGCAGAACAAGAACTTATCGTTGCACACGCATTAGATACAAAGTATAACTTTCGTCAAGATAAACAAGAAATAGAAGTTTATAGCAACTAAAAACGAAATTGATTTGCTCTAGCTCATGCGGGCAGAGTTCCTTACACCCGAGAACGTAAAGAATTTCTGCCCAATCAAGCTGGAAACTTTGAGATTACCGAAGAAAAAAAAGACAAAACACACACCGTTAGGCAAATAAGGGGAGGACATTTAAAATGATCGAAATTAAAGTACCTGAGCTTGCAGAATCTATTTCAGAAGGAACTATCTCACAATGGCTTATCAATGTAGGCGACAAAGTTGAGAAAGGTGGCAGCGTTGTTGAGCTTGAAACGGATAAAGTCAATGTTGAAATCATTGCAGAAGATTCAGGTATTGTATCACAACTACTAGGAGAGCCTGGAGATACAGTTGAAGTTGGCGACATCATTGCAATTTTAGATGCAAACGGCGCTGCAGTAAGTACACCTGCTCCAGCAGCAGCTCCAGAACAACCAAAACAAGAAGTTACTGAAGCACCTAAAGCTGAGGCTCCAAAAACAGCTTTACAAGGTCTTCCAAATACAGATCGCCCTATCGCATCACCTGCTGCTAGAAAAATGGCACGTGAATTAGGAATCGACTTAAATGAAGTACGCAGCACTGATCCACTTGGCCGTGTAAGACCACACGATGTACAAGCACATGCTGCTGCACCAAAAGCAGAGCCAAAACAAGAAAAAACAAGTCCAAAACCAGCTGCAAAAACTGAATTTGAAAAACCAGTTGAGCGCGTAAAAATGTCCCGCCGCCGTCAAACAATTGCAAAACGTCTTGTAGAAGTTCAGCAAACATCTGCAATGTTAACAACATTTAACGAAGTTGATATGACTGCAATCATGGAATTACGTAAAGAACGTAAAGATTCATTCGAGAAAAAACATGATGTTCGTCTTGGCTTTATGTCATTCTTCACAAAAGCAGTTGTTGCAGCGTTAAAACAATTCCCATTGTTAAATGCTGAAATCCAAGGTGACGAGCTTATCATTAAAAAATTCTATGATATCGGAATCGCTGTAGCAGCTCCAGATGGATTAGTTGTTCCAGTTGTACGCGATGCAAACCAATTGAACTTTGCTGAAATCGAAAGCGAAATTCGTGAACTAGGTAAAAAAGCACGCGATAACAAACTTACATTAAAAGAACTACAAGGTGGTACATTTACAATTACAAACGGTGGTGTGTTCGGCTCCCTTATGTCAACACCAATCCTAAACAGCCCACAAGTAGGTATTCTTGGAATGCATAAAATTCAAGTAAGACCAGTTGCAATCGATGCAGAACGTATGGAAAACCGTCCGATGATGTACATTGCTCTATCTTACGACCACCGCATCGTCGATGGTAAAGAAGCAGTTAGCTTCCTTGTTGCTGTTAAAGAGATGCTTGAAGATCCAAAATCATTATTATTAGAAGGTTGATAGACTTTCTAAATCATACTGGCTACATGAAAGAATCGATTGATTCTTTCATGTAGCTTTTTTTATATAAATTAAAAACCGGACATAAACCCTTTCTTTTTAGGGGGAAGAGAGCATCCGGCCATGCATAGAAGCGATCAGATCCCCTTCCTGCCCAATGTCAACAAATGAAAACAAGTAGCGGTCCCCTTTTCTTCTTCGTAGCAGCGACTTATATATCGAAAAATCAAAATGAGTTTATATATTACACGGATACGCTAAAATACTAATAATCTTTTAGAACTCATAAAGGACAACTCACAATACATACACTGATAACGTATGTCTAGAACAAATTTACTGATAAGGAGGAACACAATGAGTACTCTCACAGCTTCCACAAAGCTAAAAATGAACAAGGATACCTTTTTCCTCCCCGACTCAAACGGGGGTGTCTATTTTCGAAACAACTCCAGTTCATTCCGAATGCAAGGTAATGGTATCTATGAATGGATTGAAAAATTAATGCCTATGTTTAATGGAGAACATACTTTGGAAGAACTAACAAGCGGACTCCCCCTCTCTTATCAAAATAGAGTTTTTGAACTTGGAGAACTTTTGCACGAAAATGGTTTTGTACGTGATGTAAGTCAAGATTCCCCTCACCAGTTAGAGGATGCCTTACTTGAGAGATACGCATCGCAAATCGATTTTTTAGAGACTTCCTCTCATTCAGGTGCCTTGAAATTTCAAATGTATCGACAAGCGAAGGTCTTAGCAATTGGATCTGGCTCTATTTTCACTTCATTAGTTTATTCTTTACTTGAATCTGGTTTACCTGAGTTTCACTGTCTTATTACCGACTCTACCGCAACAAATCGCTCTCGATTAATTGAGATTGTACAAAAAGCCCATGATGCTGATCAAAATGTACTTGTTCAAGAAATAGATACAACGATAGATCGTTCCTTGCAGGAAATTTTCCAACATTTTGATTGGATTCTATATGTATCTCAAAATGGAAATATTGAAAAATTAAGAGCGATCCACGCGATTTGTAGAGAAGAAAAGAAAAACTTTCTTCCTGCTTTATGTTTGGAGCAAGTAGGCTTAGCTGGTCCTGTCATTACTACAGAATCTGAAGAATGCTGGGAATCTGCATGGCGACGCGTACATGAGACTGCCCTTCAAAAAGATCAACTATTAGAGCCTTTCTCTCCAATCGCTGGGGCTATGTTAGCAAACATTATCGTTTTTGAGTTATTCAAAAATATTACAGGCGCTTCAAATAGAGAGCAAAATAAACAATTCTTTTTACTAAATTTTGAAACGCTAGAAGGCAGCTGGCACACTTTCATCAAACACCCACTTATAACAACAAAAAACTTTACAATAGAAACGATACAAGACATTGATGAAACTCTCAAAAGACATTCAAACCAAAGCCCTTCGAATGAACTTTTTCGCTTTTTTGACCAATTAACCTCAAACAAATCTGGAATTTTTCACATATGGGATGAACAAGACCTAAAACAATTACCGTTATCTCAGTGCTATGCTCAAGTTCCGAATCCATTATCAGAAGGACCTACTACGCTCCTGCCTACCATAATTTGCGGCGGATTGACTCATGATGAAGCACGCCGCGAAGCAGGTCTAACCGGAATTGAAACATATGTAACTCAAATGGTTCATTTCCTTATTCCTGAACAAGATGAATTCATTGGAATTGGGGCTGGGGAAACAATGTTAGAGGGCGTGTACCGTGCACTACAAAATCATTTAACACACACATTACAAACGAGGCAGTTGACCAAAACAGAAGAAATTACACAACTACAATTAACAGAGATTCACGACAAACACTGCCAATTTTATTTACGTGCACTCTCCGCGATACATGGGGAACCAATGGTAGGAATTGGTGAAGAGGTGCTAGGTTTTCCTGTGGTTTGGATCGGTGTACACAACCAGTGGTACGGTAGTACTGACTTAAATATAACATTAGCACTAAGAAATGCATTACAACAAGCACTACTTCATGTCCAAAATCAAGAAGTTCCCTATAAATCCAATATATTATTGGACTCCTCTATCCTTTTACACAGTGCAGAATCGTTTAGGGTTGAAATACAAAAAGAAGAAGAAATGCCACAATTAGAATCCTTGCAATTAGCCTTACAAAATTTAAAAGAGCATAAACTTCATCCCTTCGTCCTCGACCTAGCAATTGAACCCTTTTTAAAAGAAGGATTAGGCGGTGTAGTTGGTGTGGTAATCAAAGAGGAGGTAGAATGATGAATCGAAAAATATTAATCATAGGAGATGGCATACTAGCAGACTATGTAAATCAACAATTATCCGCTCACTATCCAATTATTCATCAACATACACTTGAAGAAAAACTCCCAGAAAATATCTATCTTGCTCTCGTATTACACGATGGTTCTCCTCCCTCTATACATCATGAAGCTGAAGAAATATTTCGCTCCGCTAACATTCCATGGCTTCGGGGCTTTACTTCATTTGGTGAGGGTATCATTGGTCCTTATGTTAGACCCGATAAGGCAGGGTGCTCCCATTGTGCTGATGCACGGCGTTTCATAGCTGGCTTTGACCAAAAAGAAATGTGGGAGCTACAGCGGAAATATTCCTTAAAAACAGATGATGCCATACAGCGAGATGTATGTGCAACGCAAACTGGGTTACTACAAATGTGTCAGCTTATTCATGCTGAAACAGAGAAGATAGTAACAAAAGGGCATACCTCTTTAGCTGAAGAACTAGTTTTACTTAACATGCAAACCTTTCAATGTTCACGTCATTCATTTCTTCCTGATCCTCTATGCCCAATGTGTAGCACATTACCTGATGACACTGCAACGGATGCCTACATTTCACTCCAGTCAAGTTTTAAAACTGGCAATGAAAGTTATCGTTGTCGTTCTATTGAAGATTTAAATACATTTTTGACTAAAGATTATTTAGATTATCGGACTGGACTTTTAAATGGGAAAATGCAGCATTCCTTATTACCATTTGCTGATGTTATTGTAAATATGCCGTTACTTTTAGGAAATGAAGGAGTTGCAGGCCGAACACATTCATTCAGGGCGAGCGAAGCAACTGCTATTTTAGAAGGGTTAGAGAGATATTGTGGAATGACCCCTCGCGGGAAACGGACAAATGTTCATGGTAGCTACCGAGAGTTAGAAGATACAGCCATCAATCCTCTCACAATCGGTGTACATACAGATGAACATTATAAAAAAACAGATTTCCCATTTAAACCGTTTGATCCTGATTATCCTCAAGACTGGGTATGGGGGTATTCTTTATCACAAAATCGTCCCATCTTAGTTCCAGAATCGATTGCATATTATAGCCTAGGACACAGGGACGCTTTTGTTTATGAAACTTCAAACGGCTGTGCAATTGGAGGTAGTTTAGAAGAAGCGATTTTCCATGGCATTTTAGAAATAGTCGAACGCGATGCTTTCTTGCTAACTTGGTATGCACAATTACCACTTCCCCGCCTTGATCTAGCTTCTGCGGACGATGTGGAATTACAATTGATGATTGAACGAATGCGCACGATCACAGGCTATGATTTACATGTTTTTGATGCAACGATGGAGCATGGTATTCCAAGTATATGGGCAATTGCAAAAAATACAAAACAAGATGGAATGAATCTCGTCTGTGCAGGTGGTGCCCACATGGAACCAATGCGAGCTGTTAAAAATGCTATCCATGAATTAGCAGGTATGTTACTTACAATGGATGAAAAATTTGAAGCAAGTAAACAAAAATACGAACAATGTTTACGGGATCCCTATCTTGTCATCCAAATGGATGATCATAGTATGGTATATGGTTTACCAGAAGCCGAAGAACGCCTTCAATTTTTATTGAATGACAATCGGTCTGTACAAACATTTCAACAAATGAATCAGTTAAGATCTATCGATAGGGATCTAACTTCGGATCTTCGCCATCTTTTAGATCGACTACATCACTCAGGCCTTGAAGTCATCGTCATTGACCAAACTGTTCCTCTCATACGAAAGAACGGATTATATTGTGTGAAAGTACTAATTCCTGGTATGTTGCCAATGACATTTGGACATCAACTTACTCGCACAACAGGACTACAAAGAGTACTTACCGTACCACTGGAACTTGGATATACCAATGAGCCACTTACATTTGAACAACTTAATCCACATCCTCATCCGTTTCCATAAGTCACAATAAGGAGGTAGATTGATGCAACTAGAAACATTTCTACACAATTTGCATTTTTCCATTTATGAAATCATGCCCCAAGACAAGGAAATTAACTGGGCTGATGCCCCCCTTCCCTATAAACTATACCGTAATCTACCTGTCATTCCTCTTTCTCTAGAGGTACCGCTAACATTGCGAAATCAAAATTTGTCTAAAGAACCTACTCTCGAGCAAATCGGACATTGTCTCTGGTATACATTTGGCCTAACTCAATTGTGCCAGCCTTCCCTCGGCTTAGAAGAACAAAATACAACAAATATATACCGAAGATTTATTCCTTCTGGAGGAGCTCTATATCCAAATGAATTATATTTGTATTTAAAAATGAATCATTGTCCACAGGGAATCTATCATTATGACGCAGCACATCATCGTCTCGTATTACTACGTGAAGGAAATTTTGACTCTTATCTCACGGAGGCACTTGGAAATCGCTGCAATCTATCTGCTTGTTTTGGCACCGCCTTTGTATCAACAATGTTTTGGAAAAATTTCTTTAAATATAATAACTTTTCCTACCGTCTCCAAGGTCTAGATACTGGCGTCCTCATCGGCCAATTATTAGAAGTCTCTAAACAATTCGGCTATACATCTGGTGTATATTTTCAATTTCTTGATAGAGCCATTAATCATTTACTCGGACTATCGGAGCAAGAAGAAAGCGTGTATGCAGTTATCCCATTATCTAACCAACCTGCAGAAGAATGGTTTCATCCAAATAATACAGACGCAAACGTTACTTCTTATGAACTCTCACAGCAGCTTCCTATTTTAGAGCATGAACATTTTGTTCGCTCAAAGAACTTTACTGATCACCCTCTAATAACAACAATGAATGCAGCATCTATGCTAGATTCAACTAAACAATTTCGAACTGTGACAGAAGAGGCAACTGTTCCACATCACACACAAACTTTGACACTCCCCAGAGTAGAGCGATTATCATACGATTTCGCAACAGCTTGTCAAAAACGTTATTCACCTGATTTAGATTTTGTCTTAAGGAAAATAAGCGATGCGCAACTAGCTACTTTACTTCAAGAAGCAACTCTTTCCTTTCCTTATCAAAATGATTTAGATGGAACACATATAAAGACAAAATCACGCGTCTCACTATACGGATGCTTTTATAACGTAGACGGTTTGCCAAATGGTGCCTATTCCTACGACAGTAATGCTCATACATTAGAAAAAATTCAATTAGGAGATCTCCGCTATCCTTTACAATCCGGTATGACAATGGACAATGTAAATCTCTTTCAAGTACCACTCTGTTTACATGTAATAGGAAATAAAGATTATTTAAAAAACGATTTAGGTTATAGAGGATATCGAATTCAACAAATGGAAGCTGGAATGCTCGTCCAAAAACTCGTCTTAGCAGCCTCAGCTATGGATATGGGAGGTCACCCGCTCTTAGGATTTGATGCAAACTTATGTGATAAACTGTATGAAACTGATACAAAAAGAAAAACGACCCTTATTCAAATTCCAGTTGGTCCCTATCGCCATCGCACTTGGTTAAAAGGATATTTGCATAGCTAAAAACACGCCCTGCGCTCAGTACACTGTGCTAGCAAAGGGCGTGTTTTTGAAGGGATTTTATATACATCCATTTTGATTTTTCAACATGTAAATTGCTGCTACGAAGAACAAAAGGTACCTTATACTCGCTTTCTCCCTCTGTTTTCACTTGGCATCTTCTATGCATGGCTGGATGCTCTCTCCTACCTAAAAAGAAGGGTTTTGTCGTTTTTAATTTAGATTTATATAAGACCTGCTTTCACTACTAAATTACTTTAAAGATACTCTTAATCTGTCTTGCAAACAACCAATTCTTCGTTCCGCAGTTATCATTTAAACTATCTAGCATAATAGAATTCCCATTAGAGAACTTCAACTCTAATGTTGTATTTTTATCATTTGTTTTTAGGCTTATATCTGTAATATTCTCATACTTTAATTTTTCAACTCTAATATACTCTTCTTGCACCTGACCAATGACAACATGATCTTGGAAAAAGAAGAACACTTCCGCTTTTTTTCCAAAGCAAAATACATTTTTCGGGTAAATTAATGTAGCGTTATCAATCGCAATGCATAGTTCCTTTATTTCTTGGACAATTTCTCCAAAGTCCTCCTCATGTCTTGCGTTTGACTCTGCAATCCACTCTTCTACTGTTCTCATATTTATTGCCATTTCTTATCCTCCATCATCATTCATTACTAGCTTGTTTCTATCATATTTTTATGTATGTAAAAAATAAATACTATATGAAAATATAATAGATACGTACTACATTTTTCAAGGACAAATATGATTTTATATATCTTTTTTATAATTCGGTGTTTTCGAAATAAAAAAATAGCACTTCTATAAGAAGTACTATTCCGCTCGCCGCGCTGCTTGTTGAACTGGATCCCAAACACTGTTATATGGCGGTGCATAACTTAAATCGACATCTTCTAAATCATGAATGCTCATTTTATGAAAGAGCGCCATTGCAATAACATCGATTCGTTTATCCACGCCTTCTTCTCCGATCACTTGTCCGCCTAATAGTTGTTTTGTATCAGAACGATACACTAATTTCACATAAAGCGGCGTTGCATTTGGATAATATCCAGCCATACTTGTTGTATCTACTTTCACCGTTTTATATGGTATTTTCAATCCGCTTGCTTCTTTTTCACTTAAACCCGTTCTCGCTAAAATGAGTCTCATAAATTTAATAATGCTCGTACCGAGAGTGCCTTTAAATGCTCTTCGTTTATCAATCATATTCAATCCTGCAAGACGCCCTTGCTTATTTGCAGTTGTACCGATTGGAATATGATCATGCGTTTCTTTTATGATGTGATAATGCGTTGCACAATCTCCTGCTGCATAGATATCTTCCACATTCGTTTGCATATAAGCATTTACTTCTATAGCCCCTTTTTTGTTCGTGCGAATCGCTGTTCCGTTAACAAACTCTGTGTTTGGCTGCACGCCAACTGATACTAGAACGAGATCCGTTTTATACGTTCCTTTATCTGTTTCAACAAATTCAACTTTCTCTTTCCCCTTAAATGCTTTTACATTTTCATTTGTTAAAATTTCAATATTATATTTTGCTGCTTCTTCATGTATATATGCTGCCATATCGGCATCATATATTGTGCCAATATGTTCATTTCGCTCAATCATTCGCACCTTTTTCCCAAGCTCTACAAATGTTTCAGCCATTTCAAGACCAATTGCCCCGCCGCCAATAATGGTTACTTGCTCAACATTCTGTTCCTGTAACGTCTCCAATATTCTATGGGCATCCGGAATTGTTTTTAAAAGATGAACACCTTGCAGGTTGTTTCCTTCCCAGTCCGGCATAACAGGTCTAACTCCTGTCGCAATTAGTAAGCGATCATATTTATATTGAAATGCCTCGTTTTCACTTGTATGTATACCATGCACAATTTTGTTTTCAGTATCAATTTTCGTTACTTCATGGTGTGTTTTCGCATCAATTCCATACTTATCACGAAATGTGCTAATGTCTCGTGCAATTAATTTTTCAGTAGAAGCAATCACACCGCTAATAACGTACGGAAGTCCACACTGCGCATATGAATATATTTCACCTTTTTCTAACGTTACAACTTTTGCTTCTTTATCATTTCTAATAATTTGCATAGCCGCACTCATGCCAGCTGCATCTCCGCCAATGATTACATAGTTCACCAAATCACTCCTTTGTACAGTCTCTATCGTTTACATTCTCCAGATTCACTGTAAATAAATCCTTTTTTCTATAAGTAGCTTATACAAAGTATATGTTTTCTCCCTTTTGTTTATAAATGAAACCACTTCGTCCAAATATAATAACGCATACCTTTGTATATACATTTTGATTTTCCAACATATAAGTCGCGGCTATACATACAAAAAGAGCCTTGCACTCATTTTCTCCCTTTGTTTTCATATAGCATGGGGCTCAAAAAGGCTCTGACCGCTTCTTTGCTTGGCCGGATCCTCTCTCACACCTAAAAAGAATGGTTTTCTATCAGTTTTTCAATTTATATTCATATATTTTTAAACATCCTTTGAGCACTATAGGTAAAGCGTCGTGTCCCATAAACCTAATTATTAATATGCTATAACAATCGCAATGGAAAGTAGGTGAAAAGAATCAATGTGCAGTAATTTTCTTATCTCTACTCCTGCTGAACCCAAAGTTGTCCAACCGCTGGAACAGGAATTCAGTATTAGTTCAACACTTTACGATGCACAGGCTTGGTCGGCTGATAGCGATACCTTTTTTCAAGAAATTTGGAAATCTACCCTGTTTGCATCCACCTCTCAGCCTGACGATGCTGTCTATCCACTTGGTATTCTAAAGATTATCAACCTCTCTTACGACACAATAACAGTTATAACATCAAAAAAATTAAACAGTAGACTGGAGATTACAGTTCCACCGAATTCCGAAGCCATACTTTCTTCCAGTTCTTTAGCCGATGTCCAGGCTAGTACAAGTGGCAGAGCAAGCAGAGTCAACTTTCTCTTTCATATCTTTTTCTCTCGCGAACCAGCTAGAACTTCCCTCATGCCATTACAGAAATAACAAAAAGGTAATCTTGCCTTTAAATTCTTCTATATTTTTCAACCGGAATAATGTAATCATTACCATGACACATAAAAGGATTTGTTACATGAAATGCAAACACATAAAGTGAAACTTTAATCAGTGGGGATTTTCTTCATCCCCCACTGATTATTAGCCCTCACCAATCGGGCTTTTACGGGCAGTTGGTCCCCCACCTATCTTCCTCGTTTCTCTCTAAATCTTGAGGTGGGGGTCTTACTGCCCGTTAATGCGGGATAAATAAAAAAGGTACATCACCATTATCGCTGATGTACCTTTCATTTCTACAACATAAAAAGTGATAATGCCTACTCCTTTGTCTTTATAAGCTCAATATTATACGTCTCCACATCATTCAACTCTCCTGTATAATACGGATTTTCACGATACCACGACTGCTTTAAAAAGTATAATTGCATACCTTTCGTTTGAAAAACATGCCCATGCCGAGCATATATTTCATTTCTCGCGATCCGCAATTGTTCTTTTGTTAGGGACTGCAGCTCTACACTTGTTAACTTACGAATATGACTATCAGGAAAGAAAAATCCGTTATATACATATTTTGTTGTCACAGTTGATGAAGAAGAAAAGGTTTCTTGTTTTTCAGGCGTCTTCTGAAACGAAAGTGTATAATATTGACTTGTCGATATATTTTCCACCTTTGTTTGTTCTTTTCCATTTGCACCTTCTTTTTCTAAATAAATAGAGACGCTCCCATCCGTAGCTACCGGTCCCCACTTAAATTCTTCCCCTGTCAGTGTCGTAATCGGTTTCTGGTTCGCATATAATGTTGCTCCCGCTACATTTGTTTGAATGGTAATGTAGTGACCTTTTAACGATAAGTCAACTGTTACATTATTTTGATTTTGTTTCATAAGTACAACCTTTTCTTCACGCGCTAGCTTCACATAATCATTTTTAAACTCTGATTGAAACGTTTGAATACCTGGGAAAAATGGTCCATATTGCTTTTCAAACATTTTATCAGCTGTCTTACCTAACTCTTTTCCATTTATTTTTAACAGCGCATCTTTTTCATTCGTAAGGAGCGTTGCATAATAGGTTTTTGCTTTCAATTTATATCGATCAAATAGAAAGAGGTATTTTCCATCCTTAGTTAATACAAAATCTACTTTTTCTACATCATTTTGCTTCTTCTTTTGCTGTTGTATAGAAGCTTTTAAATCATTAACATAGGACGGATATTCTTTTATATACGAAAACAACGGTCTTACACTCTCTTTATCTACTACAAATTGTGGGTCATCTGTTGTAACAATATCAATGAATTTTCCCGTAGCTCTGTCTTGTAAAATCGTAACCATTCTATCAATTTGTGCTTCTGCAGAATAATACTTTGTTCCATACAGGTACGCTCCGCCAAAACCGACAATAAAAAGAATCACAAGCCCAATCCATATCTTCTTCCCCTTGCTCATTTTCTTTCGTATCTGTGGTTCCTTTTCGTTCCCTACTCGCTGGTGCTCATCTCTTCTAGCCCCACACTTTTGACAAAATTGCACGCCATTCTCTAACTGTGCACCGCACTTTACACAAACATTCATCCATTCATCCACCTTTTCATTAGAAGTTTGTTAAACCTCCAGTTAAGGTATCAAGTATTGTTTTTATATAGGACCAAAGCACAATCCAGCTCGCAATTGAAATCAAAATATTTGCGATAATAAGTGTATACACTGGATCTAATCCACCTCTGTCTAACTTTAATATTGAAACAATTGTGCAAATCGTCATCCCTGTTACAGCGAATCCTAAAAATAGTGGAGATAGGAAGCCTAACAAAAAGCTAAATAACAATGCAAGAATAAGTATAGCGACAACCGGTGTTGAAATTGTTCCCCATACCCCTAATGCTTCTAAAAAAGAAAAAGATGATTTCATGAGCCTTCCACTTACAAAAATTACACCCCCAACAAATAGAAATAAAATTAATAAAAATAAAAAGACCTTAGCTGATTCCCCCAAAAAAGAAGGCTGTTCTTCAGGTACAAATCCAGCCCTACTTATAATTCCAGTTGCAATTGATGCCGTTGCACTCATCAGCCGGTAAAACATACAAGCAAAAAAGAAACAAATAAGAACAAGACTTGTAATCCCATTCCTTACCTCAATATGTCCACTTTTCATAATTGCTGTTGGAGCTTTTAATGCATTCTTAAAAAACTGAAAGTAATCACTTGCAAATTGCTTTGCTTGCTCTACCGTTTCATTCGAACGGTTTTCCTGTACAGGTGCTGGTTGGGACAACTGCTGTTCTCCCTGTTCTGCATGATGCTCTACAGCTTGCTCCATAAGTGAATGTCCACAATTACCACAGAATTTCACTTCACTTGCATGCTCAGTTTTACACTCTGGACACATCATCTTACCATCTCCCTTGCATGTATCTTCTAAGCTGCTACAAATTCAATATATGTATAAGGACAGAAAACATGCCTACAAGAAAAAGCTATATATGCTATACATTTCCACCCTATCTATTCTAGTAATCTATTCACAAAGTGGTATGATAAACAGTAGTAAAATACATAGATTGGATGAAGAATATGGAACTAGCATACTCAATTTTTCATATATTCCTTACAAGCTTAATACAATTATTTTCATTACTTGGTGTTATCATTTTAGTTGGTTTTCTATTAGGATATTTAGAATCTCTTACACGAACGTATTGGACGAGGGCTTTTGGTAGAAAAGGATTTCTTTTATCAGCTTGGATTGGTGTTCCTATTCATGAATTAGGACATGCGATTATGTGTGTCGTATTTAGGCATCAAATTGTGGCAATGCAGCTCTTTCCAACCAATACAAATAACGGTTATTTAGGTTATGTCAGGCATCAATATAATCAAAGAAGTATATATCAACGAATAGGAAATTTCTTCATCGGAATTGCTCCTATTTTCTCGGGAATGGCCGCCTTGATCCTTCTTATGTATTATTTCGTACCACAATCTTATTCGGTCTTTATACATGCTCTTGAAACAAATACTCAAACCGCTTCTATCAATATCGATATGTTACAAAATATTTTATTATCAGCCATTCTCTTATTAAAAAGTCTCTTTACAGTTAGCAACTTATTTAATCCTTTGTTTTGGCTTTTTCTTTTTATCGCGATTTGTATCTCTGCACATATTGCCTTGAGCAAGCCGGATATAGAGGGCTCATTAGATGGAATCATCACTATGTTCATTCTCCTATTTCTGTTTAATAGCATAGCAAGGCTTTTTCATTATGACAGTAATCAGCTAATAGGAAATGTAGTGAAATACAATACGTACTTACTCGCTTTCTCTAGCATAGCCATACTATTTTCATGTATCGCTGTATTCATCAGCTTTATTTGCCACAAAATTAAAACAGCTAGTTCGAGATGAACTAGCTGTTTTAATTAATTTTTGCTCTTATAGTTGCAATGCTCCACCGGAATCCGCGCATGTCCCTCTTCGTCTGTACACCAAGACTGCGACTGAAATGCGAGGAAAATGCCAACCCATTGCTGCTTTTTCTCAAAATGGATGAATAGGCCACCATCTTGCCATGTGCCATCATCCCCTTGCCACTTCTCCACATTTCCTTGATTCATATGAATATCATGTATCCCATTACCAGGTTTAAAATGAAAATATCGATCAGGTGTATCATTTTCTGGACCCCATCGTTCTCCAAATGCATAAATAATTGCCTTTTCCTCTATCGCTCGTTTCATATAATGTTCTATTTTTTCATTTAAATCATTGTCAGCTCCCGATTTTTCTGGCGGCAAAGGAATCATCTGTTTTGATTCAAATAAATTTCCCCGCACATAATCTAAAGCCACCTTTGGTTCATTATTTTTCACTTCTGTAAAACCAAAAGGTAATGTCGGTAAAATCGTAATAGCTTCTGATTTAATATTTTCACTTGCAAAATATAGTACTTCTGATGGATAACTCTGCGATTTCACATTAATTGCAATCCGGTAATCTACTCCTGATTCATCTTGCAAATGAACTTGATAATGAGGTGTTTTCCCTTTTCCAATCATAGATTGTAGTGCGATACCTTTTAAAACGCCGTAGTTTTTTAAGGGCATGGGATCATCTCCTCTTCATGTAATGGAAACACTTGTTCTTTTATAAATTATCCACTAACAAACAAAAATCCTCCCAAAGTAGAGGATTTCATCAAATATTTCATCGCAATATATACCAACCTGCAACTTCTACCACCACAATTAACACCGCTCCAAAAATCATAAGCGTTGTCTTTTTTAGTAGTTCATTCTCTCGAAACGGGATATTACATAGATAGGCCCCAAGCGTAATCCGTGACGGACAAGCAACTGTCGCTACGGATGATGCTGTATTTTGCAAAGTCGTAACATATTGCCACGGAAGTCCTACATTCTGCGCCGTTTGCATTTGTAGTTTAATAAACATCGCATTTGATCCTGCGTTACTTCCCGTTAAAAAACCACCAATTGCACCGATGAACGGGGCAACAAAGACAAATAATGTTCCAAATGTTTGCCCTGCTGCGTCCGCTAACAATGTATGCATACCAGCTGCACCCATTAATTCTGAAATGGCAATGAACATTGTCGTTGTAATCGCAAACGGTATCCATTGTTTGATCGTTTGTAATAAAGATTGGTTTATAATAGTAGAAGGAATGCGAAAAAAAACGATGCTAAATAAACATGTAACCCCAAGCCAAAATCCAGGTGAATATAATAACGCTAGTTTGTAAGAATACGATGGTAAATCAAGAATCGCGTAAGATTGTAGCATATTATGTAACGACGGAATGAGACGAGAAAGTAAAATACAAACTGTTAAAAATAAATAAGGGCTTATAATTTTCACGATAGAAACTTCTCGCTGCTTCGTGGCAGCATGCTCCGATAAAAACGCCTTCCCTTGCCTCGCTGTCATTTTAATGATAAAAAAACCAAATGTAATTGTTACAATGGAACTTAAAATCCCGGCTAATTCCACACTTACATATGCATTAGAAAGATAGATTGATATAGAAAATAAGAGAAAAAAACCGAATCCTTCCTTCCACTTTTCCTTCACAGCTTGCCAGCCGCCAACTACATACAAAGAAAGTAAGACAAAGTATGCGAAGAAAGGAATACTGAGTAATGCTGTACTAGATCCTAAGTTCACTAATGGCATGTTGATGAGCTGCGATCCAATAATCGTCCCTGTTGCCATCGCTCCCCAGGAACTCGCCAATAAACCGATAAACGATAATAAAACTGCTTGGAACGGTTTATAACCAAGCGAAAGAAAAATAGGAGCTGCCACCATAAAACCAATTCCAAACCCGCTCACTGATTCGATAAGTGGACAAATTCCAAAGCACATTAAGAGCATTTGTAATAATCGATCATGTGTCACTTGTTCGATAAAGCGTGCAACTTGATCGATGTATCCCATTTTGTTCATGAGGTGAAATAAAAGAATACCAAAAAACAGAACATATCCTACAATAAAACAAATTAACCCGCCCTTAATTGTTGCATGCATAACCTCTCCCATTTGCAGTCGAAACATTGGCGTTAGTAAAACGATTCCAGTACATACAACATAAGAAATCAGCGAGGCTTTCAGCGATGTTTGTTTAAAAATAAATAAACAAATGAAAATCATCATAATTGGAATAAGGGCTAACCATAGAGCCATACCATCATCTCGTTTCTTATAAGATACAATTGTAACTATTATATAATATATGTCAGAATATTCAATTCATTTTATAACAGTTTTTCACTATTCTTTATCAAGTGAATGATCGAAAAAACGATACACTACAAGAAATACTATATTCCTCAAAAGGGGTTATAGATATGAACAAAGGACAATTTTGGCAGCTGATTTCAGAAATGAATCAAAAAGAGGAAACGAGCGAATGGCTGGTGGAACACTTAACTTCTCAGCCCACGAGCGAAATTACAGACTTTGAAATTCATTTCCAAACCGCTCTCAAAGAATCTTATACATCTTCTCTATGGGCAGCTGCTTATATTATTTTTGGTGGATGTTCTGATGATTTATTTGATTTTTAGAGGTTGGCTCATTGCATGTGGACAAGAAACATTTGAATCCGCCCTGCAAAATCCTGAAAATCTAGCAAACTTAATTCCTGCTTATTATGAGGAGGAAGAAATTATTCCTGAATGTGAAGAAATACTATCTGTTGCCCTTGAAGCTTTTTCTTTACAAGAAACGGGAGATATAGAATGGGACGACGATATTTGGGATACATTTGATTCCTTATTAGATGAAAAGGGACATGATTCATCTATGCCTGAAATTGAGTTCGATTGGGAAGAAGACGATGAAGAAGGATTAGCAAAACGTTTTCCAACACTTTGGGAACATTTTGGTGAAAATCCTTTATTATATTAACTGAATAAATTCAAAATACTCGTATATGAAATGGTATAATTTACATAATGAATTCCATTTTATAAAGTGAAACTTTAATCAGTGGGGGTTTTTTGTCTAAAAGAAAAAGAAGATTTTCAAAGAGGCTGAGCATAAATCAAATTTTGACTTATCTCTCAGCCTTATACTATCTTTATGCTTATTGTGCCACGGCTTGTTTGTTTTTTTTCATAGTTCTCATGGATTCGGCTACTTTAACCATCATGGAACATTCTACTCTCTTACGGAAGATGTCACAGCTAAAATCGTAGATTCCATTGATGGAGCCGGTTGCGTGCAGCGCGTTAGCAGGGCAACCGCCACTGCAGTAAAGTTTTGCCCAGCAGTCCTGACATTCTGGCTTCGAATAGCAGTTGCTCTCTTTAAATTGACATTGCATCTCTTGTTTTGTAATCCCATCCCAGATGTTTCCCATACTGTATTCTTTATCCCCGATGAACTGGTGGCAAGGAAAAATCTCGCCCCATGGTGTGACAGCGCAATATTCGGTTCCTGAGCCGCAGCCAGAAATTCTCTTTTGGATGCAAGGGCCTTCTGAGAGGTCAAGCATGTAATGGTAGAAAGTGAATCCATTACCTTCTTCCTCACGCTTTAGCATTTCCTTGGCGAGAATTTCGTACTGGTTATAAATATCTGGAAGGTCCTTTTCGGTGAGTGCATATGGTTCCCGTGGATTACAGATGACCGGTTCCATCGAGAGCTTGTCAAAACCAAGATCTGCGATATGAAAAATGTCATTGGTGAAGTCAACGTTGTTATGAGTATAGGTTCCACGCACATAGTATTCTTTATCTCCACGGCTTTTGACGAATTCTTGGAACTTCGGAACGATATAATCATAGCTCCCCTTTCCAGTTACCGTTTTACGAAGGTGATCGTGGACTTCTTTTCTTCCATCAAGACTCAATACGACATTGTACATTTCTTTATTCAAAAAATCAGTGATTTCATCGTTTAGTAACATGCCATTTGTAGTAAAGGTGAAGCGAAACGTTTTTTTGTACTCTTTTTCTTTACTTCTTGCGTAAGCGACAATCTGTTTTACAACTTTCCAGGCCATGAGCGGCTCTCCCCCGAAGAAATCGATGTCGAGGTTTCGGTGATGACCGGAGTTTTCCAATAGGTAATCGATAGCTCTTTTGCCAACCTCATAACTCATAATCGCTCTGCTTCCATTGTATTTTCCTTGGCTGGCGAAGCAGTATTCGCATGATAAGTTACATGTATGTGCAACATTGAGGCAGAGGGCCTTTACATAAGTTTGGCGGTTTCTTAAATCAATTGAGAGACTCTTATATTCATCCTCAGTAAAGAGTTCCCCATCATTTTTTAGCTCTTCGATATCTGCAATGGTTTCTCGAATGTCCTTCTCAGAGATATCGGAATCATATACGTATTTTTCTAGCATCATTGTTATGATTTCTTCTGCAGCAGTAGTCTCATAAAGCGCGATGATTTCATAAGCGAGGTCGTCGACAACATGTACTGATCCACTGTAGGTATCGAGTACGATGTTGTATCCGTTTAATTTATATTGATGAATCATATTTAATAATCAAACTCCTTTTATCTATAAAGTAAAACTTCCGTTAATGGGGCTTTTACTTCTTGTTCATGCGGGATAAAAATGGCCGCCCATCTGGGAAGCAGTTGGGCGGTACGTTTCTCATTTTCTATCTGTTCATTATGTTTTCACATTTTTGATTTGCAACTCCGCAAGATGTCTTGCAAGCTGATTGGCAAGATGTTTGACATGCACCACAACCACCATGTTTTACTGTATCTGTCAGTTTACGGGTACTTAGTGTTACGATTCTTTTCATGACGTATAACTCCTTTTAAAAATATTTTTAAGAAACAAACTCAATATTTGTGAATATTTTCACATTTAAAACTACAATTTGTGAAATATTTCACATTAATTCCAGTAATAATTTTAACAACACCTTTGGTTTACGTCAATCATTCTTGATATTTTCATGTCAATTGGGGAATCAACTGCCCGTAAAAGCCAATTCGCTCAACTAATAATTAGTGGGAGATGAAGAATCCACCACTAATGTGCAAGGTCTTAATGGCTTGAAACTTGCTCATATAATATAGAGGCCCCTTAACAGGTAGCCTCTTCTTCTTATTTCACTGCAGCAATCAGTTCACAAATTTCCTCTTCTTTTTCTGTTTCTAAAAGCTCAATTACCTTACTTCCCACAACCACTCCATCACATAACGTAATCATTTCCTCAATTTGCTCAGTCGTTGAGATTCCAAATCCAGCAACTACTGGAAGATGTACATGTGCTTTTACTTTTTCTAAGTAGCTATAAATTTCTCGCTTAAAGTCACGTCTAATCCCAGTGACCCCCGCTACCGTTACCGCATAAACAAACCCTTGTGACTCCCTCGTAATCTTTTCAATTCGTTCGATTGGACTCGTTACTGTTACAAGCGGAATAAGTGCGATATGCGCATCACGAAGGAGCGGTGCGATAATATCTTGTTCTTCATATGGCAAGTCTGGAACAATAATTCCATCTACACCAGCTTCAAGACAACTTCCGATAAAACGTTCTTTACCAAATGCTAAAATAGGATTCAAGTATGTCATAAGTACAAATGGAATATTTACTTCTTGTCGGACTTCCGCTAATGCCTGAAAGATTCCTCCGAGCGTTGTTCCACTATCTAATGCTCGTTTTCCTGCCCTTTGAATTGTAGGTCCATCTGCAACTGGATCTGAAAATGGGATGCCAATTTCAACGATGCTCGCTCCTGCTTCATCTAGAAAACGAATTTGCTCCTTTAACTTCTCTAGACCTCCATCTCCTCCCATTACATAAGGAATAAATGCTTTTTTTCCATTTTGAAACGCTGCTGTAATTCTTTCTACTCCCATTTTCTACACCTCTTCCATATAACGTTTTATACTTTCAACATCTTTATCACCGCGGCCCGATAAACAAATGACAAGTCCTTCATCTTGCTTCATTGTAGGCGCAAGTTTTAATGCATACGCCACTGCGTGTGAACTTTCTAATGCCGGGATAATTCCTTCTTTTTTCGTTAGTAACTGGAATGCAGCTAGCGCTTCGTCATCTGTAATTGAGTTGTAAGAGACACGGCCAATATCTTTTAGCAGACTATGTTCTGGCCCAACTCCTGGATAGTCTAGCCCTGCTGAAATAGAGTGCGCTTCCTGAATTTGTCCTTCTTCATTTTGAAGGAGATACATCATCGAACCATGAAGAACGCCAACGCTTCCTTTTGTTAATGTTGCTGCGTGCTTTTCTGTATGAATCCCTTTGCCTGCTGCTTCTACGCCGTAAAGGGCAACTTCTTCATCATGTACAAACGGATAAAACATGCCCATCGCATTACTTCCACCGCCGATACAAGCAACAACTGCTTCTGGTAATTTCCCTTCTAGCGCTTCATATTGTCTCTTCGTTTCTTTCCCGATTACACTTTGGAAATCACGTACAATTTGCGGGAATGGATGCGGTCCAAGAACAGATCCCATAATATAGTGCGTATCGTGCACATGTGCAACCCAGTAACGAAGCGCCTCATTTACTGCATCTTTTAATGTTCCACTACCTGCTGCGACACTTTCCACTTTCGCTCCTAATAGTTCCATTCTGAAGACGTTTAACTTTTGACGTTTTACATCCTCTTCTCCCATAAAAATGACGCACTCTAAACCGAGTAAGGCGCATACCGTCGCCGTTGCAACCCCGTGCTGTCCAGCTCCTGTTTCAGCTACAACCTTTTTCTTACCCATTCTCACTGCAAGAAGCGCTTGCCCAATTGTATTGTTAATTTTGTGAGCTCCGGTATGATTTAAATCTTCACGCTTTAAATAAATCTTCGCCCCTCCGCAATACTTTGTCAGATTCTCCGCAAAATAAAGCGGTGTTTCTCTTCCGACGTACGTTTGTAAGTAATGCTCTAATTCTTGTTGAAATGCTTCATCTTGCATCGCTTCTTTATACGCTTCTTCTAATTCTAAAACAGATTGCATAAGTGTTTCTGGAACGTAACGTCCTCCGTATATACCGTAGTGACCTTTTTCATCTGGATATGCATATTGCATGTTTAACACTCCTTCGCTTTTCTAATAAATTGTTTTATTTTTTCGCTATCTTTCTTGCCATCCGTTTCTACTCCGCTGCTGACATCTACCATATACGGCTTAACAGTTTCAATTGCTTCTTTAATGTTTTCAATGTGTAATCCACCAGCTAAAATACACTTTTTACGAATTTCATTTGGCATATCATCTAGCAACTTCCATGAAAATATTTTGCCATTTCCACCATGAAACTTTTCTTTCGGGCTATCAAATAAGAGAAAATCAGCTTTATAATTTGTTGCTTGTTTTATATCTTCGCTCAAATGTACACCAATCGCTTTTATAGACGGAATATTCAATCTTCTGATATGATGATTTCCTTCATCCCCATGCAGTTGTACATGTGTTAAACCACAATCATTTACAATTTTCTGAATGACCTCTACCGATTCATTTACAAAAACACCAACTTTCATTACATCAGCTGGAAGCTCATCAATAATCTGTTTTGCTCTTTCAGGTGTAATTTCCCTTTTGCTTTTCGCAAATACAAATCCAATAGCATCTGCGCCGTATTCACACGCTTTCTTTGCTGTTTCTACATCGGTAATGCCGCAAATCTTTACTTTCACGTTGTCACCTTCAGTGATTGAAAGAAGTCTCCTACAGAAGGTGCAGTCATCAGCGCTTCCCCAACAAGAATTCCTTTTGCACCTGCCCGCTTCACACGTACGATATCTTCTTCCGTATGAATACCACTCTCACTAATCCAAAGCATATTTTCTTCATTCAATCGTTTCCCTAGATTTTCTGTCGTACTCAAATCCACTTCAAATGTTTTCAAATTCCGATTGTTTATTCCAATCACATGAGGATTTAATGCTAGTGCTACCTCTAATTCTGTCTCATTGTGAACTTCTACAATTGCCTCTAATCCTACTTTTTGCACGTATGCATATAACTCTCGTAGTTTTTCTTCTGATAGTGCAGCAACGATAAATAAAATGAGATCCGCTCCAGCTTCATATGCCCGATCAATTTGAATTGTATCGATAATAAAATCTTTACATAGAAGCGGAATATTACTATTTTCTCGTGCTGTTTCTAAATCGTGAAAAGATCCTTTAAAAAATTGATCGTCCGTTAAAACAGAAACAGCTCCGGCACCACACTCTTCATACATTTTCACTTGTTTCGGTACATCTACATGTAAATTTATATCACCTTTAGATGGAGAAGCTCGCTTCACTTCAGCAATCACTGTAAATTTCTGCAATGCTTCTACAAGAGAGTGTGACTTCCGTTGTTTCTTCACCGGCGTATATGTTTTATACAACGCCTCTACCTCTTTTTTCTTCTGCTGAACAATCTTTTCTAAAATGGTTTCCATTTAATTCACCCTCTCTAATCTTTTATTACTTGCACTAATTAATAGATTCAATTTCGATAACGCTTTTCCAGAATCAATACTTTGAGCTGCAATATGAATGCCTTCTTCAATTGTCCCTGCTTTTCCATTTGCAAAAAGTGCAAGACCTGCATTGAGTAGAACCGTATCACGGTATACACTCTTTTTCCCCTCTAGTACTTGCAGTGTAATATTCGCATTTTCTTTTGCATTTCCACCTCGGATTTCTTCATTGCTTACACGAGAAAATCCATATTCTTCTGGAATAATACTCTCTTCTATAATTTTGTTATCCTTTAAAATCACTACATGATTTTCCCCTTGCAGAGATGCTTCATCTAAAAATCCGCTCCCATTTACAACAAGCGCTTGTTTTCTACCAAGCTTTTGCAATACCTCTGCTACAGGCATTAGCATATCTCGTTTGTATATGCCAACAAACTGCGTTTCTAAATCAATCGGATTTGTAAGAGGACCAATTAGATTAAAAATGGTCGGTACATTTAGCTCTTTTCTTATTTTCATAATGCGTTTAAGTGCTGGATGCATAGCTGGTGCAAATAGAAATGCGATACCAACCTTTTCTAATAAGTAGTCAATTTCTCTTGGCGTACATGCAATATTGACACCAAGTTCTTCTAATAAATCCGCACTCCCTGTTTTACTAGAAACCGCACGATTCCCATGTTTCGCCACCTTCACACCAGCCCCGGCAAGTACGAAAGCAGATGTTGTACTAATGTTGAATGTTTGTGCACCGTCTCCGCCCGTCCCGCAATTATCCATTGCTCCTTTTATATGACTTGTAAATGGTAATGCCTTTTCCCGAAGAGCACGAACGAGGCCATATATTTCATCAGAAGTTTCACCCTTTGCCTTTAACAATGCTAAAAAAGCTGCAATTTCACTTTCTAATATATCTTCACTTAAGAGCACAAGGCCTGCTTCATACATTTCCTGTTCCGTTAAGTTCTGTCCATCTACTAATTTCCGAAGATAACTATTCATACTCGCTCCTCCTCTTTCACACTGGATAAAAATGCACGGATTAATTTTCCGCCCTCTTCAGTCGCAATTGACTCTGGATGAAACTGCAATCCGAAGAGTGGATAATAGTTATGGCGAACTGCCATGATTTCCCCATCATCCATCGCTGTTGCTAATACATCAAAACATTTTGGAATCGTATGCTTCGCCGCTACGAGTGAATGGTAGCGCATCGCAGTTAACGGTTGCGTGACATATGAAAATATCGATGTGCCATTATGCTTTACACGTGATGTTTTCCCATGTTTTATATGCTCTGCTCTTACAATTTCCCCGCCAAATGCTGAAACAATCGCTTGGTGTCCAAGGCAAATGCCAAGGATCGGAATTTGTTTATAAAAATGTTGAATCACCTGGGTGCAAATCCCTGCATCCTCTGGTTTTCCTGGTCCTGGTGAAAGAATAATTGCTTTTGGTTTCATTTCTTCGAGTTCTTGAATCGTCACTTTATCATTTCGCAGTACAACAATCTCTTCCTCATATGCCCCTAACAATTGATACAAGTTATAAGTGAATGAATCATAGTTATCGATGAGTACAATCATTTCATTACCTCCAAAAGCGCCTTTGCTTTATTTAATGTCTCTTCATATTCAGCAATTGGATCTGAATCATAGACAATACCTGCTCCCGCCTGCACATATGCTGTCTGGTCTTTTACAACCATTGTGCGAATCGCAAGCGCCATATCAAGGTTTCCAGAAAAAGCTATATATCCTACTGCTCCAGCATATACATTTCTTTTTTCCGTTTCTAATCCATTTATAATTTCCATCGCTCTAATTTTCGGTGCTCCAGATACAGTACCAGCCGGCAAACAATACGCTAATGCGTCAAAACAACCCATTTGTTTTCGCAATGTTCCGGAAACTTCAGATACAATATGCATGACATGTGAGTACTTCTCTACTTTCATATACTTATCTAGCGTAACAGAACCAATTTCGCTCACCCGTCCGATATCATTTCGTCCTAAATCTACAAGCATCATATGTTCTGCACGCTCTTTCTCATTTGCTAACAATTCTTTCGCGATCTCTTCATCCTCCGTTTTTGTTTTTCCGCGTGGTCTTGTTCCTGCAATCGGATTCGTCATCACCTTATCATCTCGTACGGAAAGTAAGCTTTCTGGTGAAGAACCAAGTACAACATAATCTTGAAAATCAATATAAAACATATACGGTGATGGATTTGCAATTCGAAGTTTTCGATATAATGCAAATGAATCGCCTATAAATTCACTTTGCAATCGCTGAGATAGTACAACTTGAAAAATATCACCATTTCGAATGTATTCTTTTGCTTTCTCCACCATTTCGCAAAACTTTTCTTCTGTTGTAGAAGAAGTAAAGGATAGAGAAGGCTGTATTTCTTTCACTTGTTCTTCTTCTCCATGTAAGACATCTTGTTTATATGCCTGCAATCTCTCGTGAACTTCTTCAAAAGAGTCCGTATCCTCTTCCCTGCATACATATACAAACGATAGTTTTTGGCGTAAATGGTCGTATACAATAAATTCTCGGTACAGTAATACATGAACTTCTGGAATATCGACCGGATCAAACAGTTCTTCTCCAATATCTTCATACTGCCGAATCACATCATAGCCAATATATCCAACTGCTCCTCCGCAAAATGGAAATGGGCTTTCTACCTCCGACGGCGCAAGGGTCTTTTGCAATACTTGTAATACATTTTCTTCTATTTGCTTAGTCCTACCATTTATCGTAATCTCTACCGCCGCACCGCTACTTTTTATTTCTCCGTATGGATCACATCCTAAATAAGAATACCGCCCTTTATCTTGATGAAGCTGTGAGCTTTCAAGTAAAAACTTTTTCTCACCTTTCATTTGGCGATATAAAGCAATCGGCGTCACACTGTCTCCTTCTTCTTCATCAATTACTAAAAATGTCTTTCCCTGCTCCTGTTGCACGTTAAATTGTTCTTTCGTTATCATAACTGTCACCTCACTATTTAAAATAAAAAAAGTCCCCTACATATCGAACTATGTAGAGGACGATAAATTTACCGTGGTACCACCTCGTTTGGATGCATAAGCATCCCACTTTATTCAGGTACAAATATATACCCTATCCTTGTAACGGCGGAACCCGGGTTGCCTACTTATTCAAGTCTGTTCAGCATACCTCTCGTAAGCCCATTCCGCATATGGCACCGCACCGGGCTCCCACCTATCCCCGGCTCTCTGGAACGTCTCCAATATACGTACTCTTCTTACTTAAACGATTTAGTTTATTCAGTTCATTTATTTTTATACACAAAAAGGGAGTACTCATCCTATAGAAAGGACGGGTACTCCCGTGGTGCCACCTTAATTCGTTACAAATGTAACGCACTTTGCCGTATCAAAAGTTAATACGTGTCTCTTGTATCGATGAGATCATGTCGCCAAAGCCTACTTCTTTCGGTTCGGTTTGGAAGCTCCGAAGGCCATTCCATATTAATTCCATACTGATTCGCACCAACCATCAGCTCTCTGACATGTTCATAATACGTACTCTTCTTCATCAACGCTTGCATTTTTTTAAGTTGCATTCATTATATTCTCTCCTTTTCCGAAAAGTCAATGCTTTTCAAAAAAAATATTTTTTTCTTCATTCAATATTATATTGACAAAACAACCTGTTTCTATGTAAATATAATAAATACTCTATTAAAATTAAGGTTTTTTGTCAGAAAATTATATATTCTAAAAATAAAACAATGTCAAAAAACGCTTACATTTCAGAAAATTCGTATTTGTATATGGATTTTCCGGAATAATCATGATAGATTATAAATATGCAAAATTCATCAAAAGATATCACAAAAGGAAGGGGAACTACATGAGTACGCAGATGTTAATTTTAACTTCTATCTCTATTTACATGCTCGGGATGCTAGTCATTGGCTATTTTGCCTATAAACAAACATCCAACTTAACAGATTATATGCTTGGCGGGCGTACACTAGGCCCCGCAGTAACAGCATTAAGTGCGGGAGCAGCTGATATGAGTGGCTGGCTGTTAATGGGATTACCCGGTGCAATGTTTAGCGTTGGATTAAGTAGTAGCTGGATTGCGATTGGCCTAACACTTGGCGCATACGCAAACTGGATCTATGTCGCTCCTCGCTTACGTACCTACTCAGAAATTGCAAACAATTCTATTACTATTCCAGAATTTTTAGAGCATCGTTTCCATGATGCATCTCATATGCTACGTCTTGTTTCTGGACTTGTTATTATGATCTTTTTCACATTTTATGTAGCTTCAGGATTCGTCTCAGGTGCTGTATTATTCGAAAATTCATTTGGCTTAAATTATCATGTTGGACTACTTATTGTTGGAAGCGTTGTTGTAGCTTACACATTATTCGGCGGCTTCTTAGCTGTAAGTTGGACAGACTTCGTTCAAGGAATCATCATGGTGGTTGCTCTTATCCTTGTTCCGGTCGTAACAATTATGAATGTAAACGGCCTTGGACCAGCATTTGATACAATTAAATCTATTGACCCAGCGCTATTAGATATTTTTAAAGGAACATCCGTATTAGGTATTATTTCATTATTTGCCTGGGGTCTTGGTTATGCTGGACAACCTCATATTATCGTACGCTTTATGGCTATCTCATCTGTAAAAGAAATTAAAAGCGCACGCCGAATTGGTATGAGCTGGATGATTTTCTCTGTAGTAGGGGCTATGTTTACTGGTCTTATCGGTATCGCTTACTATTCAAAAGCGGGATTAAAGCTCTCTGACCCAGAAACAATTTTCGTTGAACTAGGTAACATTTTATTCCATCCATTAATTACTGGATTTTTATTAGCAGCTATTTTAGCGGCTATTATGAGTACAATCTCTTCTCAGCTTCTTGTTACATCAAGTGCAGTAACAGAAGACATATATAGAACATTCTTTAAACGTTCTGCATCTGATCGTGAGCTTGTATTTGTTGGTCGTATGGCCGTTCTTGTTATCGCACTTATTGGTTGTGGATTAGCATTTAAACAAAACGACACAATCCTAGCGCTTGTTGGCTATGCTTGGGCTGGATTTGGTTCTTCATTTGGTCCTGTCGTTTTACTAAGCTTATACTGGAAACGTATGACAAAATGGGGCGCGTTAGCTGGAATGATCGCTGGTGCTGCAACTGTTATCACGTGGACACAATTTAAGTTTTTAAAAGATTTCCTATATGAAATGATTCCAGGTTTCACAGCAAGTTTACTTGCAATTATCATCATTAGTTTATTAACAAAACCTTCAAAAGAAGTTGAAAAGCAGTTCGAGGAATTTGAGAAAACTGCATAATATTTTTTTAAAAAGGAACCTCCGCTTTCATCATAAAAGCGGAGGTTCCTTTTTTTATTCATTGTTCGACAATTCTCTCCTTGAAATTAACAATTTCTTTATATTTCGTTAAATCTACCATAACACTACTTCGTTATAGTATGAGTATCAACACTTATACAGAAAGGAGACTTTAGAATAATGCCATCACTACAACACCAAAATTCAAAAAAACTATCACTTATTACAAATTCTTCTTGTCCAAACATACAGTCAAAACCTCAAATTTCACTCGCTCCTTCTGTTGTATCTGTAATTGGTGTGCATATACAAAAAAATAAATTAAAAATAAAAGTAGGGCAAAGCGCTGAATTATCTGCTTCTGTTCTCCCAGTTCAAGCAACAAATCAAGGGCTTATATGGACAAATATGAATCCTGACGTCATAACAGTCTATGCAGATGATGACAAAGCAATCATAACTGGAAGAAACCCTGGACGAGCAGTCATGATTGTAACAACTGCTGAAGGGAAATTTCGAGATTTATGTGTTGTTCATGTTCAGCCTTATATGACAAATCCGAATTGAACTCGCCCCCACTTTATTAAAGTGGGGGCGTTCAATTTTATTTAGTCTTGTGATTTAAAATAATCATGTGCCTTCTCTGCTAACATTTTACGTTCCTCTGGCTTTTGGAGATACTCTAGAACTGTCTCCGCAATCTTTTCATGGGGGACAAAAACAATTCCCGGCCACTCTACTTCATCTTCAGGGCTACTAGATTCAGAAATAATAAATTTATGATTCGCGACAGCGTGAGAAACTCTCGGTGTTTCAAGAATACCAGTTAAGTAGTAGTGTATGTTTAAAATAATTTTGGATCTTACTATAAGTTCATTTCTGAGAATTCCCCATACATTGCTTTTAAAAATAATATTTAAATCTGGTGCAAGCTTTTTTAACTGATCAAAAACTGCTTGACGGCGTCCATTCATAGCACCGATAAACAATACATCAATATCTTCAGAGATAGGCTTTATAAAAGTATCTGTTTTAATTTTCAAAGTAGGAGCATAATTCATTTTGACACGTTTCACTTCTTTTCCTAATTCTTTCTTTTTCAACCAAGCAATATTTTGAGGACTGTAATCCCACACTATCCTGTTTTTTAATATATTACGATAAATAATATTATCATACGGACACCCATCATATAGCTGCTCTAAATTATAAATAATCGCATCTTCTGGAATCTCACCAGGGGTACGGACATATGAATGTGCACCAAAAACTATTGTATCACTCGTGTTTGTTAATAGTGTTTCTGATATAATTACCGTTTTCCCCTGCTGTTCTAACTTCCACTTTAAAGCTCTGGCAACATCTATAAAACTCCCATACGTATATGGCCATATGTAAAGACAATAGTCATAATAACTGTTGAAATACGCTTCAAATGCTTCCACATTATTTTGGTAAAGAACTACTTCAGGATGCTCAGCTAGAAGCTTATCAGCATAATTTTTTCCAATCTTGTATAATCCCGCATAGTACGCTGATACACATCGTTTCAGCTCAACAATTTCTCTTTGACTCGGTGACAACTCCATTTCAAGAAGAATACCTGCAATCAAAAAGGCTTTCAAATGATCTCGATCATAATAATATTCTAATGCAGGTAATAGTTCATTGGGTGTATTACCATGTACTGAGGCTCCTAGTTCAACAGCCCATCTAATTAATTCCATTTTCTTTCCACTCTCCCCTCTGGGAAAAATTAAGTAAGGTTTCTATTTTTTACATAAAAGCAAATTTGATTCCTTTTACTATTTATGAAAATTCCGTTTTAGTTATTCGACTTTTCATACAATTCATACACATATCAACTTCACAACTTATATAGCCAGCAAATATTAAATTTCAATAGCAAAATATAAAGTGAAACTTTAATCAGTGGGAAGTCTTCATCCCCCGCCTCTCTTTCTCGTTTTCCCCTGTATCTTGAGGGAATAAAAATAAGAGTGGCCCTTGAGACCACTCTTATCAATCGTTCATTATATGATTTTCTACTTCAATTTGTGGATGGATACTTTTTAACAAAGAAACAAATTGTTGCTTATCTCGAGGGGAAACAAGGGCTGTTTCAAATTGAGAACCATAAAGTATTTCCAGTCTATCAAAAGACAATGCCGGAGCTGCTAGTGGATTTTGGGTTTTTGAAATTTTTCTTATATCTTTGATTGAAATCTTTTTTTTCATCGGCCCATATCGAATGATGATCTGTTCATTTTCTACCTTATACCCTGTTGTAAACCAGCTCCAAATAAGAAGAATTACAAAAGGAATGGTGAAAAATAGAAGAAAATAATCCCTGCCTGCCAGAAAAGGAGCTAAACAAGCAGCGACTCCCGCAAAATAAATTGGATATAACCATGCATCTTTTTTTGATGGAAAGTACATATAAAACCACCTCCATACCAATTTATACTAGAAAACTTTCGAGACTATATAAATCTATTTTTATTTTTCAACACATAAATCGAGACAGCTACCCTGCATAGACAGTACACCTTACCAAACCTCTATGAACTGTGAGAGGGTCATGCTTTTCTGGTCGAACCCAGAACCTCTAAATAGTGCTGATTGTACATAATGCCTAGAATGTTCCCAAAGGGGTCGACTACGGAGGCAGTGATGAACCCCTCGCCGCGCTCTGTGGGTGCCTCGTACTCTTTTGCTCCCATAGACAGCAGCCTTTTGAAGGTTGCTGTTACATCATCGACGTGCCAGTACACTACAGCACCGGCTGGTCCGTTCACTGAACCATAGGGTGCGTAGCGGCTATCGATTAGGCCCAGCTCGTGCTGGTAGTCACCAAGGCGAAACTCGGCATATCCTGGACGTTCGAAGTATGGTTCGATGCCCAAGAACTCGGCGTACCACTTCTTTGCCGCCGCTAAATCATCCGTCCAAAAACTGACTGTGGTAAGTCCTCGTAATGTCTGTGCGTCGCTCATAATTGATTTCCTCCTTAGTGTTGAGTAATCGGTTTCGATGCGAAACTAAATGCCATCTCCTGAATTAACTTCGATTTACTTAAGAATAATCCTTTCTCTTATTCAAGAAGATGGCACTTGAACGGAATAGCACGAATGACGTTTTTAAACATCTTTATTGTAAATGTAACGATTTTATTTGTAAGTAAACAATTTTATTGTTACTCAACAAAAAGGAGATCTTCACTCGTTTTCTCTCTTTGATTCCACTTGGCATGGGGCTAAAAAAGGCTCTGACCACTTCTATCCATCGGCGGATCCTCTCTCCCAACTAAAAAGAAAGGGGTTTATTTCGTTTTTTCAAATTGCATTTATATTAAAAAAACTACTAGGATTTCTCCTAGCAGCTTACTAACTATCTATAAATACACTACAGCTCTTGCGTAACTGCTGCGCTGTGTACTGGTTCTTTCTGCACGCGCTTTTGCCGCTGCAACAAGAAAATAAATACACCGAACAATACGAGAATACTTCCGATAATTTGCATCATATTTAACTTCTCACCAAGCAAGAAAAACGCAAGTACCGATGCTCCAACAGGCTCTCCTAAAATACTCATTGAAATCGTTGTGGCATTCACATAATTTAATAGCCAGTTATTAATCATATGTGAAGCGGTTGGTACAATCGCAAGCAAACTGAAAATCCACCAGTCCCACGTAGAATATCCTGTAAACGGCACACTCATGATTACGTTATAAATAGCGATAAATATTCCCGCAAATGCAAACACGGTAAAGCTATAAATCCAGTGCGAAACTTTTTTTACCGTTGTTTGCCCAATGAATAAATAACCAACAACTGCAATTACACTTAAAAAGGATAAAATATCCCCGAATATCGCTTCTCTGCTTAACCCTAAATCTCCCCATCCAATACACATTACACCAAGGATAGCAATCCCCATTGTGGCAATCGCTGAATAAGTCGTTCTTTCTTTAAACAGAAAAAAACCTCCAACTAGCGATACGATTGGCTGGAGCGCTAAAATAATCGTTGAGCTGGCAACAGTTGTAAACTTTAAAGATGCGAACCATAAAAGAAAATGAAGTGCTAAAAAGAATCCTGATCCTATTAAAAAACACCAATCTCGCGCTTGAATTCCGCGAAATTCTTCACGCTTTTTCCAAACAATCGGAAGCATAAAGATTACAATAATCCATAACCGATACATACTTAAAATTGAAGATGGCGCTGAGGACATCTTTACGAAAACTGCTGCAAATGAAATAGCTATAATGGAAACTGCTAATGGTAGTGCAATTGATTTTTCTTGTTTCAAAGTTGCTTTACCCCTCTCTCTTTAAAAATTCCCACTTCATTATATATAAACCTAATTTAATCTTTCAACATATAAATCTTCGTTGCGAAAAACAAAAGGGAACCCACACTTACTGCCTCGTTTTGTTTTCACTTGGGATGTGGGCTGAATCACTTCTAACCAGCGCCAGACCCTCTCTTCCGTCTAAAAAAAAGCTTTTACCTCAATCTTTCTTCCATCATATAAATACTAATTTTTTAGATTCTTCTTACCATTATGGTAAAATAGAAAATGAGAAGCACAGTAGTAGATGCATCCTTACATCTTCACTACCTGCGCTACCCTCACAGGGCAACTACAGCATATTTTTATTTAGGGGGATCATATATGAATCAAACAACAGGGAGAATAGAAGAACTTTCATTTTACAGTACATCACTTCAAGAAGAGATTACACTTCTCGTCTATTTACCAGCTAATTACACGCCGCTGCACAAACACACCGTTGTAATTGCACAGGACGGAAGAGATTATTTTCAGCTTGGTAAAGCGCACCGCGTAATTGAACGTCTTCGTGAAAATGAAGAAATTGACCGAACAATTATTGTCGGTATTCCATATAAAAATGTTCACGATCGTAAAGAAAAATACTTTCCAAACGATGTAAAAAATAGCGCATACATTCGTTTCCTTGCGCATGAACTCGTTCCATATATTGATGAAAATTATCCAACCTATCAAATGGGAAAAGGTCGTGTATTAATCGGTGATTCCCTTGGTGGTACAGTGTCCTTTATGACAGCACTTATGTATCCGCATACATTCGGTAAGGTCGTTATGCAATCACCATTTGTTGATGAAACAGTGCTTAGTCTTGCAAAAGATTTTACAGAACCACACGCATTGGAAATTTATCATGTAATTGGGACGGAAGAAACCGCTGTAAAAAGAACGGATGGACAAGTTTCTGATTTTGTAGAGCCAAATCGCGAGCTGCATGCATTACTTACAGAAAGAAACTTCATCACACATTACGAAGAATTTGAAGGCAATCATACATGGAAATATTGGCAAAATGATTTACCAAAAGCATTTTCTTATATTCTATCAATGAAATAATAGGAAGCGGTGTTCAGAATTATTTGATATAATAGAAAAAGAGATTTATTTTCTCGAAATCTAACTAGACTTACAAAGGGAGGAATATAAAGATGAAACTAGGCATTGTGATTTTTCCATCAAAAATGATTCAAGATAAAGCAAACGGATTGCGTAAGCGTTACGATCCGCATTATGCATTGGTTCCACCACATATCACATTAAAAACACCCTTTGAGGCACCAGATGAACAATTAGAAGCGATTGTACAAGAACTACATGCAATTGCAAACAAAACAAATCCGTTTACCCTTCATGTTGGAAAGGTAAGCTCATTTGCACCTGTTAATAATGTTATTTATTTCAAAGTAGAAAAAACACCTGAACTTACATTGTTAAATGAAGAAATGCATAAAGGATTCTTCACACAAGAGCGTGAATATGCATTCGTACCACATTTAACAATTGGACAAAATTTATCAGATGCAGAGCATGCTGATGTATTAGGTCGCTTACGTATGAAAGACTTTTATTACGAGCAACCAATCGACCGTTTCCACCTTCTATATCAATTAGAAAATGAAACATGGACAGTATATGAAACATTCCATATTGGAAAGGAGAACAACTAATTTGCAAGCACAAATCGTACAAACAGACGAACAGCTAAGAGACGCATTCTCTGTACGTAAACGAGTCTTTGTTGAAGAACAACATGTTTCTGCTGAAGAAGAATACGATGAATTTGAAGAAACTTCTAAACACATCGTCATATATGATAAGGATATTCCAGTTGGGGCAGGTCGTTTTCGCATTGTTGATGGCATCGGGAAAATGGAACGGATATGCGTCCTCTCTTCTCATCGCAAAAAAGGTATCGGAAAAATCATTATGGACGCGCTCGAAGCATATGCGAAGGAAGAGTCGCTAGCAAAGTTGAAACTCCATGCCCAAACACAGGCTGAATCCTTTTATAAGAAACTCGGATATCAAACCGTTTCCGATGTGTTTATAGAAGCTGATATACCACATGTTGTTATGATAAAAGAATTATGATTTTCTAAACAGGAGGTAACCCCCTCCTGTTTTTTACATTGCTATTTTCTTTTTCTTCCGCTAAAGTTAAAAGTTGATGCTATAGTTTTGAAGGTGAATATATGACTCAAGAAAAATTTTCACAAAAATCATTAACACACGCTGACGTTCCGCAAGCCACGTATCATATTCCAAAAACTTCTGCCAATTTAATTGTAGAGAAGGATAACGATGCGGCTTATTTTCGCGCCCTAGAGCAGCAAGGTGTGTATTTAAATGAAAAACAATTAGAAGCTGTGCAAACGACAGAAGGTCCTGTTCTTACATTAGCCGGAGCTGGAAGCGGGAAAACATCTGTTTTAACAACGCGCGTCGGCTATTTAATCAATGTAAAAAATGTTCATCCACGCAACATTTTACTGCTTACGTTTACACAAAAAGCTGCTGAAGAAATTCGAAGCCGTGTAGCAAACTTACCTGGCATGAATCATGCTGCAAGCCAATATGTTGTCGCAGGTACATTCCATTCCGTCTTTTTAAAATTACTTCGCAGTCAAGGATACAACCAGCAGATTTTAGCAAATGAAAAACATAAACAAATTATGATAAAGAAAATCTTAAAAGAATTGCGCTTAAAAGACGATTATGACGCTGAAACGATGCTCGCAATGATTTCACTCGAAAAAAACAAACTAAATCGTCCAAAAGATGTCAAAGCAAAAACACCTGTTGAACAAGAATTTCGTGAAGTGTATGAACGTTATGAAGATGTAAAACAAAGATATGGATATATAGACTTTGACGATATCTTACTAGAAACATTCTATATGCTTGAAAATAACGCACCTTTATTAACACAATTACAAAATAGATTCCATTACATTGAAGTCGATGAATTTCAAGATACGTCGTATGCACAATATGAGATTGTAAAACTGTTAGCTTCGCCGCGAAATAATTTATTTATCGCGGGAGATGACGATCAAGCGATATATGGCTGGCGCGGTGCAAGCCATCAAATTATCTTATCCTTTCCAAAAGAATTTGATGATACAACCATTATTGCGTTAAATACAAATTATCGTTCTAATCCATTTATCGTGGGACTTGGAAACGAAGTAATTAAACTCAATCAAGAACGCTTTAAAAAAGAATTATATTCCGTTCATGAAGAAGGTATACAGCCATTTTATGCACGTCCTGCAACTACTCTTGATGAAGCAAATCAAATCCTGCAACTCATTCAAGATAAAGTAGCGAGCGGCGAACGCGAATACAAAGACTTTTGTTTATTGTATCGTACACACTCTGTAAGTCGTTCTTTACTCGACCAGCTTACAATTCATAAAATTCCGTTTATTAAACACGGTGCAAGCCAATCGTTCTATGAGCATTCTTTAATTAAGCCCGTACTCGATCAGCTACGTCTCGCATATGAACCGTTTCGAATCGAATCGCTCTCAAGCATATTGCCGACGATGTATATCGGCCGTGATGAATGCATCTCATTTATTGAACGTGAACAATGGAAATACGGCGAAGGAAGATTCCCTTCCCTCCTACATTTCCTATTGCTGAACCCGAGTTTAAAGCCATTCCAAGTCAAAAAAATAAACGAACGAATTGACTTCATTAAATTCATTAAAGAATTAGAACCAAAGAAAGCACTAAAAGAAATTATTAAAGGTAAAGGGAAATACTTAGAGTACCTACAAAGTAATGACCGTTCTTCCTTTACGATGCATAAAGACATCCAAGAAGAAATGCTTGAAGAACTTATGGAATCAGCAACTCGTTTTACTGATATTCCTGCTTACTTAGAATTTATTAGTGCAGCTATTCAAAGCCAAAAAGAAATGGAAGCATTAAAAACAATGCAACAAAAAGATGCTGTGTCCCTTATGTCCATTCACAATGCAAAAGGACTGGAATTCCCGTGTGTCTTTTTACTCGGAGCAAGCGATGGCATACTGCCTCATTCGTCTTCTTTAAAAGATGCAAATGACCGCGTAACTGACACATCTGAAGCGTTAGAAGAAGAGAGACGGCTTATGTACGTCGCCATCACGCGTGCAAAAGAAGAACTTTATATTTCCTCCCCGCAATTTTTTAGAGGAAAAAAATTAGATGTATCGAGATTTTTATATATTGCCCGGAAAGACTTACCAAAAAATCCAGCACCTTAACATGTGGTGCTGGATTTTTTCATATCTTTCTCAAGTAATATCTGCTTATTGTCCAACACAATTTATAAAAATCTCCTAGACCTCACCTTTGTCTCCCGTAATATCAACTCTTCTCGACTCATATTCTAATAGTAAAAACTTGAGGATAGGGAAGTGAACAATATGACCTGTAATTCTAGCGACGAGCATGATACATACTTTGATGAAAGTTGTGTATGTAATATCGTCAAATTCATATATGAATTACAAGAATGTGCATCCACTGCTTATTTATCACAATATAATGCTCCATTCCTCCGTCCGCAATATACAGCAAAAGCAGCAAACACACGTCCATTTATTTTATTCACAAAATCAGGAGACCCATTTGAAGCATATGTTCCTTCTGCAAATAAAAATTGCCACTCTCCTATTTTCCGTGTAGAAAGTGTAGATGAAAATTGCTGCGCTGTACTTCGGGCATTAATCGTTATTATAGGTAAAGAACCTGACAAGAGCCCAAATCCCGTCTGTACTTACTTAACGATCCCGCATGCTAAATTACGTGCAACCTCTTCTTGTGTCACGGTTGATTTGCATTACTTTTGTGGTATTCAATGTTTACGTGATGCATTTGTTACAAACTGCTGAATATATAACAGCATAGTATAACCTTTTAACATATAATTTTTCTTGTCCATTAACTTCCCGATTCTTCACCATAGTATCTCAATATGTCCGCAAAATTAACCCTTCGCTATATGCCCTGCTTTAAAGGTATATAACTCTCCGATGCAATATAGCTTCATTGTCTTATTACAAAAATTCCTTTTCATATATTTTCATACAAAACAAAAACACTCACGATAACATGAGTGTTTTTTCAACCTTGATTTTGTTGATTAGAAATGTTCTTTTTCTTACCACAATTACAACCCTTTTTCTTTACGAAGCCTTGTTGCTGTAATTGCTGCGCTTGCTGTTGTTGCTGCGCTTGTTCTTCCTGTAACTGTTGTTGCATTTGCTGCCACTGTTGCATATCATATGGATTTGGTTGCAGGTTATCTTCCATAACAAACATCTCCTCCGCTGTGCAATTCTATCTATTCACTATATGAACAGCCTTTCCTTTCTGTTCACCTATTTTTATGTTATTAAAGTCCGATTTTCCAACTAATCATCAGTTAAAAATCCCTATTCTTCAACAAATCTCCCAATTATCGTTTCAATAATAGCCGCTGCCCCTGCGAGTGCCAACAACGCTAATACAGGTTCTGCAACTTTAGGAATCCAATGATAAAAGAGAAGTAAAAATGCACTAATCCATACACCTGTACACCAATAACAACTTAACAATTCACCAATCCATTTTTGAATTCCAGTCCCCTTCACTTTCATATATGTAGACATGGTTCCATCGTGTTCTTGAATTTGTACTTCTTCAATAAAAGGAGAGCGTATAAAGCTGGTAATTTTATCGTATACAATGAGACGCGTAAACCGAAACACAGCTAACGAAAAAATAAAGAATAAAAACCAACTATTGAAGAGCATTCTTCTCATCTCCTTATTTCCATTTACCGAAACATAAAGCATATCGCAGCATCCAACAAGCGGAAGACTTTACTCTCCTTTAAATGAGGACAAATAAAGGCTTATCCTTCTAAAAAAATCATGCTAAGAACCGTAACCGATTTGCTCCTATTTCAATACTCTAATAGTGTAAATGAAAACTAAATATAAGGAGTGAAATTCATGAGTTGTAAAGATGAAAGACATGATCATCACCATCACCGCTCAAACTGCGTATGTGACGTGGTAAAATTTATCGATGAATTACAAGATTGTGCTTCTTCCGCTTGCCCGACAGGCTGTGACGCTCCATTTTTAGGAGCAAATCAAGGTGCTAAATTCGCAAACACTCGCCCTTTTTTGTTATATACTACAGAAGGCGAACTTTTTTCTTCAGTATTCTTCCTAGAAAATGATCCTACAACACCAAATGATGATATCTGTGCACGTTCTCCTATTTTCCGCGTAGAGAGTGTAGATGATTGCTGTGCCGTATTACGGATATTAGTTCCACCTACACTTACACGAGAAACGTCCCAAACACCTGAGGATATTGTTTGTGCGTTTTTAAAACAAACAATACCACAATTAATCTCTACAAATTTATCCATCACAGTTGATTTAAATTGTTTCTGTGCTATTCAATGTTTACGTGATGTAAATGTTCCAGGCGTATAATCGCTTGATTAGAACAATTTGTAAAACTAAAAAACTATGAGGTGGTAGGTATTACTACCACCTTTTCTATATCCCCATAATTTGAATCGATACAATCTCTTCAAACTTCACATGAAATGTTTCAAATGTTTGTGGTGAATTAATAGATACATAACCATCTTGGTAATTGGTAATAAACCCTACGTATATATCCTTCTCTGCTATGACACGGCATTTTACATTTGGAATGTAATGCGGTCTATGCATAAAAAAATATATTTTCTCTTCATTGTTCATATCTTTAAACGATTTTCTCGTCAAATCCTTAAAAAAAACTTGAGATTTCCCATCCTTTCTTTCTTCCGCTTCCTCATCTACCACTTCTGTTGATTTTTCAGCTTCTTCTAGTCCCTCTGCCACATTTGTTACTTCTGTTACTTCTTCCACTTCTGTTACTTCTTCCACTTCCGCTACTTCTTCCACTTCTTCCACTTCTGCTACTTCTTCCACTTCTGCTACTTCTTCCACTTCTGCTACTTCTTCCACTTCTGCTACTTCTTCCACTTCTGCTACTTCCGCTAACTCAATACTTTCTGCAATATCTGAGCTTACTTGTTGATCTACCTCTTCATCCAATGTAACAGTTTCTTCTTGAATCAACTGTTCTACTTCGTCTTCTTTCACAACATTTTGCACGTTCTCCTTTTGTTCAGAAACGCTGTGATTCAATTTAATAATAAACGTTTGTTGTATACTTAACTTACCTTTCTCCAAATTAGGTTCCGCCGTATAAAGAAGCGGCTGGTTTTTTATCTCCTCAGTTTGCTTTTTAGTCAAGGTTCTCCCTCCTGTCAACAACACTTCTCTTCAAAGTATATTCCCAAAAGTGAAGAACTTGCTTTTAAATTTATAAACAATACGGAATCTACATCATTTTACATAAAGATATTTTAAGCTAAGTTTTGATAAAAAAAAGCGCCCTATTTTTAGAGCTACCCAGTACCATTATTTTCCACCTTTCATACAATATATACAAGTTAGACATTTTAAATTATTTTTATCAAAAAGATTAGGAGGAATTAATTTGAATAGGTTTAATAAACATAACTGCATACCGCTTAATTGTTTATTTCCTTTACCTGAACCCGGACCGACTGGACCGACTGGGCCGACTGGGCCGGCTGGGACTGGCGCTGGGCCGACTGGGCCGACTGGGCCGGCTGGGACTGGCGCTGGGCCGACTGGACCGACTGGGCCGGCTGGACCGACTGGGCCGGCTGGGACTGGCGCTGGGCCGACTGGGCCGACTGGGCCGACTGGACCGACTGGACCGACTGGGCCGACTGGGCCTACTGGACCGACTGGACCGACTGGACCGACTGGACCGACTGGGCCGACTGGGCCGACTGGGCCGACTGGACCGACTGGACCGACTGGACCGACTGGGCCGACTGGGCCGACTGGGCCGACTGGGCCGACTGGACCGACTGGACCGACTGGACCGACTGGGCCGACTGGGCCTACTGGTGGTGGTGGTACTATAGTTGCATTTTCATCTGGACTGACGCCAGCTAACATGACTGTTATTGGCCCTGGGTTAATTGGTATTCCGAGTTTCATTGGATTTGGAACTGCTACTCCTGGCGCGGTCGCATTAGGTGCTAATATAAACTTGGCGGGCTTAGCCAATGAAGCATTTACCGTACCTCGTGTTGGAATTCTTGATTCAATATTTGCCAACTACACCGCGACAGGGTTTAATGTGCCTACTACTGCAACCGTTCGAGCACAATTATATATCAATCTCGCTGTCAACAATAACACCAACGTATTTACTCCATTCGGGCCTTTGGTGACATTAGCTCCAGCCATCGTAGGAATTGTAGGTTTCTTAAATGCTGATGGTAATGCAACCGGAATAAATTTACAGGTGAATCCAGGAGATCGTTTGCTAATGGTCTTTTCTTTATTAGGCGGTACTGGTTCTGTTGCTTCTCTTCTTACAGGCAACGCAAGTGCTGGCATTTCAATTCTTTAATTTAATCATCTCACCAAAAAAATCAAAAGACATCGTTACACCTTTTCGACAAAAGAGGGAGATTCTAATCCAGTAAAGATTGAACTATTGACCTAGCGGGTAGGTATGAAAAAAGAGATGTCTTTTTAGATAGCAAGAATTCGATATTCAATCGGATTCTTGCTTTTTTCTTTATCTACTCTCTTATCGCTGTCTGTGGCTATGATTAGAACAATCAAGAGGCTACAAAGATTCCTAAAGTGCATGTGTAATTCTTGTGAAACAATCAAATTTAGTCACCTCACAAGAAAACAAAGTAATTTAGAACTATTTCGGATTAAGACATGATTTTTTTTTAAGCGCCCCTATTTCGTAGAGAGTATCCAGTACCATTATCTTCTATTATTCATACAATGTATGGATGTTTATATTTTTATTAAATTTCATACAAAAGATTAGGAGGAATTAATTTGGATAGTTTTAATCAACATAATTGCATACCACTTAATTGTTTATTCCCTTTACCTCAACCCGGACCGATCGGACCAGCTGGGCCTACTGGGCCTACTGGACCTGCCGGAACAGGTAATACTGGACCAACTGGGCCAACCGGGCCTACTGGGCCTACTGGACCTGCCGGAACAGGTAATACTGGACCAACTGGACCAACTGGACCAACCGGGCCGACCGGACCAACTGGACCAACTGGACCGACTGGACAAGGATGTTGTCCATGTAACAACCTGCTCGACAACCCTGGATTTGATGATGCACCGACAGGGGGGGCAGATCCGGTTCCAGGTTGGAATCAGTCACCGACAGGTGCCCTTGTAGTCGGTCAGCCAAACGCTCACAGTGGCATTTTACTTTCACCAACCGGTGGCACGCCACCCACTGAGCCATTACTCCGTATTCAAGCCGTGCAGATTCAACCAGGCGCATTTATTAGCCAGACGGTCCCTGTTAACCCAGGGTGTTGCTATACGCTTTCCTTTGCCGCAGATATAAGGGATGGTGGCATACTCGTAGCTTCTGTATCTTTCCCAGCCCTTGGTCAGGATTGTCCTCCTACTATTGCGGAAATTATTGCAGATGATATCCCACACATTGTACCATCTTCACCTGCACCTCAATCTGGCTTCCAGCATTTCACTCTTGTTATATGTGTGCCTACTGGCATTCCTGTTGTAGACACAGCTTGCGTCACTTTCCAAAACGCTGCTACACCAGCCTCACCAGGAGGATCGGCCTTTGTTGACAATATCGTATTTCAACCTACTGGCGGACCTTGTGATTCATGTACGCAGAATTTCTAATTTTGACGAAGTGGCAGCTCCCTAGTGGAGCTGCCATTTACAGGCTGTGGAGAAAGTCTTCCCCACAGCCTGTTTCGTGTTTGAATGCTTTTTCATCTGTCATTATGAAATCTCTATTATATATTCTCTCAGCGCTTCCTCCCATTGCCTCATAGGAGCAAAACCATTCAATTCTAGGCACAGATGCTGTAAAACCGAATAGCGTGGTCTTTCTGCTTTCACTCCATATTCTTCTGTTTTTACAGGGATGACTTTAACACCCGCTCCCATTTCCTGAAAAATACGAGTAGCAAACTCAAACCAAGAACATTCCCCCCGATTTGACACGTGGTAGGTTCCATACTGATTCGTTTGTATCATTTCGCCGGTTTTACATACTAGATCTTTTGTATAAGTAGGACACCCAATTTGATCACACACAACGCGTAGCTCCTTTTTTGTCTGAGCCAACGTCTGCATTGTCCGCACAAAATTTGGACCTTCCCCGCCATACAGCCATGATGTTCTCATAATAAAGTACCGACTGTGAAAATTTTTTACTGCTTCTTCCCCCGCTAGCTTGGAAGCACCATATACATTAAGAGGATTTGTTTGATCAAATTCGTGATAATCACGCGCTTGCATTCCATCAAATACATAATCCGTACTAAAATAAACAAGTTTCGCTCCTATTACTTCCGAAGCTACCGCTATGTTCCTTGTCCCCAATGCATTTATAGCATATGCTTCTTTCCAGTTTTCTTCAGCAGCATCTACTTTTGTATACGCAGCGCAGTGAAGGACAAGATCTGGTTTTAGGTTTTTCATGATAGGATTAAGTGACGTAGCATCTGTAACATCTAATTCTTTTCTTGTAAAACTATAGAGTGTATCCCCTTTTTCTGTAAAATAAGCAATAAATTCTTTACCAAGCTGACCTCCTGCTCCTGTAACAAGTACTTTCACTTTATCTCACCTACTCTTTAATGGCTTCCACCATTGTTCATTCTTCCTATACCATTCTATTGTATCCTCTAAGCCTTTTGTAAAGGAGTATACCGGTTTCCATCCCAGTTCTCTCTGTAACTTAGACGAATCGATTGCGTACCGCCAGTCATGACCAAGGCGGTCTGGAACGAAGGATATCATATTCTTTGATTTTCCTAGCTTTTCTAAAATCATTTCCACAATCTCTATGTTTCTCTTTTCATTATTACCTCCAACATTGTATATTTCTCCGTCCCTTCCATTATGCAGAACTAAATCAATTGCCGTGCAATGATCGAATACATGAAGCCAATCCCGCACGTTTTGTCCCCTCCCATATACAGGAAGTTCCTTATCTTCCATTGCATTTGTAATCATAAGCGGAATGAGTTTCTCTGGATATTGATATGGACCGTAATTGTTAGAGCAGCGTGTAACAATTACAGGAAGTTTGTACGTTTCGAAATAAGAAAGAGCAATTAAATCCGAGCTGGCTTTACTAGCAGAATAAGGGCTATTTGGTGAGACAGGAGTCTCTTCTGTAAAATAACCAGTTTCCCCTAGAGATCCGTACACTTCATCTGTTGAAATGTGAAGGAATCGCTGAATACCAAAAGTTTTAGCAGCTTCCAATAATACAGCTGTTCCTACTATGTTTGTCGTATAAAATTGCATAGGACCCTGTATACTTCTGTCTACGTGCGATTCCGCTGCAAAGTGCACAATACTATCAATTTTGTAATCTTGCATTACAGCTTGAATTTTCTCAGCATCTCTTATATCTCCTTGTATAAAGGTATAATTACTAAGAGGTTCTATATCCTTGATACTAGATAAATTGCCAGCGTATGTTAACAAATCATAATTAATAACATGGCAATCAGGATACTTCTTGAGAAAATAACGGACAAAGTTACTACCGATAAATCCTGCTCCTCCTGTGACTAGTACATTCATGTCAATGTCTCCTTAAATTGAAAGTAATGAGTTGTTTCTGTAAATTTAGGCAACATGCCATCTTTTTCTGATAAAATTGGGTTACTAACGGGCCATGAAATAGCAAATTCTTCATCATCCCATGCTATCCCACTATCACATGACGCGTCGTAAAATTCATCTACTTTATAATGTACAATTGTGTGAGGAACGAGTGTACAAAAACCATGTGCAAATCCCTTTGGTACAAGTAACAGTCGATGATTATCACCCGTTAGCAAAAATGATTGCCATTTCTTGTAGGTTGGGGATCCCTTCCTCAAATCTACAATGACATCAAAAATCGCACCTTGTATAACCTGTACGAGCTTTGTTTGAGCTCTTGGTTCTAGCTGAAAATGCAGCCCTCTTATCACACCCGCTTCCTTTGAATACGATGTATTGTCCTGTACAAATTTGTGGTGAATACCGAGATGCCTCAGCACCTTTTCATTATAACTTTCCTTAAAATACCCGCGCGCATCATGAAACACACTCGGCTCAATGAACTTAACATCAGAAAGAGATGCAGGAATCGTCTTCAACTCTTCCCTCCCCCTCCATTAAACTCATCACCAAAATCTACATGTTGCGCTAATGTATTCGCTTTATACAGTGAAGGGTGCGTTCCGGCATCCGTCCACCATCCTTTCAGCGTATCGTAGGTAAGTACTCCTCTTGCCAAATACTCATTATTAATATCTGTTACTTCCAATTCTCCTCGATCAGAGGGTTTTAACTGACTGATCATCGAAAACACACTGTTATCGTACATATAAATTCCGATTACAGCATAGTTGCTCTTTGGAGAAGCCGGTTTTTCTTCAATGCATACAATCTTACCATCTTGAATATGAGGAACCCCAAAACGACGCGGGTCATCTACTTCTTTTAATAAAATTCTGGCTCCTGCCCCTTGCTTTCTGTAATTTTCTACATACGGTTTCAAGCTGTCAGAAAAAACATTATCACCTAAAACGACAATCATCTTCCCATTTCCCACAAACGTTTCGCATAACCCAAGTGCTTCAGCAATTCCTCCCGCTTTCTCTTGTACACGATATGTGAAGGCCACCCCAAAATCAGCTCCACTGCCAAGAAAACTGACTACATCACCCATATGTTCTTTCCCGGTAATGACAATAATATCTGTAATCCCGCATTCCCGAAGCTTATATACCGAGTGATAAATCATTGGATAGCGACCGACGGGAAGCAAATGTTTATTTGTGACCTTTGTAATCGGGTACAATCGAGATCCAGTTCCACCGGCAAGGATAATCCCTTTCATTTTATCCCTCCCCCTTCAAACCATTTGTATTTTTGGTTCATACACTACACCCTTCAATTTTCATACATTATCAATTTAACCTTGTAAACTCTCTGCATACCCTATATATGTGCATAATGCTTTTCTATATTCCTCTTTATCTAATTCCTTGCTTTAAAGTTGATTACTTTCTGTTAAGGGACTACTAAACAACAAGAGCTTATACACTCTCCTGTTTACCATCTGAAATATTGGCACACTTACACTTAAGCTCTTACTATCTATGGTTTTATAAAAAAGGCATATACTCTTGTATAAATACCTTTCTATACGCTTCATATGAAAGCGCATCAAAGTCATCCCCGCAATAATGTATACACCATGATTCTAATTGGCTTGCTACCCCTACTTTATATCCTTTCTTAATAAACTCTAAACACTGCGAAATATCATAAAAGTGGTAGCCCGTAAACAAGTCTTCCCGCCAAGGTAAATCATATTGTGTAACCATTAACAGACCATCTACCGCTTGCACGGGCACATAAGGTATACGATGCTCGTACTGATCAAACGTAAGAGTGCGAAAAGCTCCTCTTCTCTCCTCAATAACTTTCCCAACCATCTCTTTTCCCTCCCACCATACCCCACTCTCAGGAATCTTTTTACATCCAATCATTCCAAACATACCTAATGAAGAGTCATTTTGAAATAAAGATAATACGTTAAATAAAAAATAGGGGGAAATAATGAATGTATCTTGATGTAGATAAATTTTATACTTGGCATCATGTAGCATTGCTTGATTATATCCTTGTGTCATACTCTTAGAATTACGAACCGCTAAGAATTCTATCGTATACGCTTCTGGAACGTACAAACATTGTATATGCCTCTTACATTTTTCATATAGTTGATCATCATTTATACAAGTAACAAATAAAAATGTATTTTCACTCATTATCCCAATTCACTCTCCTTAAATTTACTGTTTAAGAGCCAGTTGAAAATATAATTTGCAACTTTAAACAGCTTCATTACTTTTCATCACTGTTTAAAGTTGCATGTAATTTTGAAAGTAAACAGAGTGTAACAGCTACATTATTATTTAGAAACAGTATTTTTTATTCTCCTCAACCACTTCAACACCTTGATTACTGTGAAATTAGATCTGACTATTGTTCTAGCCATCATTTAGCTTCATTTGATAAACAATTATTTAATTTCGTCTTTTATATAAAGAAAAATACTCGCTACACACTGCTTTTTACGCTCTAACTTATCCTACGTCAGAATAACCATATGGATCTCCAAATGCCTTTAAACAACTCCTATCTTTTATTTTCCTTACACATTATATTTACTACCTACATATATATGTCTTTCGTACAAGCGATCTAGTTGAAAGCGTAAAATAAAGAAAGTTTTTTCATCACCATGGTATGTAAAAAAATAACTATCTACTAAGTTTTAGAATACCTATCATAGGAAAAGGGCTTTCTCATCAGATATAAGAAAGCCCCAGTAATTAAATATATTCTACTTTACATTTCATAATTTCGCTGTAATATTTCTTTGTTCTCTAAGACAGTTTTAAAAATTTCACTATGTCCCTTTGGAAATAGAACTCCTAATCCAAATGAATGTCTAAATTCAATAGAAGGATATTGGGTTTTTAAAGTATTCCACAATTTATAAACCCCAAATTCCCTATCCATCACAGCAATATCATGAAATAAAACAATACCCTTATCCGCTACTTTAGGTAACCACGTTTGAAAATCATGTGAAACTGCTTCATAAGAATGACACCCATCAATATGAAGAATATCAACTGTTTCATTTTGAAACATTTCTAAAGCCTCATCAAATGTATTCTGAACTAAGGTCGCTATATTAGGATAGAATTTATTGACTACTCCTTTAACTGTTTGATAAACATCTTCTCCATAAGAACCGCAATGTTGATCACCTTTCCAAGTGTCAACTGCAAAACATTTAGTTGATAAATTTCCGTCTTTCACAGCTTGACAGAAGCTATAAAACGAAGCTCCATAGTGTGTACCTAATTCAACAATTTTTTTAGGCTTCATAAATCTTACTAAATCATATCCAAAATTCAGATGTCCAGCCCATGCTGACATGCTTATCACAGTAGGATTATAATTATTTATTTCACTTAAAACATTATTATTTTTTTTCCATTCATGATGTATTAAGTCCGGATAATTTTTAAGAAATATTTGTCTTTCTTTTTCAAATCCCTCATAACTGATAATACCGCAATCATGTATGCACCACGGTGTATCTTGCTTAGGAACTCCTATATCATAACCATGATTAATAAATTCAAAACATTGAGAGACATCATAGAAATGCCACCCTTGAAATAAATCTTCTCTCCAAGAAAGATCATATTGTGTAGCCATAATTAATCCATCAATGACTTTTACCTTTTCATATTCATTTTCTACATTATACCTTCCTGTTAAAGATAATTGCCCTTTCCCTGATGGAGTATGATACACCACTCCATAAGGTTGACTACTTTCCCACCATACTCCTTTTGGTACTGTTTTTGAACCAATTACTCCTATCATTCCTAACTTAGCATTTCGATCAAACAGTTCAATTATGTTGGATATGAATTTTTTATTAATAATGGAAACATCTTGATGTATATAGACTTTATATTTAGCATCGCTTTTTTTCATTCCTTGATTATAGCCGGACGTCATACTTTGAGCTCCTTCGATGGTCACAATTTCTATTTCATAACCCTCAGGTATTTCTAATTGTTTGATATGTTTTAAAGCTATACTGTATTCAATAGAATCGTTAACACAAGATATGAAACATATTTTCTTATCATTCATTTAATCATCACCTTAACAAATTAAATTTATTTTATCCTCTGGACAATTAAACATGAAATTCATAAATCCATACATTGAGTAATGAAATACAAAATAGATTATAAAATACTCACCGACTTTAACCCTACAACCTATATACTAGCTGTATTTCGAGTTCCAGCTTCTCTCTTGCTAAAACCCTAACCTCAGTTTATATAACACCTCCCTTTTTTGTTAATGAAAAAGGGAGGATTAGGAAACTTAACGATAACAACAATCATTTTATTTATACATGCTTCTTTTGTATCAAAAGAGGTATGATTATAAAAGATTGTTAATTATACTCTCCTAATCTATTTCTAAAAAATATAGTTTTCACGGATATGATACAACATATTTTATTTTTAATATACCTTTCATCTTACCTTGTATAAAAACCCATTAGGGTGAAAAGTTACAAAGAACTTATGTTTACTCCCATCTATAACAAACTGATTATTTTCCTTTAAAAATTCTGTTAGTGCTTCCATTGGCCCTGGTCCCCAATTTGGTAATACAGGATGACCATTTATGTTCGTATCTTCTACAACTAAATAGCTTCCTGTAGTAACTACCTCACTATATAATTTTAATTCATTCAGTACATGAGTTTTGCTGTGATCGGAGTCCAAAATTACCATAACCACATCTTCCGGATTAATCATGCTTTGTACTTTTCCCATAGCTTCAGAGGATGTTGAAGATGCTCGTAAATAAGTTAATCGTGGGTGAGTAGGAAGGTTTGACTGAGGTGCTATATCAATAGAAAGAACTTGCCCTTTTTGGATTAAATCCAGCATCGATGAAAAAAACAGCGCGCTGCCTCCATCATATGTCCCACATTCAATAATAAGATCAGGCTTAATTTGATAAATTATTTCCTGATATAAAAATAAATCTAAAGGACATTTGTGAATTGGAACACCTAACCATTTGGTGCTTTTTGACCATACTAAGCTATCATAGTAATATTTATGGAACTCTTGAATAAAATCCTTCATATAAAACACCCCCTTTTAAATTTCCATTTATTTCATAAAATTACGTGACACCAAACATAATATGTTTAAAAAGAAAAATTATGAATTCATTCATTCCAGAAAGCAAAGTAACTAAGTTCAGAAAGATGCTATATAATAACACATAAGGTATAGTTCCATGCAACTTATGAAGATCTTGGCGCTGTAAAAAAATACAGATGTTCTTCGTTGTAAAGTATGCTACCTTTTCATTTCTGGGTAATTGTACCTAATATCATTTCCTCTAGGGCATTATCTTTTCTTCTAACACCCATATTCTTCATAACGTAATACAAACGGCCTATAAACATTAGAAATTATGGGTCATCTTGTTCCTTATAAAGACCTCATATTGTAATTGTCGAACTGGTTCCGTTTAAACAAGGCACGTTGGACAAAGTGACTCGCATTGTACCCGATACAGTGTAAACGAATATGATAGTCAATGACGGACATGGATTCCCAAAACTCACCAATCAACACCATAGATTAATAGATGTTTCCCACGCCCTTTCGTATGTTATTAATCGTATTTACATTAAATATGATAAAATTTAGTATACGCTTCTATGATAATTTTCAATTTTATTCTTTATGGAAAAAAGAAATCGTCTCCCTTAATCCTTGAAGCAATGAAAATTTCGGGTGCCAATTCAAATATTTTCTAGCTTTATCATTTGATAAATAACTATGAATAACATCCCCTGGTCTTTCCTCTTTGTATATTCTTTTATCTTCTATTTTCATTAAATTGCAAATTGTATCTAGCAGTTCATTAACTGAAATTTGTTGATTCGAACTAATATTACATATTTGATTGTCAGCATTTCTAAATGCCAAGAAGTTAGCATGTGCTACATCTTTAACAAAGATAAAATCTCGTGTCTGATTTCCGTCACCATATATAATTGGACTATCATTCTTAAATAAACGATCCATAAAAATGGAAATGACACCAGCTTCTCCATCTGGATTCTGCCTTGCACCATAAACATTGGAGTATCTGAGAATTGTATATTTTAAACCATAAAGCTTTGCAAATAATTGAATATATGCTTCACTGGTCAATTTTGATAAACCGTAAAATGATACAGGATTAAGATCATGGTTCTCATCAATAGGTAAGTATTGGGGATTACCGTATACAGCAGCAGTTGATGCGTAAATAATTTTTTTTACATTGTACTTTATACAAGCTTGAAGAATATTAACAGTAGCCATGACATTTTCACTGCAATCGTAAAATGGCTGTTTTACAGATTCCTGTACAGATACTTGTGCTGCTTGATGTATTACAAAATCAGGTTTTTCAACCATGAAAATTTTATCGATATTTGGATCCCTTATATCAAAATGATAGAAAGCAACTTTTGATGGAATATTATACTTATGCCCAGTAACTAAATTATCAACAACCACTGTATCTATATTGTTTTCTAATAAGAATTCAACAATATGTGAACCAATAAAGCCAGCTCCACCTGTGACTAAAACTTTCAAATATTTCCCCTCCCAAAAAGTTATATTCCCTTACATATAAGACAACTAAAAATATTCATTTCATTCAATTAATTGAATGATTATTTCTATAAAATCAATGTTGTTACAATTTATGTTGACTATATATTTTTTGATACAGTAAGCCTTATAACTATTCAATGCCGAATTAAAGAGACTCACAAAATTAAATCCGACTGCATATGATAAATCTAGCGCATGCCTAATATGGTTTCACACATAAAGTAAAACAAAATACTTACATGCTTTACTATTGTAATTAATTACGTATATGAAGTTGCACATACCCAATAGCGCCCCATTAGATTGCAAGGCGAATGATTAAAATGAGGAGAATTTGTAAGATTGAGAGTTACTAGCAATACTTTAGAGAACTTATAACTCTTTATTAGCATTTGTTCAAAGTATATAAAATCAGATGTTGTTGAACGAATAAAACCTTTTGAACAAAATAGGGGGGAAAATAGTGGCTAAAAACAAATCAAAAACAACAAAACACATAAAATCGCAAAAGAAAATATGTCTTTGTATGATTGTAAAAAATGAATCGAAAATTATAGAAAGATGTTTAAATCCGACTAAATCTATCATTGATTTTGTTTCTATTTGTGATACGGGTTCGACTGATGGAACACCTGAAATTATTGAAAACTGGTGCAGAGAAAATAACATACCTGGTACTGTGCACCATGAACCTTTTAAAAATTTTGGATATAATCGAAGCTTAGCTGTATCTTTGGCGCAAAAAACTTATCCAGAGGCAGATTATTTGCTGTTGCTCGATGCTGATATGGTCTTAGAAGTTAAGCCACATTTTGATAAATGTAAGTTAGATAAGGACCATTATTTGACTATGCAATATGATCCTCAAATAAAATATTGGCTTTCTCGTCTACTTAAGGCATCTTTGCCATGGCGATCCGTTGGAGTTACACATGAATATTGGGATTTAGATCGTTCTAAATTAAAGGCTGATCAAGTTACTTACTTTGATACAGTTGAAAAACTTGATAGTCTAATTATCAATGACCAAGGAGACGGTGGGAGTAAGAGTGATAAATTTGAACGAGATAAACGGTTGCTATTAGAAGGAATTCATGATGAAGCAACCCCGCCCGATTTAAAAATCAGATACATGTTTTACTTAGCACAAACATTATCCATTCTCAATGAATTAGATGAAGCAATCAAATGGTATAAAAAAAGAGTTGAAGCGGGCGGATGGGCGGAAGAAGTATTTTATGCCCTCTTACGAATAGGTCTCTGTTATGAACGTTTGGCAAATACGGCTTCTTTCCAACGTGAACAATTAATTACAGAGTCTGAAAAAAACAAATCAAAAGTTGATCAATCTACAATAGATACCTTCATCCATCAGGAAGAACAATTTTTTGCTCTTGCTACTACTTATCTTCAGAATGCTTGGGAGTACAGACCCTGTAGAGCGGAACCTTTGTCCCACCTTGCAAGAATGTATCGACTGAAAGCTAAAAATAATTTAAGCTTGATGTATGCATTACAAGGAAAAGAAATTCCATTCCCAAAAGAAGATATTCTTTTTGTAGATTACCACGTCTACGACTACCTTTTTGATCATGAAATTTCCATATGTGCGTATTATATCGAAAATAAACGTAATTTAGGTCGCGCTGCTCAGAAACGTCTCCAATCTAAAATCAAACAATTACCACCACATATAGCGGAGGTTGTTGAAAATAACTCGAAATTTTATTAGTTCATATAAGAAATAAAAAACACCTTTTATACCCCATTTCATTGGGTGTAGAAGGTGTTTTTTCATCATTTTATATTTTATATTTAATTACCTAAAATATGATACCCAAAATCCCCATGAATGTTCTCACCAGTAACACGACTTGCTAAGTTACTAAATAAGAATAAAGCTGGATTACCAACTTCCTCTTGTGTTACGTTACGGCGAAATGGTGCGCGCTCTTCGATTTGTTTTAAGATGCTGTTGAAATCACCAATCCTTTTTACTGATAACGTACGGATTTCTCCTACTGCCACAGGGGACACACGAATATTATGTATGCTATCCTAAGTCGTTCGCTAAATACCTTTTACTTGTGTCTAGCGAGTCTTGAATCACCCAAATATTGTTTAATGACATGTAATGTTTCTTTATTAGACTTGTCATCCATCATACAAAGTTCCCATTCATTTAAAGATTGAATACGTACACTTTCCATTGCTTTACCTACTAATACAGACTTGTTTAACAAGTAAAAATGATTACAACCTTTGAATTCAAAACCAATCCTGTATATAGTAAGTTGATTCATATAGAATTCATCAATATATATAATCTCTCAATTGAACTTTTACTCTTTAGTAGTGTATGAAGCTTTCCCGAAAACATATAGCCACTAGCAGGGCATGTTAAAGACATACTCCCTCGCTTTTTAATTATCTGCATTAGGTAATATAAACTACAAGCATAAATTTGAATTGGTATAAGAGAGTGTATTCACTAGGATGTTCTCTGCACAAAAATATACCTATAAACATATAGTATAAGTGTTATTAAATATTAACTTAATGAATAAGAAGGAGGGAACATTTTCCCATGGCATGTAACAGTAGTATCTGCCAACTGCTGTTGTTCTCCGGCATATTGCCAGGAACTATTATAACAGTTGTAGGTAAGTCCGGTTTTGTTTATGGACCTGCCAAGTTTATAAGCCTTAATATAGGAAATTGCATAGTTACATTGGAAGAGCAAGATTTACCATCTCCAGGTTTTACGACTACTATTCTAATTAGCTGTGACGATATTGAGAGCATCATAACAACAGGTGATTAGAAAATGACCACTACAATTGTTGATGTATAGTGAAGCTATTGTATATCTCTTCCGATTAACTCGGTATTTACAATTATTTAGATCAGAGTATGAAAGCTGAGCTAAGCAATAATGGCTATGAATGGACTTACTTTCATCCATCGGAGCCGATAGAAAAGCTACAATCTATTGTTGCCACGTTTTAACCACAGCTAGCCCTTACAATATTAGGAGACCGTCTTTCTGTACTAATTATTCAATATTAAAAAAAAGTGGTATAAAGCTGGCTTGTTGGATAACTGAAGATCCTTATTATTTTGATAAGACTATTCAAGTCATTAATAGATTTGATTATATCTTTACCATCGATACGGGATCTTTAAAGCACTATCAATCCGTTCATTCAAATGCCTATCATCTACTGTTAGGGACAGATCCTACTATCTTTAAGCCTCGGTTAGTGGAACATGCATACAAGAGTGATTTGCTTCTTGTAGGATATCCATATCCAACCAGGGTGAACTTCATCCATTTTCTTAAAAAACACTAACTATCAAATCACACTCATTGGAAAGGGCTGGCGTAATAGACTGCACAATTGTTCTTGTATCCGAATGTGCTCTTTTACACTTTCTAGTTGTACTTTTATGACTTCGACCGGATTCAAATTTGGATTTTCTATCATCTCTTTAATCTCAGCCAAAGCAAAACCTAACTGTTTAAGTGACATAACTTGTTGCAGCTTTGCAATATCTGTTTCAGTGTAGAGCCTTTGTCCCTTATCGGAAGACTGCGGGGGAGAAAACAACCCAATTTTATCATAATGATGGAGCATCTGTACCGTAGGTTTGCTTAGCTAACTCTCCTACTTTCCAGATTTTTCCATTCAGAATCAACCCCTCATTTCGCACGAGTTAATTTTGCCAGCAACATTACTAACCTGACACCGTGTTAGGTTCAAGTAGCTTTTTTAAACTTTTTGCTGTTTATATAAATAACGCCCTTCATATAAAACGCCTTCTTATTTAAGAATCGTGCCTGATTGCGGAATTCATAAATCTTACACCAATATAGCTTTTCAATAAAATGTAACCAAAAACACCTTCCCCTATTTACATTGCATAAAAAAAATCCATTTTGAAAAAATTGATCAAAATGGATTTTTTTATATAAATCTTTATATGGATTCTATAGAAATAACACTGTGTTACCTACTTTTTCATGTTACTTTATGACAATTTCTTGCATTTTCTTCATTTTATTTTAAAATCCCGTTCCCCCTTTTATTAATAACTGCTGAATTTCCTATACTACTCAAATGAACATTATACTGCTCCCAGTCATACCTTTTCATGCGCTATGCTAGTGAATATATCCTTAAAAATAAACGTTTTAATTTATGAAAGTACTATTTTCACGAAACTCTATCTATTTGCATATAATAGTATATATGTTATCAAATATTAACAAAGGAGGAAGATTTATTTATGTTTCTATGGATATGTAAAAGTAGCATCTGCCGTCAATTCTCCAACATACCACTTGGAACGATTATAACAGTTGTAGGTAAATCAGGTTTTGTTTATGGACCTGCCAAATTAACAAACTTTAATAAAAAAACTGGTATCGTTACATTAGAAGAAGAGGCTCTACCATCTCCAAACGTTACAAATGTTATACAAATTAATTGTAAGTGTGTTGAAAGCATCATAACAGCAAAAGATTAAAAATGATGAATACAATTGGTGATATGTAATGAAGTTATTGTATATTTCTTCTGGTTATCTTGGTATTTATGATTATTTAGATCAAAGTATGAAAACTGCGCTTAGTGATAACGGATATAAATGGACCTGCTTTCATCCATCAGAGCCAATAGAAAATATAAGGTCAATTGTTACCACGTTTCAGCCACAAGTAGTCCTAACAATATTAGGAGACAATCTCTCTATACAAGCTATCCAGTATTTTAAAGAGAATGGTATTCAATTGGCTTGTTGGATGACTGAAGACCCTTATTATTTTGATAAGACTTATCAAATCATTGATAGGTTCGACTATATCTTTACCATCGATACTGGAGCTTTAAAACAGTACCAACTCGTTCATCAGAATGCCCACTATTTACCGTTAGGTACGAATCATTCCATTTTTAAACCGCGCTCAGTAGAGCATGTATATAAAAGTGACTTGCTTCTTGTAGGATATCCATATCAGACAAGGGTAAACCTTATTCATTTCCTTCTAAAGAATACAAATTATGCCCTAACACTAATTGGAAAAGGATGGCGTAATAGACTACAAAAGGTTTGGAGAAACAACGCAAGGGTTATGATTGAAGATACATGGATGAATCCAGAAAAGGTTTCTTATTTTTATAACGGAGCTAGCATTGTATTAAACCCTCATCGAAGTAACAATTTCTTATATAATCAGAATACGTCCAAGGTTATGAACGAAAGCATTAATAATCGAACGTTTGATATTGCAGCATGTGGAGCTTTTCAATTAATTGAGGAAAAGCCTAATCTTCGTTCTTTCTTTACTGAAGAAGAAATGATATCTTATCAGGATTATGAAGATTGCCTATGTAAAGTGATTACCTATATGAATGATAAAAAAAAGAAGGAGATTATTGCTCAAAAAGCTCAAAAAATAGTTATAGGACAGCATACATTTTGCCAAAGAATAAAAGAAATGGTGAAGATTATTCAATCATAAAAATCATGTTCTACAACGAATATAACTCATCAAAAAAAATAATATCTAATATCCATTCATTACACTCTAAACAATCTGTGTTTAAACCAAAACTTATTGGGGACAAATCTTACTTTCCACATTATCAAAAAGAAAAATCATCGGTTATATTATCGATGATTTTTCTTTTTATAAAGCATTTCATTAACCTATCTTTCTCGGGATATATAAACGAAAAGATTTCAAACATATAAAAAATGCACCAAAAAACTTAGATACAACCTTCACATTCTTTTAGCTTACAAACTGAATGATAAATCATTGAATAACGTCCAACAGGTAGCAAATGTTTATTGGTCACTCTAGTGATAGGATATAATCTCGATCCTGTACCTCCAGCTAAAATAATCCCTTTCATAAAATTGCTCCCTTCTTCTCTAACAATCTAAAACGTACCCCGATGTTTTAAGTAAAAATAGAGTAATATTCATATTTCCAAAGTATCTAAAGGTCATCTTCCGTATCCCTCATCAAAACCCCCATTGTACTAATAAAATTCCTTTGCAGTATTAATACAATTCTTTAGGGCTCATTGAATTAACAATCGTAAATTTCTTTCTAACAACGGTTTCAAAACTAAATGCTATGATTGATTTATTATAAAAAAACACGCTTTAGAAACTTTGATTCTTCATTCTATGAAATAATAAAAACCCTTGTTACCAAGGGTTTTTATCTAACTAAGGAAGTTACGTTAAGCCTCATAGAAAAAAGGACTCAACTGTTATTAGATATTATTTCAAATAAATCAGGAGCTAATGTTCGAACACTCACTTCATTTTTATTCATTTCTATTAAATCCAATTTTTCAAAGAAACTTTTTATTTCTTCCTCTGAAGTCAACGTATGATCCCCTTTTATTGTAGAGAGCGCTCTTACTGAAGATTCCTCAATGGAACTTTCACCCGTGAAACTGATTGTATCTAATAAACGGATAATATTTTGATAAGCATAATTTTCTACATCCATGGACCCATAATAATTTTTTGATAGACTCTTTTTTTCTTCACCTATTTCCCCTTTAGATAAACAGAAGTCGACTAAGTTGAATACTTCACTACTATTCACTGATTTATAGGTAACTGCATTAGGTAAATATTTTTTCTCTTTTTCATAATTAATTGGCATATAAGCAATGACTGGTTTATCAAGTAGCAAAGCTTCAATGCCTGTCGTACAACGATTGTGTATCACGACTTTTGAGGCCAAAATCCACATAACCACATTACCATCATGGGCAACAAACACATTTTTATAATCCGACAATTCTTTTCGATAACTATCTACATTTTCATGAATATGAGGACGAACAACAATATTGAGATTCGGATATTTCTCACTTAATTCTTTAATTAATTGGATAAAATGTTCGTATACCTTCTTTATATAATGTTCGTTAGGATTGAACCCTCTTATAAAGTGATTATATTGCGTAAATCTTGTATTTACTAAAATAAAGTCTCCAAACCGCCGTTCAATCATTTTCACTTCATCATTATATAACCCCCGGAACTTTTTCTTGAGTAAATCGAACCGTGGATGACCAGTTAAATGAAATTTTTCCTTAAATTTAGGAAAAATATTTGTAACTATTTCCTTATGAGCATCTCCCCAGCAATATACATGCTCAAGTATTTTAACATACGTATCATCTTTTCCAAGACGACTATAATTATTACTATTAAGGAATAATCCTTCTTCTTCATCCAATTCAACAATAGAATATCCTAGTTTGTATGCACGAGTCATATATTCTTTCCTTGCATCACCATAAGGAGTTCCCTTTGAACAAATGATTCCCTTAGGTAATAACTCCAAGTGAGAGAGAATAGGCGTGTGCGTTCCCAGAATAATTCGATAATTTCCTTTAATTGCATAATAGGTTAAGAGTAATTTTGCGTCTAATTCCCTTGTTTTTGATTCGATTGGTAAGTAGAGAAACTTTTGTGACATAACCATCACCCCTTCTTATTTTTTCAATCGAAAATAACCTTGTCTTCAGTATCATTTATTATATTCTTTCTTATAAAAGATAGCACAAAGACAATAATGGCATTTATTACATAAAAGATCCCTATTTTCACTACAAATCTATTAGATATGTGGACCTTATCCTAAAATTCATTTCCTTCCCGCAAATCTCTTAATTTCTTTGCTTTTTCGTGGATTTGTTCTCTATTTTTTAATAAGTTTTTTAATAAATTTAATATTTCATTACTATTCATGTTGTCAAGAATCCATCCACACTGATATTTTTCTACTCGTTCAGCAGGGGCGCCTAGATCAAATGTAATAATGGGGTATCCCGATAACATTGCTTCACTTGTTGTATAGGAATATGTTTCAGGGCAAATGGACGGATTAATAACCAATGCTATTTCATTTTGAGCTAATATATCAGATAAATTATCCACCTGATATCTTCCTGTGACTTCAAACTTTCCTTCAGCACTTTTGTGTGGATTAAAATGAATATTTGTTATACCAATCACCTTTATATTTATTGGTAAATTTTCTTTAACAATTAAATCCTTTAGCTCATATATAATACTTGATCCTTTCGGATAATCAATGGCTCCCATAAAAGCAATATTTAAAACTTTTTTATTTAAAAATTCCTCCTTAAAGGAGTATGATATTTTTGGATTAATAACATGCTCTCTTACTTCTATCTCAATATCTTTATAGTATTTTAGAATAATATCTTTCGTGTTATGACTAGGGGTAATTACCTTTTTCGCACCCATTAAAAAAGAATGAAACGCTTCTCTCCAACCTTCAATATGAATAGCTTCTTTCGGTAATATTTTCGCAATACATCCCTGACAGATATCTACATTTGTTTCAGCATTACAATACTTCTTTTGATGATTTATTAAATTATAGCTTGGGCAAACACAATAAAAATCATGAATGTAAAAATAATAATCCACAAGTGAGTGTTTTATTAAACGAAACATTTTTTCAATGGGATACTTAAATAAATGATTAATAAAAATCAAATCAATGTTTAGAGCACTTAATAATTTTTTAAAGTTCATTTCAGTTAGTTTACTTATTTTAAGATTATAATTTATTGGTTCGGAATGATTATGATCAGTTAAAATCACATAATCTGTCCCAGGTGTTAACGTGTATATTCTCTCATCATCTTCTAATGTTTTTATATAGTTAGTTTGATAGATTGAGGCACCACCACCTAAGCCATGATCGATAAATAATCTGCCCTTTCTATAAGAATATTTATCGGCAACCATTATACTTTTCATGAATTCTCTTATATTTTTTATTGGATCCAGCCTTATAAAGTCTTGTATGATTTTATTATAATCTGGGTATCGGTTAAGTAGTTTTTTTAAATTACTTGACATTAGCTCTTGTTTACTTCCATCTATTTGATTAAAACTTACACCATGTTTATGATAAACAAACACATTTGGAATCAATATATTTTGATATCCTTTATGACGTGCTCCCATACACCAATCATTTTCCTCGCCATACCCCTTGCCAAAAACCTCATCATCAAAGATTCCGATATCATGAATAACATTTCTATTTAATGCCATACAGAAGCCTACACCTGTTGGGATTACTATCCCTTTGTTAATGACATATTTTGAAAAATAAGCATCGACTTCATTTGCAGTCATATTGTATGGCAATTCATTATCTTGAACAAAATTAGGATAGGAACAAATCGTAGCACTATTTGAGAAAGGAGTAACGGATGAAATTTTATCATTTACTAAAATAGGGTTGATTAAGCGCCGAAAACAATGAGGTGGAATTTCTGTATCGCTATTTAATAAGATGGGGTGATTCGTTGTTAAAAGTAAGCCTTTATTAATACTTTGTACATATCCTAAGTTTTTATCATTGTGTATAACCACTAATTTTTTTAAGCTTTGAGGTAATTTGTTAGATTTCAAGCTTTCCAAAAAACGATATATCTGTTGATCTGTACTAGCATCATTAATCAAAAATAAATTACAACGAATGTCTATATTATTGTATATACTTTCTATACATCTCTTTGTAAATTCGTAGCCATTATATATTGGTATAATCACATCCACTTCAGTATCTTCAAGTAATTCATTATTATATTCAATATAATTTGATTCATTTAATGTTTCTAAACTAAATTGATTACGAATAGAATCATTTAAAAAAGATGGTTTATCAGCTTCCTCGTTTGTATTCGAAATAGATTGGATATATGTTGGCTTTTCGTAGTTCCAATTTAAAATCAATCCTTGTTCGTCACCATTTAAACATTTATCCATATGGAGCTTAATCTCTTTTTCGTTTTTTGAATAACCCCAAATCCTCAAACTATTCATTTTTCCTTCAAAATATCCGTATGCTCCACATCCTCCAATACTTCCTGAGGCAAAGACATTAGTCTTAGTACTTTTTAATCCTCTTTTTACAAAACTTCCATTCACATATAAATTTGGAGTTTTATTTTCATAAACAATAGCTATATGAGTCCAATCGTCTATTTTTATTTCATATGTGAGTAGAGGAGGTAAATAATTGTGACTGTGTTCATATACCGTTATACCATTCGTTCCAACCGATATTCCGGCACCCGATTCATCTTTTCGTTCAATTACAGGATGCCCTGGACCAATAATATATCTTTGACCAAAAATTCCATGTTTTCCTTGATCCGATTCCTCATTTAATTGAATTTCCTTTTGAGGCTTTATCCAAAATTCATAGGTGAAATCATTTTTAATATTTCTAAACAAGTCCTTGGTCATTATTATTTCTTGCCCTTTAAAATTTAAAAACCCTTGAAACACATTGTTCACCCTCGCTTATATAATTCAAAAAACCAAAAAATAACTATTAAAATTAAAAGATATATATTTTTTTATTAATTAATTGCGCCATTCAACATCTATTTCAAAGTTCTTTGAATTACGTGTTTTTATTACTGAAGATACATTTCTATTATTTAAGTTTTTTAATCAACTAGTTGTACACGATCGATGTTTTTATTAATTACTAATTAGTGGTATAAACTATGCGATCGAACAATAGAAAGCAGATTTAGGCTTTTACTTTTACTATGCTATGTTTTGTTTGTCTTTTTGTATAGTTACATAGTCTAGCTTGAAAAAAGATGGTGCATTATCTCTATATTAAATACATAATCCCGCTCTGAACTTGAACAGCTTATGAACATGTAACACTTTTTGATTAGAAAGCCTGAAGATACCTCTTATATCTAAAAACGAAGATTTTGATTTCTAGCCTCTCAATAATATAGAAAACTATTTAACATATTTATCATTTCCTGAACCAAGAAATAAATCACAAAACAGTTAAAAGTAGACTTCAATCTAGGCTTATTCACCATTTCGGGAAAATTATAAGGAAATGTAGAGATGATACCCAAACGTTTTCCCGAAATATTCATAGTAATAAATAGTGAAAATGGATTCAATAAAAAAAGGCTGTGAAAAAATGGATTTAACAGAAAAAACAATTTTAGTTACAGGTGGAACAGGCTCTTTCGGAAAGAGATTTATAAAAAAAGCCCTAGAACTTGGTGTAAACAAGATTATTGTTTTTAGTCGTGATGAATTGAAACAATACGAAATGGCTCAAGAGTATACAGATTCGCGTATTCGTTTTTTTATTGGGGATGTACGTGATAAAGCTCGTTTATACCGTGCTTTTGCTGGGGTGGATATTGTAGTTCATGCAGCTGCTTTGAAGCATGTCGGTGCATGTGAGTACAATCCGTTTGAAGCAATTAAAACAAATATCTATGGCGCTCAGAATGTAATTGAAGCTGCTATGGATTGTGGTGTGAAACGTGTCATTGCTTTGAGCACAGATAAAGCTGCCTCTCCAATTAACTTATACGGTGCAACGAAATTAGCATCAGATAAACTTTTTGTTGCAGCAAATGCTTATGCAGGGAAAAAGGACACCAGATTTGCAGTGGTACGATACGGAAATGTAGTAGGCAGCAGAGGCAGTGTAGTACCATTTTTTAAAAGCATAAAAAAAACCGGAAAAATTCCTATAACGGATGAACGTATGACACGATTTTGGATAACACTTGATCAGGGAGTACAATTTGTTCTTGATAACCTTCAGCGAATGAAGGGCGGGGAAATTTTTGTCCCTAAAATCCCCAGCATGAAAGTAACAGACTTGGCAAAAGTAATTGCACCTAAATGTAAAATTGAGTTTATAGGCATCCGTCCAGGAGAGAAGCTTCATGAGGCTATGATAACTGAAGATGATGCCCGTCATACTTTAGAATTTGAAGATTATTATATCATTCAACCAGAATTTAATTGGTGGGATAAAGCGTATATAAGTGAAGGCAAACCACTTCCAGAAGGTTTTAGTTATACAAGCGACAAAAATGAACATTGGTTAACAAAAGAAGAGTTAAAACGGTTAATTAGTGAATAAGATAAAAAAACAGTCTAAATAAGTCAAAACAACATATAAGGGAGTATTAAGGATCATGAAGTATTGTTTAGCAATTCATGGAGGAAAACCCGTACGGAATCATTATTTGCCATACGGCAAGCAATCCATTGATGAAGATGATATTCAAGCCGTAATCAACGTTTTAAAAAGTGATTTTATTACAACCGGTCCAACAATAAAACAATTTGAAAATCAAGTGGCAGCATATGTAGGTGCGAAATACGCCGTAGCATTTTCAAGTGGAACAGCCGCCCTACATGGCGCCTGTTTTGCAGCGGGGATATCCAATGATGATGAAGTCATCACGACATCAATGACGTTCGCTGCCAGTTCTAACTGTGTCCTTTATCAAGGTGGAGTTCCGGTATTTACGGATATAAAATCCGACACTTACAATATTGATCCTAATTTAATAAAAGATAAGATTACAAATAAAACAAAAGCAATTATACCTGTACATTTTACTGGACAGCCAGGTGAACTTGAAAAAATTTCAAAAATTGCCCAAGAATATAACCTAACAGTAATCGAAGATGCAGCTCATGCATTAGGCTCTACTTACAAAAAGAAAAAAATTGGTTCAATTAGTGATATGACCATGTTCAGTTTTCACCCCGTCAAACATATTACAACAGGCGAGGGCGGAATCATTACAACAAATAATGAAGACTACTATCAAAAACTTCTTCAGTTTAGAACACATGGAATCACCCGTAACCCTAATAACCTAACTGAAAATCATGGACCTTGGTACTATGAAATGCAATTTCTTGGCTATAATTATCGGATGACAGATATTCAAGCTGCTCTTGGATTATCACAACTGCAAAAATTAGATTCTTTTATTGCTAAAAGAAAACAATATGTATCAATGTATAATATGGCACTAAAAGATTTACCTGAAGTTATTCTTCCAAAACAATTAGATCATGTTGATTCAAGTTGGCATTTGTATATCATTCAGTTAAATTTACCAATGCTAAAAGTTGATCGAAAAGAAATCTTTCAAGCGTTACAGCAAGAAAATATTGGTGTCAATGTTCACTACATTCCAATTCATTTACAACCCTACTATCAAAAATTAGGTTATCAAAAAGGAATTTGTCCTAATGCTGAAAAATTATATGAAAGCATCATTACTCTACCATTATTTTCAGAAATGAGTGAACAAGACGCTAATGATGTCATTCAAGCAGTTAAAAAGGTAATCAATTTCTATAAAAAATAAGTGAATAAAAAGGTGATGAAATGAAAGTTGCCGCTATTATTCAAGCTCGAATGGGCTCAACTAGACTTCCGGGGAAGATAATGAAGAAAGTTCTTGATAAAACACTATTAGAATATCAAATTGAACGAGTAAAAAGAGCAAAAACAATTAACCAAATTATTGTAGCGACTACTACAAATCAAAATGATAATCCAATCATTGAGCTTTGCGAACAACTTTCTGTTCCTTATTATCGTGGATCAGCAGATGATGTATTATCACGTTATTATGAAGCTGCAACACAATTTTCTGTAGATGTTGTAGTTCGATTAACTTCAGATTGTCCCGTTATTGATCCTGATATTATTGATAAGATAGTTAATTGCTATTTAGAACATCAAAATAAATATGATTATGTATCTAACACATTAATCCGTACTTATCCAAGAGGTTTAGATACAGAAGTTATGCCCTACCGAATTTTAAAACAAACATATGAAGAAGCAAATCAGCCATCCTATCGCGAGCATGTGACCGCATATATATATAACACCCCTAAAACGTTTAAACTGTTCAATGTCCAGAATCACTTAGATGAAAGTAAACATCGCTGGACTGTAGATACGAAAGAAGACTTTATCTTTATAAAAAAAATTATTACAGAACTATATCCAGTTAATCCCCAATTTTCTTTCATTGATATTTTAAATTTATTAAAACAAGAACCAGACCTGTTTTATATTAATAGCCATATAGAACAAAAAAAATTAGGGATATAGTTTACATGAACATACTCATTCGTGTTGACGCTTCTATAGAGATTGGAACAGGGCATGTTATGCGATGTTTAACCTTAGCAAAAGAGTTAAAAAATCAAGGACATCAGATCTCCTTTATATCTAGGGAATTGGACGGTCATATGTGTAACTTTATAAAATCTCAGGGACACACAGTATATATGTTACCCAAAATGAAGTTAGTAAGAAATAATTGTAATACTAAACATGCTCAATGGCTTCAAACGAGCTGGGAAGTTGATGCTCAACAAACAATAGAAATGATACGTAAAAGCATTCGCTTTGCTGATTGGCTCATTGTAGATCATTATGCTTTAGATAAAAAGTGGGAAGAAAAGTTAAAGGAGTTCGCCCACTATATAATGGTTATAGATGATTTAGCAGATAGGTTACATATATGTGATCTACTGCTAGATCAAAATTATTATGCAAACATAGATCAAAGATACGAAGAATTAATCCCTATAAATTGTATAAAATTATTAGGCCCCAAATATGCATTGCTAAGATCCGAATTTTTAAAAGAACGAAAAAATGTAAGAAAAAGAACAAATCCCCTTAAAACAATACTCATATTTTTTGGTGGAAGTGATCCCACTAATGAAACTTCCAAAGTAATCAAAGCTCTAGAAGCAATAGAATATACGCAGCTTCTTATTCATGTAGTTATCGGTCGATCAAATCCTCAAAAAGATTTCATCCAAAATTTATGCAAAAAGCATCCAAATATGGTCTTTCATCATAATATTGATTATATGTCTAGATTAATGAATGAAGCGGATTTAGCCATATGTGCTGGAGGTTCAACCACTTGGGAAAGATATTGTTTAGGATTACCCGCACTATTAATCTCAGTAGCACATAATCAAGTTGAAATATGTAAAACAGTAGGAGATTTAGGGATTGATTTTTACATTGGAAAATCAGAAGAAATTTACGAGAAGGATATTTGTAATGCCCTTGAGATTGTTAGGAGCGGAAACTTTGATTTAGAGGGATCTTCTAGAAAAGCATTGGAGATTGTAGACGCTTTTGGAAAAACACGTGTAGTATCAAAAATTTTACAATATTAAATGTTAAGGAAGATATTATGAACATTCTATTATTAGGATCTAAATGTAATAATTTGTACAGTTTTCTTAAATCATCTGGAAATAGTGTTGTTTTCTATGAAAATAGAATAGACATTCACTCACCTATTCTTATTAACATTGACTTTATCGTCAGCTATGGATACAGATATATGATTCCTCCTTCTATTATTGAGAAATTTAATAACAAAATTATTAATTTGCATATCTCTTATCTTCCTTGGAATAAGGGTGCTGATCCAAATTTATGGAGTTTCCTTGAAGATACACCTAAAGGGGTTACAATTCATTATGTGAATAACGGGTTAGATACGGGAGATATTATCACTCAATCGGAAGTTCCCTACAAAGAAAATGATACATTAAAAACCTCCTACGATAGACTATGCCAAGAAATAGAACGACTTTTCATTGAAAATTGGAAATTCATTTATTCTGGAAAAGTTATGAGGAAACCGCAACCTTCTGGCGGTAGTTATCATAGATTAAAAGATAAAAAAATATATTTGCATTTACTTACTAATGGATGGAATACGTCAGTAAAAGATATAATCGGTAAAGCAAAAATGAATGGTTAAAAAGGAGAAGATAAAATGAATGAAATTGAAATTAATGGAAGGAAAATCAGTCGCAACCACCAACCATTTATCATTGCTGAAATGTCTGGAAACCATAACCAGTCATTAGAACGTGCATTGCAAATAGTTGAAGCTGCAGCAAGAGCTGGCGCACATGCTCTAAAAATTCAAACTTACACAGCCGATACTATGACACTTGATATCGATAACAAAGATTTTAAAATAGAAGATACAAACAGCTTATGGAAAGGAAACACACTTTATAAACTATACCAACAAGCTTACACACCATGGGAATGGCACAAACCACTCTTTGATAAATGTACAGAATTAGGTATCATCCCATTCAGCACCCCATTCGATGAAACAGCAGTTGATTTTCTAGAATCTCTCAATGTCCCTTGTTATAAAATTGCTTCTTTTGAAAATACTGATATTCCTTTAATCCGCAAAGCTGCCTCTACCGGAAAACCTCTTATTATCTCAACAGGTATGGCTACAATTTCAGAATTAGATGAGACTGTCACGGCTGCTAGATTAGCAGGGTGTAAAGATCTTATTTTATTGAAATGTACAAGTACTTATCCTGCTTCTCCAGAAAACACTAATATTCATACAATCCCCCACATGAGAGAATTATTTCAATGTGAAGTAGGTTTATCAGATCACACATTAGGAGTGGGAGCTGCAATCGCGAGTGTTGCAATGGGTGCAACTGTAATCGAAAAGCATTTCACTTTATCTAGAGCTGATGGAGGAGTAGACTCCGCGTTTTCAATGGAAGCAGATGAACTAAATTCTCTTGTTGTTGAAACAGAAAGGGCATGGAAGTCACTAGGAAAGATTTATTACGGACCGACTGATATGGAAAAAAGCTCATTAAAGTTTCGACGTTCTCTATATGTGGCACAAGATATGAAAGCTGGGGATCTTTTAACAACAGAAAATATAAAAGCTATTCGACCTGGTTATGGTTTAGCACCAAAATACCTCCCTATTTTACTAGGAAAAAAAGTGAAAAAAGATGTTGCTAAGGGGACACCTGTAAGTTGGGATTTGATTTAACGAAAAGCCTCTTAAAAACATAAAGTAAACTTCCTATCTCTGTAAATCAAATTCTCGCATAAATTTCATCGTTCTTTTTTACCTATGAAATATTTCCTACGGGGGCTATTGTTATTTCCTGTAAAACAGCCCCCTTCACTTAATATGATTAAAAAAAGCATCTAAAAACATCTTTATCAACAATAGAACGATTTAATGCGACTCTTCTACATACACAATTATCATTTTTGAATTCGAGTTACAAAACACGATAATATCTTAATGCATCTTTTGAAAAGATTAGAAAATCCCTTTATTTTGACAGACTACTGATAGATTACCCGCTTTTTCTAAAATCTCACTGCGATTTACTAAGAGCTTTTGTAACAATTGTAAGACACTCCTACCACTCACTTCTTTCAAAATCCATCCCCCGTTATATTTTTTGATTAGCTCCGCTGGCGCTCCCATATCAAATGCAATGACAGGATACCCTGAAAACATAGCCTCATTAGTTGTATAAGAAAATGTCTCTGGACATATCGAAGAAGTTATAACGATAGCTATTTTATGTGTTGCCAAAAGATTAGAAAATTCCCTATTATCATATGGTCCTGTTACAACAAAATGTCCGCTTGGACTGACAAATCTTCTTTTGTGCCTATCTGTTAACCCAATTACTTTTATACAAAAAGGTAGCTTCCTCCTTTCAATTTCCATTTTAAGTTTATATAAAATGTGTGATCCTTTATTTTTGTATATATTTCCTACGAAGGCAACATTAAGCTGTTTTTCATTTGCAAATTCAGAGGTATATGTATAGTAGATATTAGGAGATAAAGGATGTTCCTGTACATCTATAATAATGTCAGGAAAATGTTTTTTTATAATTTCTTTTGCACTGTTGCTTGGAGCGATTACCTTCTGGGCATTTGATAAAAAAAACTCGAAATTTTTTCTCCAAGTTTGAATATCTGTTTCTCTCCCTCCATCCAAACATGCCTTACATATATTCACATCTGTTTCATTATTGCAGTAAGGGCCATTTCTTTTAATCAAGTTAACTAGAGGACATACACAAAAAAAATCGTGTATAAAATAAATATACTCAATCCCACAATATTGAATAAGGTTTATAAACTTAAATATAGGGAATTTAATGAGATGATTGATATAAATTAGTTCAATATCCATTGACTTGAGTAGCGATCGAAAACTCGTTTCATCATAATTATGAAACTCTAAATCATAGTACAAGGGGTGTTCCTGATTCATATCTTCTATACAAAACATTCCAGCTCTAAACGTCATCTTATAAATTCTATACTTATGCCGATTCTGTTCAATATACATATTTTGATAATGTTCTACTCCTCCACCTATAGGATTCATCACAAATAAAACGCCTTTCTTTTTTGGAGCACCAGCACTCTTCGACACCGCTCTCCCTCCTTGATTTAAATTTTTCATCTTATCATTTCAACTCGTTTTCTTCAATAATTTATAAATATATATTTTCGCAAACAAAAATATTTCACCATTTATTTTCACATAAAATAATAAGACGAGATTATGCCTTTCGCTTCAAGTAACCGCTACAATAAGATGAATGATTATTAAAGTTTATTTCCGTCATCTTGAGAAAATCACCTACATCCGGTTCGGTTTACTTAGACATTTTATACTTTTCATACGTATATACAATTATCAAATTTAAGTAATCCTTTTTATTACTTCCTCAACACTTGCTCTCCCATCTGAAGCATAATAGAAAAACGCTATCCTTTCTGCATATTTTTGCAAAAAGGATAGCGTTTTTTCTTTATGTTATATGAATATAAGCTTATCTTAGTTTGATGAACATGTGTGGTGCTTTTCCACCTAAAATATTACATCTAATTTCAACTCTGATTCTTCATTAACCTAAAATATGATACCCAGAATCCACATGAATGTTCTCACCAGTAACTCCGCTCGCTAGATCACTGAATAAGAATAGTGCTGTGTTACCAACTTCCTCTTGTGTTACGTTACGACGAAGTGGTGCGCGTTCTTCGATTTGTTTTAAGATGCTGTTGAAGTCGCCAACACCTTTTGCTGATAGCGTACGGATTGGTCCTGCTGATACAGAGTTTACGCGAATGTTGTGCTGCCCTAAGTCGTTTGCTAAGTATCTTACGCTTGCGTCTAGTGATGCTTTTGCAACGCCCATTACATTGTAGTTTGCTACAACGCGCTCTCCACCAAGGTATGTTAATGTAACGATGCTGCCGCCTTCTGTCATTAATGGCTTCGCAGCTCTTGCTACAGCTGTTAATGAGAATGAGCTAATGTTTTGTGCAAGTAAGAATCCATCACGAGATGTATCAACAAATTCACCTTTTAAGTCATCACGGTTTGCGAATGCGATGCAGTGTGCTAATCCGTGAACAACTCCAACTTCTTCTTTAATAGACTGGAAGCAACGCGCGATATCTTCATCGTTTGTTACATCACATGGTAACACAAGTGATTTTTGTCCTTCTAATGATTCTGCTAGATCACGTACGTTTTTTTCTAGACGCTCACCTGCATATGTGAAAATTAAGTTTGCTCCTGCCACGTGTAGTGAACGAGCGATACCCCAAGCGATGCTTCGTTGGTTCGCAACTCCCATTACGATAATGTTTTTTCCTTTTAAGTTGAGAAGATTCATTTATTTATCCCCCTAAATTTATTAAATAATATCAGTTATTAGTACCTGGTAATATATTTATATCATATCACAAATTTAAAATAAGGCAAAACAAAATTATTAGTATAACTGGTTCTTTACTTCTCTTTTGCTCTTTCACTTTCCTGCTACTACGAAAGCTCAATCTTTATTTCCTCTATTTAAAAGTACTTGCTGGATAAATCACGGCTATGAAGAATAAAAAGGAACCGCTCTCACTTCCTCCCTTTGTTTTAAACTTGGCATGGGGCGAAAATAAGCCCTAACCGCTTCTATGCATGGTCGGACGCTCTCTCCCATCTAAAAAAGAAAGGTTTTATCTCAGTTTCTCAATTTATATCTATATAATCTAACATCTCACACTCAAAATCCAAACAACATATTTGCAAACCATCCAAAATCCGCTAATATGGTAATAGCGTCTTTTTTTGTATTACGCAAAGAGCAATAGAAAGGACTACGTACGTTGAAAGATAAGAATTCTCAATATCGAATAGATTACATATTAATCCTGATTGTACTCGTAATCGGGGCTGTGAGTTGTTTTGCTATCGCAAGTGCACAACCATCTTTACCACCGGCTTTACAACAGGTAAACTTTGTTGCGAAACAAATTCAATGGTATTTCATTGGGGCCATCGCAATTTTTGCGATTATGGTTATTGATTTTGACCGATATAAACAAATCGCTTGGTACTTGTATGGATTTGCGATGATTTTACTTATTGGACTTGAATTAAAAGTTCCTGGAGCTGTAACAATTAAAGGGGCTACTGCTTGGTACAGTGTTCCAGGCCTTGGTAACTTCCAGCCTTCCGAGATTATGAAGTTATTTTTAATCATTGTCGTTGGCCGCATTATCGTCAATCATAATGAAAAGTATCCGTTTCGGACGCCGCGTGAGGATCTCATTTTACTCGGCAAAATATTTGGCGCAAGTTTACCACCACTACTTTTAATTGCGAAAGAACCAGACTTAGGAAATACAATGGTTATTTCAGCGATGCTCGCCGCGATGATTTTAGTTTCAGGTATACGCTGGCGCTTTATTTTCGGTTTAGCTACACTTGTTATAGCAGCTGGTTCTGCGTTAACGTACACTTACTTTGCGCATACAGCATTCTTTAAAGAACATATTTTAAAAGAATATCAATTAGATCGTTTCTACGGCTGGTTAGCACCTTATGAATATGAAACACAAGGATATCAGTTAAGGCAAGCTGTTTTAGCAACCGGATCAGGTGAATTACACGGTAAAGGCTGGGAGAATGGTCAAGTATACTTCCCAGAACCGCATACCGATTTTATTTTCACAAACATTGCTGAGCAATTTGGATTTTTAGGAGCAAGCGTTGTTATTTCACTGTTCTTCCTATTAATTTATCGTATGATTCATATCGCTTTAGAAAGTAATGATCCATTCGGTAGCTATTTATGTGCAGGAACGATTGGAATGTTTACATTCCAAGTATTCCAAAATATTGGGATGACAATTGGATTACTTCCGATTACAGGGATTACTCTTCCTCTTATGAGTTATGGCGGTAGTTCCTTACTGACATATATGATTGCGATTGGCTTTGTACTGAACGTACGATCGCGAACAAAAACGTTTATGTTTGATTAGACCATATCCAGCGGGTATGGTTTTTTCTATATCCAATTTAGGTATACTAAGTAAAAATAAGATGGAGGTTGTGAAATGAAGTACGATATTATCGGAGATATCCATGGCTGTTTAGAAGAGTTTCAAACATTAACAGCGCAGCTCGGTTATAACTGGGATAGCGGTCTTCCTGTCCATCCAGAGAAGAGACAACTTGCTTTTGTCGGAGATATTACTGACCGTGGCCCGGCATCCCTAAAAATGATTGAAATTGTATGGGAGCTTGTAATAAATAAAAAAGAAGCTTATTACGCTCCGGGAAATCATTGTAATAAGTTGTACCGATTTTTCATCGGACGTAACGTAACAATCGCACACGGATTAGAAACAACCGTCGCTGAATATGAAGCCCTTCAAACTCGCGAACAAAAAATAGTACAGAAAAAATTTATCGATCTTTACGAACAGTCACCTCTCTATCATGTGCTTGATAACAAAAAACTCATCGTCTGTCACGCTGGTATTCGCCAAGATTATATCGGAAGAAGTGATAAGAAAGTCCAAACTTTCGTATTATATGGGGACATTACTGGAGAAAAACATCCTGATGGTTCACCTGTCCGCCGTGATTGGGCGAAGCATTATGAAGGAGAAGCTTGGATTGTGTATGGTCACACTCCTGTGGCAGAACCTCGTTTTGTCAATCATACGGTAAATATTGATACAGGAGCTGTTTTTGGCGGGAAACTAACAGGGCTGCGCTATCCAGAGATGGAGACGATTTCAGTTCCTTCTTCGATGCCGTTTGTGCCTGAGAAATTCCGTCCAATTACATAACTAAAAAATAAAGCTGCCCTCATGTGAAGGCAGCTTATTTTAATAATTCTTTCATATCTTCTGGCACATCCGCATGAAATTTTATCTGTTTTTCTAAAATAGGATGATAGAAGGTTAAACTCGTACTATGGAGCGCTTGTCGTTTCATCTGCGACTTACTTCCCCCATACAAGTCATCCCCTAATAGCGGATGGCCTAAATATGCCATATGTACACGAATTTGATGTGTTCTTCCTGTTTCTAACTGCAGTGAGACTCTTGTTTTATCAGGAAATCTCTCCATCACCTGAAAATGCGTAACTGCTTTTTGACCGTCTTCACATACCATTCGTTCAATAATGCTATCGCCTTTTCTTCCAATTGGCGCATCAATCGTTCCCGACTCTTCTAGCAATTCTCCATGAACGATTGCTTCATATGTTCGCTTCACTTGCTTTTGCTGATGCTGTTTTGATAAAAGATGGTGAATGAAACGGTTTTTCGCAATAAGCATAAGTCCTGACGTATCACGGTCCAGTCTCGTTACAATATGCACCGTACTTGCAAGATTCTGCCTGTCATAATGATAAAGAAGCGCATTCGCAACACTTCCTGCCGGATGTTCCCTTGACGGAATGGTTGACATGTATGGTTCTTTATTGATTACCATTACGGATTCATCCTCATACAGGACAGTCAGTGGAATATTTTCAGCCAGCATTCCTTCACTTCTCTCCTCAACCGGAAAAAACACTTGCAATACTTCCTCGGCCTGTAATACGTGCCGAACCGTCGCATGCTTACCGTCAACTTCAATTGCCCCACCTTGAAACTTTATATCTGTCAAAGCAGCTTTAGAAATCCCTTTCGTTTTTAGAAATTCCCGAATGAGCATTCCCTTCTCTGCTTCTGTCATACACCATTTTAATGTAAATCTTCTCAAATACATAAATCCTCTCTATTCACCCGCAACGAACGAATCGCGAACACGTTTCCAAAATGGGAATGGGCGAAAACGAACGAATCTCACCTTCTCGTTTGCAACGCGGTATTGAATTGACTTTACGTCTTGATGAACCATCGTTAAATGATCGACCGTAATTTGTAAATTCATTCCTGCCGATGGCTTTAAAACACATGTATGGTGCTTCGGTAAAACAAGCGGTGAACCAACTGTACGGAACACACGGTTATTAATCGAAGCCATTTCCGCAATTTGTATCGCTTCAATCGAAGGATGAATGATTGCTCCGCCTAGCGCTTTATTATAGGCTGTACTTCCAGAAGGAGTAGAAATACAAAGACCGTCCCCGCGGAACGTTTCAAAATATTCTCCGCGAATTTCCACCTCTGTTACTAATGTTCCTTCTGCGCTTTTTACTGTCGCTTCATTCATTGCTAAATACTGTGATTCCTTACTTCCATTCACATAGCGAATAATGACTTCTAAAAGCGGATATTCCACCACTTGAAACGGTGTTTTCGCAATTGCAATCACAAGTTTTTCTACTTCTGTTGGCAACCAATCTGCATAGAACCCTAAATGTCCTGTATGTACACCAACAAAAGCTGTCTCATCTAATCGATTATAGTAACGATGAAACGCGTATAAGAGCGTCCCATCCCCCCCAACAGAAATTACAATATCGGGTTCCGCCTCATCCATTGTAAACCCAAAATCTTGCAAGTAACCTGTCATTGTACTTGCAAGTGCGTTTGATGATTGATCTCCCTTTGACATAATTGCAAATTTCATCGCCCAACACCCTTTAGTTTATGATTCGGATTCTTTCGCTTCTTGTTTGCGCGAAAAAACCTTTTGTGCTTCTTGAATTTCAAGACGAATCGAAGACATTTCTTCATCTAATAAAAATGCTGCTTCTGCCGCACGCTGAAGGCGCACTTTAATATCTTCTGGAAAACGCCCACTATATTTGTAATTTAAAGAATGCTCAATTGTTGCCCAAAAATTCATTGCTAATGTTCGAATTTGAATTTCAACTAATACTTTTTTCTCTCCACAAATCGTTTGAACAGGATAACTAATTACAACGTGATATGAACGATAACCACTTTCTTTCTTTTGCGTCACATAATCTCGTTCTTCCACAATTTCAAAGTCATTTCGTTTTCGAAGATATTCGACAACAGGCTTAATCTCATCAACAAATTGACACATCATCCGAAGACCAGCGATGTCCTGCATTTCTTCTCCGAGTCGGTCAAGCGGTACATTTCTCTTTTCCGCCTTATCAATAATACTTGCAACCGACTTTACCCGACCTGTTACAAACTCGATCGGAGAGTGTTCTGTTAACATTGTAAACTGAGAACGCATTCCTTTTAATTTCACTTTTAGCTCTGCCACCGCTTGGTGGTACGGCGCTAAAAATTCTTCCCAATTACGATTCATTTCAACCACCACCAAAGTCAATCCATTTGCTTATAGAAATACCTTTTCTACAGTCGTTACAAGTTCTTCTCCGTAATTTGCATTACCTTCAATATTTTCAATTAAATATTCCACTTCTTCTTTCAATTGTGCTAATTCAATTTCAGTATTATTTACACGAACAAACATTGCTTTATCATTCTTCATTGCACTGTGCATTGCTTCCCAACATGTATGCGGAATACTTACATAAATGAATGCTGATTCGTTTTCTAAAATATATAAAAATGATAAATGATCTGAGTCTACAAGTACGTGATTACGCGCCTTTAACTCCTCCACTTGTATTTCAATATTTTCCGCACAAAAAATAAGAGCATTCTCTCTTTCTTCTACGCTCTTAACTTGGATTTTATTTTGCATGCTCTAACTCCTCCATATCAACTTCCTGTCTTACTTCACACTATTATTGTATCATAACATAGACGCAAACAAATAAAACATTGAACCAAATTTGCGAAAAAGCGATAATGTCTAAAGAATTACTCTTAAGAAGGAGCTTATACAATGACACAAGAAATTGAAATTGAATTTAAAAATATGGTCACAGAAGAAGAATTTCAAGCATTATGCGATGTGTTTTCTATCGAATCATTTACAAAACAAGTGAATCATTACTTTGAAACACCTCATTTTTCTTTAAAAGCAGCAGGCTCTGCTCTTCGTATTCGTCATAAAGACGGAGCTTATACATTAACTTTAAAACAACCAGCTGAAATTGGGTTACTGGAAACTCATCAACCTTTAACAGCACGAGAAGCACAACTAATGATGGAAACAAACGGGCTCATTCCAGGCCCTGTAGCAGATCAACTACATGCCCTGCAAATCCCTGTTTCTACTTTAGCTTATATGGGAAGCTTAACAACAGAACGAGCAGAAACTACATTTAAGGGCGGCACACTTGTATTTGATCATAGTTTCTATTACAATCACGATGATTATGAACTTGAATATGAAGTACAAGATGAAGCAGCGGGCAAAGCTGATTTCCTCAATTTATTGAACAAATACCATATACCTGTTCGCCATACAAAAAATAAAGTGCAACGCTTTTTTCTTGCCAAACAAAACAAAGCACGCTAAAGTGAAACTTCCATTAGTAGAAGTTTTTTCTCACTGATGGAAAGCCCTCACCAATCGGGCTCTTACGGTCAGTCCTTCCCTCTTTGTTTTTTCTTCTTTGAAAAGGAAGGTTACTGATTGTGAGTAGCTGGGTAAAATGGAACTTCCATCAGTAGGTGCTTTTCCTACTAATGGTTCACCTTTACCAATGTTGCACTTATATTTAGCTTTATCTTAAGGAAAAAATGGGCAAAGGATTACACAAGAGCTGTTTAGTTGCTCTTCGTGACAATCCATTGCTACAATAGATATACATTTGATGGAAAAAGGAGTTTATACAGGATGAACAAGCAACCGATGACACCATTTGAAGCAATTGGCGGTGAACAAGGCATTGCAGCATTAGTCGATACGTTTTATTCCTATGTCAGTAAACACCCTGACTTATCTCCCATCTTCCCAGACGATTTGACAGAAACAGCCAGGAAGCAGAAGCAATTTCTAACGCAGTATTTAGGTGGGCCGAATTTGTATACAGAGGAACATGGTCACCCTATGCTAAGAGCACGCCATCTCCCTTTTGAGATTACATCAAAGCGCGCGAAAGCCTGGTTAGCATGTATGGAGCAAGCAATGGAAGATACAGGAGTACAAGGGCAGATTCGAGAATTTGTTTTTGAACGTTTAGCATTAACTGCGCAGCATATGGTCAACACTCCAAACGAAACAGGTGAAGCGTAATGGATAAACAGGAAGCAAAGCATATGCGCATTCCTTCTCTTTCCAAATGCGAACATAAATCTGTGGAAGCCTATTTGTTTATTGATCCACTTTGCAAAGATTGCTGGGAAATCGAACCAGTCATCATTAAATTATGGCTCGAATACGGAAAATATTTTTCGATTCGGCACATATTAACCGGCAAAGTGGAAGGGGCAATCGCCTCCCCACACAAATGGAATAAACCTGCTAATATTCGATTTGTGTGGGAAAAGACAACAAGTTTGCACGGCTTTTCATGCGATGGAAAAGTACATATGCAGGACGCCTCATCTACACCGTATTTAGTTTCTATGGCAATTAAAGCAGCTGAGTTGCAAGGTCGAAAAGCAGGTTCGAAATTTTTACGGAAACTTCAAGAATACATTTTTCTTGAAAATGTATCAAAACCAGATTTGGAATCACTACTTGCATGCGCACAGCAAAGCGGCATTGATGTAGAAGAATTTAAAAAAGATTTACATTCGATTAGTGCAAAAAAAGCATTTCAGTGCGATTTAAAGTTCACAAACGAAATGCACATTACCGAAATCCCTTCTCTCGTATTCTTTCATGCAAATTCAGATGAAGAGGGCATTAAAATTGCAGGAATTTATTCGTATGATGTGTACGTACAACTCTTAAAAGAAATTGTAAAATGTGACATTGAGCCAGCACCTTTACCACCACTGGAATTCTTATTAGAAATGGTCCAATTTATGTCATCAAAAGAAATTGCATTTATTTATAACTGCTCAGAGCAAGAAATAGAACGAGAACTAAAAAAATTGTCATTAAAAAGAAAAGTACGAATGATTGAAGTGAAATGCGAACGTTATTGGAAATGGATTGCAAAAGAAAAAGACCTGGTGTAAACACCAGGTCTTTTTCTTTACGGCTTATAAAAATATTAAAGGGGATGGGAGAAATTTTCACGTTCAAACAAAGGGGTATATGTTTGTATGTGAATTCGTTCACGCTTATTATATTACAAGATTCGACGTCAGATGACAAGCCTTTTTGTCGAATTTCACACTTTTGTCACATTCTAAACGTTTTCATTACTGAATAAGCTATGAAAAGAAGCTTTTTAGGAGGGATTTTATGAAAAAAACACATATCTTCTTTCTACTATTTGGCATTTGTATTTCTTTTTTTCTGTACATCCTTTCACTATTACAAGCATTTCCAAAGATGATTGCCTTGCCTCTTTTGTTTGCAGTCATTGTTATTGGCCTCTCTTATTTCAATCATAGAAAGCGGTTCAAAGGTTTTTAAAAAGAAAGAAGGCGAGAAATCCCACTCTCGCCTTCCCTCTTTCGCTATTATTTACCTTCAAATAATAGCGCTTCTAATTCATTTAACTTCTCTTCAAATACTTGTAATGCCTCTTTAACAGGCTCTGGTGATGCCATATCTACTCCTGCTTTTTTCAATACTTCAATTGGATAGTCGGAGCTTCCAGCTTTTAAGAATTCGTTAATATAACGTTCTACTGCTGGTTGTCCTTCTTCTAAAATTTGCTTTGATAAAGCTGTTGCCGCACTAAATCCTGTTGCATATTGATAAACATAATAGTTGTAATAGAAGTGCGGAATACGAGACCACTCTAAACCAATTTCTTTATCGATGACTAAAGCATCGCCAAAGTATCTTTTATTTAAATCATAGTAAATCTCTGTTAACATATCTGGCGTTACTGCATGGCCTTCTTGTACCTTTTTATGAATGATATGTTCAAATTCAGCAAACATCGTTTGACGGAATACAGTTCCACGGAATCCTTCTAAATAATGATTTAATAAATATAAACGTTCTTTCTTATCTTCTGTCGTTTTTAATAAGTAATCATTTAAAATTGCTTCGTTACAAGTTGATGCAACTTCCGCAACGAATATGGAATAGTCACCATATACATGTGGCTGTGTTTTTCTTGTATAGTAGCTATGCACAGAATGACCAAACTCATGTGCAAGTGTAAATAAATTATTTACATTATCATGCCAGTTCATTAAAATATACGGATTTGTTCCATATGCACCAGATGAATACGCACCGCTTCGTTTTCCTTTGTTTTCATATACATCTACCCAGCGATTTTCATATGCTTCTTTCAAAATCTCAACATACTCATCACCAAGGACGTTTAAAGATTTCAACAGAATCTCTTGTGCCTCTTCATATTTCACATTCATTTTCACTTCTGGTACAAGTGGTGTATATAAATCGTACATATGCAGTTCATCAAGACCTAGTGCACGTTTACGAATATCAATATAACGGTGCAATAAATGTAAGTTATCATTTACTGTCTCGACAAGTTGGTCATATACTGTTTCAGGTATGTTATTATTGCTTAACGCAGCTTGGCGTGCAGAATCGTATTTACGAACGCGCGCGTTGAAATTATTACGTTTCACTGCACCACTAAGTGTGCTTGCAAATGTATTTTTATATTTCCCATACGTTTCAAAAACAGCATGGAATGCATCATGACGAACACGACGATCATCGCTTTCTAAAAATTGAATATAACGGCCATGTGTTACTTCTACTTCTTCACCATTTTCATCTTTAATAGATGGGAATTTTAAGTCCGCATTATTAAGCATACCAAATGTATTACTTGATGCACTCATAACCTCAGATGCTTCTGCTAACAATGCTTCTTCCGCCTCTGACAGTACATGCGGACGCTGACGTGTAATTTCTTCTAACGCATGTTCATACACACTTAATTCTTTATTTTCTTGTAAGAACGACTGTAATTGTTCTTCTGAAATTGTTAAAATTTCAGGAACGATATACGCCATGCTGCTGGACGCTTGAGAATATAAGTTTGTTGCTCGATCATTTAGCGCTTGATAAGCAGAATTTGTTGTATCTTGATCGTAACGCATATGAGCATATGTATATAATTTTCCTAATCTCATTGAGACTTCATCTTCATATTGTAAAGCTTCTAATAATGAATCAGCAGAATCACCAAGTTTCCCCTTAAATTCAGTTAACTTTGGTAGTAATTCTTTTACTGCTTGAAATTCTTTTTCCCATTCTTCATCAGTTTGGAAAACATCTTCCAAACGCCATGTGTTCATTTCTTCAATCTCACTGCGGTCTGGCAATGTTTTTGCTGTTTTTTGATTAGACATCAATAAAAACCCCCTTTTAATCTCTACTAGTACAATTCGATTCTGCTTATGTAATTCCTTCAGGATACTCCTTTATTATATCCGCTTTTCCTTTTCCCATGTTGTACTTTGTTTCAAACAAAGATAGTGCATGTGACAAACAAAGCGCATCATATTCCTTTATTTCTCCCTCTGTTTTTGGCATTGCAAATTGTCTCGTTTTTCGATACTTATGCACATCCACTTTTTCAATCATTCCTACTTTACATAAAAATGTTACATACTCTATGATTGCCAATTGCCATACATGTTGCGAAAAATACGGTAACGCGCGCCTTTGAATACTACGCTTTTTATTTACATAGTAAAAAACAGCATGTAATGAAAAATATTCTCCAATTTTAAATTTGCCAATAAAGTCTATACAAAGAAGAGCCTGCCATACAAAAGGATGTGTTTGAAATGCAAATGCAGATGGAAGAGGAACACCAATTTCAGATGGAAAACAAGAGGGAGAAAGGTGATATTGATATAGAAGATGTAAAAGTAATTTATGACTATAATTCCATATTGGAAGGACATTCGTTCGAAAGTAGGTCTTTTTATTCTGCCATTCCCGCTCCAATCGTTCTTTCGTAATTGGTGCTTGGCAAAAGAGTTTCTCAAAAGTAACGGTACGTACCGGGAAATACATGATCTGTGAAAAATAAACCTTTGCAGAAAACGGGGTAAGAAGTTCGCATTTCAGAAATGATTTTTTATTTGGACAAAAAAAGAGAAGTGAAGGCTGAGGATAAGATTGTATGCAGAGAAAATGAAACGAGGATAATGAGATCCAATAAGCAGAGTGCCTTTTCAGTTGATTTCCACCTAATATCCAAATGATTTGTATCCCTATTTCCCAATAGGAACGCGTTCGTTTTAATAACTGCTCAGTGGATAAAGAGGCGCATTGATATTCAATTGCAATCCGTCTTCCTTTCATTTCAATAAACAGATCGGGTCTTTGGCGAATCTCTGGGAGGTAATGTTCGATTTTTACATGAAATCCTTGCGACTTGAGCCATCTATATAACTGGTCCTTCCCGCGCATATGATAAGCGGATTCAGGCTCAAATGAAACGAGGCACTGATTTAATTTTTTATGAGCAAAATGCCATCTCTTTTGCTTCCCTAACTTGAGCTGCACCTCTCGCCTGCAAATCGGGCAAAAAAAGCGTTCCTTCTTTCGCATTGCAAGTAGCTCCTTTTCATTGCAGCTTTCAAGAAGGTGAACTTTCCCTCCATTTTCTCTCCTTGCAACAAACATAATACCACATCCTTTCTATACCGCTTTGTATTCTACAATTTATTACAAATTCCTTTTTAGACAAAAAGAGGACGTCCTTGTAAGAACATCCTCCTCATAATAAAGGTGATAATAAACGATATGCCGATTCTACAATTCGCCTATGAAGGCGGCGTTTATGAAAATGATCCACATGAATTTCACTGGATTCTTGTAAATCCTCCTCAAAATCCTTAACAAGCTTTCGAATACTATCCGTATCATATAAAAAGGCATTCACCTCAAAGTTTAAATGAAAGCTTCTCATATCCATATTCGCTGTCCCAATTGATGCTAAATCAGAATCGACAATGACAATTTTACTGTGAAGGAAACCTTTTTCATATTCGTATACCTTTACCCCTGCATCTAATAACTCTGGAAAATAAGACCTTGATGCATAAAACACCGTTCGTTTATCCGGTTTACTCGGCATTAATAAACGGACATCAATGCCCGCAAGAGCTGCTACTTTTAATGCAGATAAAATATCATCATCTGGAATAAAATAAGGTGTAGCAATCCATATAGACTTCCTTGCCGAAGCGATCATTGCAAAATAAAGATGCTTAATTGTCTCCCATTTATTATCTGGCCCACCTGCGACAAGTTGGACACCGCCCCAATGATCTCCATCCACTGCTTCCGCCTGTAAATATTCAGGTGCTAATACTGCTTCCCCTGTCATATAAAACCAGTCTTGTACGAATATGAGCTGCAGGCTTTGAACGGCCTCACCTCGTAAATACAAATGCGTATCTCGCCAAAATCCAAAATATTTATTTTTCCCTAAATACTCATCACCAATATTCAGTCCGCCCACAAAACCTTCATTTCCATCAATGACAACGATTTTTCGATGATTTCGATAATTAATTTTATCGTTCAAAATCGGAAAACGCACTGGAAAGAAAGGAATCATCTCGACACCTGCATCGTTTAATTCATCAATATAAGCATTTGACAGCTTAAAACTTCCAACCGCATCATATAAAAAACGGACGGTAACACCTTCCTGCGCCTTCTGAATTAAAATGTCTTTAATTTGTGTACCAAGCTTGTCATCACGTACAATATAATATTCCATATGGATATGATGCTTCGCTTTTTGCAATCCTGCTAAAATCGCTTGAAACGTTTCATCCCCATTCGTTAACACTTTTGTTTCTGTCTGAAATGAAATATTTAACGCACCAAGCCGATCCGCTAAATGAAATAGCAGTTCTTGATGTTTATGATTCTGTAAAATGCGTTCTTGATAATCTTCATGTCCTTTGTACTGTAAGAAAGCTTGTTCATCCAAAAGAGCCTTCTTTTGAAACATTCGTTTTCTGCGGAAGTTTTGTCCAAACAATAAATACGCAAAGAAACCAAATACAGGAAAAATACCGAGTACAATTAACCATGTCAATGTTTTAGATGGATGCCGATTTTCCAAGAAAATAACACAGCCAATTAAAAATGCAGAAATAGTAAATACAATACTTATAATTCCTAAAAACGAAATATCTTTTATGCCTATAACATCCGAATAAAATGCTACATCAATAAACATTCGTAACGAAACAAACACTGCGAATAAACCTAGAAAAAAGAAAAGTAACTTTAATGTATTTTTCATTCCTACCCCCCTTACTTACATAGCTTTTCTACTCTTATCATACCCATCATATAAAAAGCCGATTTCATAATATTGAAATCGGCCTACGTTTTAGGAGAAAAATGACTGCGAATCGTCTCAAGTGCGCGTTCTTTAACAACCTGTTTACCGTACTCACTTACACGGTGAACCGTTAAAGTAGACTCTTCCCCATATTCTAAAATAATACTTAAAATACGGTCAATTTCTTCTTCATCGTGTAGCACTTCATCAAATTCAACATATACATAATAGCGGTCTTCAAACGAATACAATTCATCTTTTATATCTTCAAATATAAGACGATGACTTAACGAAATAACGTCTTCAAAATCATCAAATTTAATTAAAAAACCAAATGTTCCATCTTCGTTAAAGTTTGTTCCCGCTTCCATCTCTTCCTCTAACTCTTGTTGAAATAGTGATTCAATCCGCTCATCTAGAGGAATATCAATGATTTTATCTAGACCTATTGGTAATTCTAATTTTTGTCCATCTTTTGAAAGCTGTGCTTTCGTTACAAGTACTTCAATGCCTTTATCCATCGCCTGTACTTGGATCCATAGTGGCCCATCAATAAAGAAATCATCATGATCGCGAGCTTCATCCATCATTTCCCAAAACAATTGTTCGCTTCGTTCACGACTGGACCAAATCTCTTCTCGATTAAACCCTCTATCTTCTATATCAACGTACGTAATAAAAAACTTCATCGTATGATCGTTAATTCTTTCAATGTCCAAAATCCAACTCTCCCTTCCTATTCGGAATTGTTATGAAGGGATTCCCCACTCATATGACAAATCAATAGATTCTTGTACTTTCATTTTATGATAAGATTCTCCAGAATGGAAATAAAATCGTTTCATTTTAGAAAAACAGTCATTCGCCTAGATTATTCTATGCTAATACATCATACTTTCTTCCTCTTATATATTCCATTATATACACTTGCGATATAAATTCCCTCATTCCTTCTTAATAAAAAATCGGACATACAATTCCACCTAGCGCCGTACAATTGTAATAGAGCTGGTCAAGCTTTTTCGTTTCATACATACAACTGCACCTATATTACTGATTAAAACAGAATAAATGGAGGCAAAATGATGGAGTTAGATTTTTTGACATCTATACTAATGATTGTCGGTATCGATGTTGTACTAGGCGGTGATAACGCAATTGTAATTGCGCTTGCAAGCCGAAACTTACCTGAATCTAAACGGAATAAAGCTATTTTTATTGGTACGGTCCTAGCAATCGTGCTGCGAATTCTCCTTACAATACTTGCTGTATACTTACTCGATATTCCCTTCTTACAACTTATTGGCGGCATCCTACTTACACTGATTGCCGTAAATTTACTAACCGACAATAATAATGACCTTTCTTCTATACAAGGAAAAACGACATTATTTCAAGCAATCCGTACAATTGTATTTGCCGATCTCGTTATGGGTTTTGATAATGTCCTTGCGATTGCTGGAGCGGCTCATGGGAATTTTACACTCGTAATTATCGGATTATTAATTTCTATCCCTATTATTATTTGGGGAAGCAAACTCATCTTACTATTTATGGAGCGGTTTCCTTTTCTCATTTATTGCGGAGGAGCAGTTCTTGCTTACACGGCTGGCAGAATGATCACCCATGAAGCGAGACTTGCGAACTTTTTCCAGCACAACCCGGCCTTTGCAACAAGTATACCCTTCCTCTTTATTTTCACAGTATTAACAATCGGGTTTATTGTTCAGCATATCAAATTAGGGAATGTAAAGTAAAACTTGTATTTCTTGATTTGATATAGATTTATATAAATCCAAATTAAAAAACCAACATCAAACCATTCTTTTGGGTGGAAGAGAGCATCCGGCCATTCATAGAAGCAACTTATATAGCAAGGTTATATACAAATAACGAGACAAATAATGAATATATGTATGCAAAAACCTTCTACTGTAAAGTAGAAGGTTTTCATATACAAAACTTTTATTGTTAATTTACAAGACGCTGTGCCTCACGTAACTGAAATGTTCTTACTGTACGTGGTAAGAAACGACGAATTTCATCTTCGTTATAACCTACTTGAAGACGTTTTTCGTCAATCATAATAGGACGACGTAAAATGCCTGGGTAGTCACGAATCATCTTATATAAATCTTGAAGTGGTAAAGATTCTAAGTTAACGTTTAACTCTTGGAAAACTTTCGAACGAGTTGAAATAATCTCATCCGTTCCGCTTTCTGTCATGCGTAAAATTTCTTTAATTTCCTCAATCGTTAATGGATCTGAGAAAATATTACGTTCTGTATAGGGAATATGATTTTCCTCTAGCCATAATTTCGCCTTTCTACAAGACGTACAACTTGGAGAACTATATAGTGTTACCATACAAGACTCACTCTCCTTAAAGAGTACAGATTCTGTACTAATTACAGTTTGAATTTCTATTTCCCAGCAATTCTTCACCATGACTTGTCTTACAACAAAATGAAAAATTGCTTTCGATGTAAACAACAACTTATGAGCAAGCAACTTTTAATAAACAACAATTACTTTAAATAAGTAACTTCTATAATCATTATACAATAGATTCAGAAAGAAATACACAGTAAATTTCCTTATTAATAGGGAAAACACCATATGTCTTTAACTGTTGCTTAGGACCAGTAAAGCTGGCATAAATACTTGAAGACATAAGCCCTATATCCCATTCGTATACGTCTTTAGAACTATTTTTTGATAGACTCTCTTTCATATAATGTACTTCACCACATGTTTCCGATAGCGCTTTATTACCTTTTTCTGATAAAACAATGGTGAAATGTAAGACTTACCGCTATGTAAAACAGCTATGAAAAAGGAACGTTTGTTCTTGTTAATTTTATCAAACCTCATTATTATTGTCTAGACTATTTTTAAGTAAAATAATTATTTTCTAACTTTTCTTTCTTTTTAACTTTTTTTCTCATACAATAATGATACAGACAAGCAAAGGGGGAATTTTCATATGGTTGCTTTTTTTATTGATTTTGCAATTGTCGCTGCCCTCGTCATCGGAATTACAGCATTGATTGGTGTCATTACGAATGGCATCGGTGAAAAGCTATTTGGTGGGAAAGAGAAAATGAAATTTGTTGATAAAAGTGCGGAAGTACAATCTGGATGGAAGCAAGTTGGCGGCAAAGGGATTTATAAAAAACGAACATACTAAAAAGAAGCAGGAAATTCCCTGCTTCTTTTTAAATTATTTTCCGACAGATGCCCACTTGAAGCTTAAATCTCCGCCATAATTATGCTTATAAATATCTTTAACTGTTCCTCTTTGTAAATAAGCCGTGCTACGTTGATATACAGGAGCAATTGCTGCATCATCCATAAGGATTTTTTCTGCTTCAAGTAAACTATTCCAGCGCGCTTGTACATCGCTACCGTCAGTCTTCGCTTTCATAATAATTTCATCGTATTTCGGATTAGAGTATTTCATTTTATTTTGCGTGCCATCTGTTATAAACATATCAAGGTAAGTTACTGGATCTGGGAAGTCTGGACTCCATAAAGCAAATGTCATTTCATAATCTCCACTTTCTTCAAGTTTAAGCTTTTGCGCAAATGGCTGCTGCTTAATTTTCAATGTAAAACCAGGTAAGTTCTTTTCTAACTCTCCTTTTAAGTACTCCCCTGTTCTCTTAGATAAATCTACATCTTCATTTAATAGCTCAATCTCAATCTTATCTTTTCCTAATTCTTTTTTACCAGCTTCCCAATATTTCTTCGCTTCTTTCGCGTTCGCTTTTACTAACTCCCCATTTTCAGCTCGGAAGTCTTTTTTATTTGGCCCTGTAATAAATTTGCTTGGAATTAATCCTGTTGCTTCAGTAGAGCCATTGTTTAAAATCGTCTCAACAAGTGGTTTACGTTCAAAGGCAAGAGAAATTGCTTTACGTATGTTTTTATTTGCTAAAGCTTCATTTTTCTGATTGAAACGAAGATAGGATACAGTAGCTTCATTTGCCGTTTTAAAATCTTTATCCCCTTTATATTTATCAACAAACTCAGATCTTAAGTTAGCACGGTCTATCGCTTTTGTATCATATAAGTTAATCGCTGTTGCCATGTCTTTTACAATATTAAAGTTCACTTCGTCTAGCTTCACTGTTTTATTGTCCCAGTATGATGGGTTTTTCTTAATTTGGAAACTTCTTTCATGCTTCCAGTCACTTAATACAAATGGTCCATTATATAATGTTGTGTTTGCCTCTAGACCAAACTTGTCCCCTTGCTCTTTCGCATACTTTTCATTTACAGGATAAAACAGTGGATAAATCATTAAGTTTTCAAAGTACGGAACTGGATGCTCTAATTCTACTTCTAATGTATAATCATCAATGGCCTTTACACCTAATTGATCTGGTGTCATTTCTTTTTTATTAATTTTCTGTGCGTTTTTAACATCAAACATAATATATGCTGATAATGCTGCTTTATCTGGATTAATTGCTCGTTGCCAAGCATATACAAAGTCTTTCGCTGTTACAGGATCTCCATTTGACCACTTCGCATCTTCGCGTAATTTAAAAGTATACTTTTTCCCGTCTGCTGATTTTTCACTTGATTTCGCTACACCTGGAATGAGTTTATCCCCTTTATCAAGGCGGTATAGCCCTTCCATCGTATTATTCATCACTTGCGATGATACTTGATCAGCTGATAACGCTGTGTCCATCGTTGGAATTTCTTGTGTTTCAGTTAAATTTATAACTTGTTTCACATTATTATTGCCGCTTTCCCCTTTTGCTTTCGCTTGCGACTCATCTTTTTGATAACTACATGCTCCTAAAACCATGCTCATCGCTAATGTCGACGCTACTAAAACTGGTACTTTTTTCTTCATCCTTCCATCCCCCTAAAAAAAATGTTAGCCCTTTCATTTTCAAACAGAAAGAAATATTTATATGTTCTAATAATTCATATTATACATATAAATATATTATTTGTATATTTGTTTTTCTATCTTATTAAAATTTTCTGTTAACATAATATTTTCTGTAAAGGGCTTATATTACTTATTTTCCTGCCTGAAATACTGAATATACCTGTTTTTATAATCGTCTAAATTATCAGAGTATAATTAATTTTATATCACATAATATCTTTTGTATAATTATTCCCTTCTAATATGCACCATTTTGATCTTTCAACATATAAGTCACAGCTTTGAAAATAAAAGAAGATCTCCACTCCTTTTCTCCTTTTGTTTTCACGCGGCATGGGGCGAAAAAAGGGGATGACCGCTTCTACGCATGAGCGGACGCTCTCTCCCAACCAAAAAAAGGATTTTTATTGATTTTTCAATTTGTACTTATATATGTCCTATTTTTTCGAAATATATATTTATCATTTCAACCGAGAAGACCCCCTCCTCTAAATGAAGTGAAGGTGGGGGTAGTTCAATAACCAAGCTGCAAAATGAATGCAAGTGTTGCTGAAGTGTGTTAAGATACATTTTGTTTCAAAAAGGATATCGGTAAAGTGGGGGATGATATGACAGTGACTACGTCCAAAAAAGGGCAGGGAGAAAAATTAAATTTATTTTTCTTAACATGGCCCATTTTTTTAGAGGTTTTTCTTTTTATGTTAATGGGGATTGCTGATACTTTTATGCTAAGTGCACTATCAGATGACGCGGTATCAGGTGTTGGGGCAGCGAATCAATACCTTCATATCGCAATATTAGTACTAGAAGTAATCGGAAACGGGGCCGCAATTGTTGTTTCTCAATACCTTGGTTCTAAACGATATATGGAAGCATCAAAAATATCAGCTTTAGCGGTAACATTAAACTTAGGAGTCGGGCTCATCATAAGCGCCGGTTTTCTTTTATTTTCGAAAAATATGATGATGACGATGAATTTACAAGGTGACGTATTAACTTACGCACAAAATTATTTATCAATTGTTGGAGGAGCAATCTTTCTTCAAGCCATTATTAATTCACTGGCTGCTATTATTCGTGTTCATGGATTTACAAAACAAGCAATGTTGATTTCATTAGGAATGAACATTTTTCATATTGCTGGAAACTATGTACTTATTTTCGGGAAATTCGGTTTTCCAGAAATGGGCGTTCAAGGTGCTGCTATATCATCATCTTTCAGCCGTTTAATCGCACTCATTGTCTTCTTCTGGTTACTATACCGCGTCATGGAATATCGCGTGAAGTTGAACTACTACATTACCTTATCAAAAGAATATATCGGCAAGATTTTAAAGATTGGTATTCCATCGGCTTTTGAACAAGTTATGTACCAAGCATGTCAAATTGTCTTTTTATATTATGCGACATACTTAGGAGCAGAATCATTAGCTGCAAGACAGTATGCAACAAATATTTCAATGTTTACTTACTTATTCGCTATCGCCATCGGAATGGGAACAGCGATCATTGTTGGGCGTTTAGTCGGTGGAAATGAGAAAGACGAAGCATATGTACGTGTATGGAAAAGTGTAAAGTGGGCCATTGGTGTTACGTTATGTATGGTCATTCTCGTCATAACATTTCGCACGCAGTTAATGGGGTTATTTACAGATAATCCTCATGTCATCGCTTTAGGCGCAACCGTTCTTTTATTAAGCATTCTACTAGAAACAGGCCGAACGATGAATATTGTCATCATTAATTCCTTGCGGGCTGCTGGTGATGCAAAATATCCAGTTTTAATTGGCGCATTCTCAATGGTATTAATGAGTTTACCACTTGGCTACTTTTTTGTATTTTATTTGCACATGGGACTGCCCGGCATTTGGTTAGCCATTGCGATTGATGAATGGACACCTGCCATCATTATGTTCTTCCGCTGGAAAAGCAGAGCATGGGAAAATTATGCCCTTGTTAAACCGGAGACTTCTGAAGAATCAGCTCCTGTTCAAGCTTAATATTAATGTTGATATTCAGAAAAAACAGGTTGGAGAAAGCCTTCTCCAACCTGTTTTTGTGCTGTTCTTTATCGGAACGCCAATATATTTTGAGGAACGGTCGATATATTTGGACTTGCGCCGATAAAATTTCATTTACTATTTTTCTATCCCCCACTCTATTGCTGAAATCTCTACTCCAGCTTTTCCTTCTCTCCTTTTGTTTTCACTCGGCATGGGGCGAAAAAAGGACCTGACCGCTTCTATGCTTGGGCGAATCCTCTCTCCCATCCAATAAGAAAAGGTTTATATCAGTTTTCTTATTGGTATGTATATAAAAAAGAAGCGACCTCTCCAGCCGCTTCTTTTCTATTATTGATAGATTTCTTTATATTTCTTGTATTCTGCTTCTGAACAAAGAACAAAATGTCCAGGGCGAATTTCTCGCATAGTAGGCGTTTCATTACCATATTGATGCTGAGATGGATCATATACGATACGCTTACGATTGCGTTCATAATCCGGATCTGGAAGCGGAATTGCTGATAATAGTGATTTTGTATACGGATGAATTGGATTCTCGTATAGCTCATCACTGCTTGTTAATTCAACAATTTGTCCACGGTACATAACACCAATGCGATCACTGATGTATTTTACCATCGATAAATCATGGGCAATGAATAAATATGTTAAGCCTTTTTCTCTTTGCAGTTGTTTCAGTAAGTTTACAACTTGCGCCTGAATGGATACGTCAAGTGCTGAAATTGGTTCATCCGCAATAATAAATTCCGGTTCTACCGCAAGTGCACGAGCAATTCCGATACGTTGACGTTGTCCACCAGAGAACTCATGCGGGAAACGATTGGCATGCTCTTTATTTAACCCAACTGTGTTCAATAATTCATGCACACGATCCATACGTTCTTTTTTGCTTTTTGCTAAACCGTGAATATCAATGCCTTCTGCAATAATATCCCCAACTGTCATACGAGGATTTAATGATGCGTATGGATCTTGGAAAATCATTTGCATTTTACGATTAAATTTCTTTAATTCTGCTCGTGATTTCTTACCATGTACATTTTCACCGTCGAACAGCACTTCTCCAGCAGTTGCATCATATAACCTGATAATCGTTCTTCCAGTTGTTGATTTTCCGCAACCAGATTCCCCTACAAGTCCAAATGTTTCTCCGCGGTAAATATCAAATGAAATGTCGTTGACCGCTTTTACAACACCACCACTAACGTTGAAGTGCTGCTTTACATTTTTTACTTCAATTAATTTTTCACGTTGATTAGTCATGTTGTTCACCTGCTTTCATTTGAAGAATTCGTTTTTGAACGACTTCTGGCGGTTGTACTTCTGGTGCTTGCTCATGAAGTAACCATGTTGCCGCATAATGTGTATCACTAACTTTAAAGAATGGTGGTTCCATTTCAAAGTCAATTTTTAGTGCCTGTGGGTTACGTGGTGCAAATGCATCCCCTTTTGGCGGTTTTAATAAATCTGGAGGTGTTCCAGGAATTGCATATAACTCCGCTTCTGAGCCATCTAAACTTGGCATAGATGCGATTAATCCCCATGTATACGGGTGTTTTGGGTTGTAGAAAATTTCATCAACCGTACCAATTTCAACGACTTTACCTGCATACATAACAGCAACTCTGTCCGCAACGTTTGCTACTACACCTAAATCATGCGTAATGAAAATAATCGCCGCTTCTGTTTTCTGTTGAATGTCCTTCATAAGCTCTAAAATTTGTGCTTGAATTGTAACGTCAAGTGCTGTTGTCGGCTCATCCGCAATCAATAGTTTCGGATTACAAGCTAATGCCATCGCAATAACAACACGCTGTCTCATACCACCAGAGAATTGGTGTGGGTATTGTTTTAAACGCGCTTCTGGATTTGGAATTCCAACAAGATCAAGCAGTTCTAACGCAACTTTACGCGCATCCGCTTTGCTCATCCCTTGGTGTTTAATAAGACCTTCCATAATTTGATTACCGATTGTCATCGTTGGATTTAGTGATGTCATCGGATCTTGGAAAATCATTGCAATCTCTTTCCCGCGTACTTGCTGCATTTCTTTTTCCGTTAATTTTGTTAAGTCACGACCATCAAAGACAATTTCTCCATTTTTAATACGTCCTGGAGGATTTGGGATGAGTCCCATTAGCGCTTTCGAAGTAACTGATTTCCCAGAACCAGATTCTCCTACAATCGCTAATGTTTCTCCCTTTTTCAAATCAAATGTAACTCCGCGAACAGCTTGTACTTCACCAGCATGTGTATCAAAGGAGACTTGTAAATCTTTTACCTCTAACAATGTTTTCATTTTCACTTCTCCTCCCTCGTTTACTTACGCATTTTTGGATCTAACGCATCGCGTAATCCATCTGCCATTAAGTTAAATGCTAAAATTAACATACTGATGACAACCGCAGGGATGAACATCATATGTGGATATGTTTGAATTGACTTATATCCATCATTTACAAGAGAACCAAGTGATGCAGTTGGCGGCTGAATACCAAGACCAATGAAGCTTAAGAATGCTTCACCAAACACCGCTGTAGGAATTGTAAACATTGTCATAACGATAATTGGTCCCATTACGTTCGGAATTAAGTGCTTCACAATTAATTGTGTGTTTGTTGCACCTAATGTACGAGATGCTAATACATACTCTTGGTTTTTTAATTTTAATACTTGTCCACGTACAATCCGCGACATTCCAATCCAACCTGTAATTGCCATCGCGAATGTAATTGATAAAATACCTGGATCCATAATAATTACCATTAAGATTACAATGATTAAATATGGAATACCGTTAATAATTTCCATAACACGTTGCATAATGTTATCCACTCGTCCACCATAGAACGCTGAAATACCTCCGTATGCAACCCCAATTACTAGGTCAATTGCCGCTGCTAAAAGAGCGATATATAATGATACGCGTGTTCCTTCCCATGTTCTTGTCCAAAGGTCACGTCCAAGATCATCTGTACCGAACCAGAAATACTCTTTAATATCACGTTTCTCATATTGATCAACACCATATTGATCTGTACCATCAAATGGTAACCAATGAATATTTTCTATCACTGGAATTTTCGGCGGCATTTTTGCACGTCCTAAATCTTGGTCTTTATAGGAATGTTTACTTACCATCGGTCCAAAAATTGCTAAAAGCGCAATGATGACAAGCAATACAAAACCAAACATTGCTCCTTTATGTTTAAACAAACGTCTTCTTACATCTTGCCAAAACGTTAAGCTTGGTCGGGCAATGACTTCATTATCAACATTGCTTTGATTGGCTGGTTGAAATAAATCTGGAGATAATTTTTGTACGTCTTTCATCATTTTTTCCCTCCCGCTAAACGAATACGAGGATCAATTATTCCGTATAAAATATCAACAATGAAAATTACTAAAATAAAGATTGCACTATAAAAAATTGTCGTTCCCATAATAACCGTATAATCATTCAATTGAATCGATTTAACGAATTGCTCCCCAAGTCCAGGTACAGCATAGATTTGCTCAATAACAAGCGTCCCTGTAATTAATCCCGCAACCATTGGTCCTAAAATTGTAACAACCGGAATCAATGCATTACGAAGTGCATGTTTTATAATAATGACACCTTGACTAATTCCTTTTGCTTTTGCTGTTAAAATATAATCTGCTTGCATTACTTCGATTAACTCCGCACGAGCGAAACGTGCAATTGTCGCAGTAACTGCCATCGATAAAGCAACCGTTGGCATGACTGTAAATTCAGGACCTTTCCAGAATGCAACTGGGAACCAACCAAGTTTTACCCCTACAAAATATTGTAGTAACGCTGCGAATACGAAGGATGGTACCGACATTCCGAGTACAGAAATAATGGTTGCCCCGTAATCCACCCATGTATTATTACGAAGTGCTGCGATAATCCCTAAAATTAGACCTATAAATGTTCCTAATACGATCGCCTGGAAACCAAGCTGTGCTGATGGTCCAATACGATCAACAATCATATCCGTTACAGGACGGTTATCGTACTGGAATGATACTCCTAAATCACCTTTTACTAAGTTCCCTAAGTAGCGCGCATATTGCACTGGCACCGGATCATTCAAACCATATTTTTCTAAAATGATTTCTTTCTGCGCCGGAGATAATTTCTCTTGGTTTTTAAGCGGAGAACCCGGCAGTAATTTCATTAAAAAGAATGTCAGCGTAGTGATTAAAAATAACGTCAAAGCCATGTACACGAAACGTTTTAATGCATAACGTCCCATAATCAAGCACCTCCCCATTTTTCTCAAAAGCAATAAGATAGTTTGAAATATTCTTACTTTTATTTTTTTAAATAAGAGCATATGCCCATCATAGGCATATACCCTTATTCATGATGGAAACCATTTTTATTTTTTGACTTCAACCCATTTGTAGCTAAATTCGCCACCATATTTATGTTCTAGCAACCCTGTAATAGAGCTGCGTTGTAAATATGCTTTTCCTGGTTGATATACTGGAGCAATTGCTGCATCATCCAACAATTGTTTTTCAGCTTTCAACAGTGCATCCCAACGAGATTGTACATCTGTCTCTACTTTTGCCTTCTTAATTAATTCGTCATATGCTGGATTTGCATAGTTGACTTTGTTTTGCGGATTTCCTGTTGTATACATATCTAGGAATGCCATCGGATCCATATAATCTGGGGCCCATCCTGCATACGACATTGCATATTCTCCACTTGCTTCAAGTTTTAATTTTTGTGCAAATGGCTGCATTTTCATTGAAATTGTTAAGCCTGGTAAATTCTTTTCAAATTGCCCTTTTAAATACTCACCGATTTTCTTAGCATCATCTGTATCAAAGTTCAGCAACTCTAAATCTACTTTATCAACACCAAGTTCTTTTTTACCTGCTTCCCAATATTTTTGAGCCTCTTTTATATCTTCTTTGATCAGATTTCCATTTTCTTCACGGAAGTCTTTTCCATTTGGTCCTTTCGCTAAACTTTTCGGAACAAAACCGTACATCCCCTGTGAACCATCGTTTAAAATAACTTTCCCGATATTTTCACGTTCAAAGGCCATTGATATTGCTTTACGGATGTTCTTATTCGCTAAGAACTTGTTCTTTTCGTTTAAACGAATAAACTGTGTAGAAGGTTTCTTAATTGTCTTGAAATCAGAATCTTTTTTGTATTTATCTACAAATTCTGATGTCAATACGACACGATCAATTGCATTTGTTTCATATAAATTTATTGCAGTTGAACGATCCTTTAGAATATTGAAGTTTACTTCTTCCAGCTTCACTACTTTATTGTCCCAATACGTCTCATTTTTCTTAAGCTGGAAACTTTGTTCATGTTTCCACTCATTTAAGACGAACGGACCGTTATAGAGCGTCGTATTAGATTCTAATCCAAATTTATCCCCTTGTTCTTTTACGAACTTTTCATTTAATGGATAGAATGTTGGATATACCGTTAAGCTAACAAAGTAAGGAACAGGGTTGTCTAATTCCACTTCTAGTGTGTGATCATCAATTGCTTTTACGCCAAGTTCTTCAACTGGCAACTCTTTTTTATTAATTTTTTCTGCATTCTTTACATCGAATAATATGTAAGCAAATTTTGCACCTGTATTTGAATCGACAGCTCGTCTCCAAGAATATACAAAGTCTTTAGCTGTTACAGGTTCCCCATTAGACCACTTCGCATCATCACGTAATTTAAATACGTACTTCTTACCATCTTCCGTTTTCTCATAAGACTTTGCCACACCTGGAACGAGTTTATCGTCTTTTCCAAGGCGATATAATCCTTCCATTGTGTTATTCATTATGTTAGAAGATGCCGCATCTGTTGATAATGTTGTATCCATTGTCGGAATTTCAGCAGCTTCAGGTAAATTTAGTACTTGTTTGCCTGAAGCACTGCCTTCTTTCGTACTCGCTTTCGTATCTTCTTGCTGATAACTACAAGCACCAAGCATACTGACCGTCAATGTCGATGCAAGTATTAGTGGTATCTTTTTCTTCATATTGTACTACCTCCCCTAATTGCACCTCCTGTACCCCCACTTACTAAAAAGCAGAATTGAAAGAATAATCTCCAAGTTTCTACAATTTTCATTATACATATAATGTGACGATTGTGAATATAGTTTTTTGTTTTTTTGTTAAAATTTTTAATAAAATGTTTATTTTTTTTATTTTTTGTAAATGAGGCACTTAACATTGCTCCCATCATATTGAAAGAAAATACAAAATTGCGTATAATTTTCAAATAATTATCCCTAGTACTCATTATAACTTTTATAGTATAATAATTCTAGTAATATTTTGACGGAGGGGAACATTTTGAATAGACTTTATTCTCACACTTGTATATTAATATTGTTAGCTATAATCGTTTCTAGCATTGGTGCATTCCTATTTTCAGCTCAATTTTTGTTGAATTTTGTCAATATCATGTTTTACATTGCATTATTTTTTGTTATTTTAGGAGGTTTTTTATTTCTATTTCAAAGTGGATTTTTCAACATAACAATGTACGCTTTCCAAAAAGTATTTGGAACAAATAAAAAGGTAGAATCTTTAATTGAAGAAGAAGAATCAGCAATAGATAAAAAAGAAAGAATATATAAAACGTATTCTTTCACATGGACATACCCCATCTGCATTACAGGTGTTCTTTTAGGCCTCATCTCTACGATCATTAGCTTTACTATTTTGATGTAGTTTGCAAACGTTTTTCCATATGATATAATTACTTGCAAAACATTTTGTTATAAAAAGCGCAAGTGGCTCGCTCAGAATGCGAGGGGGATGGAGCTCCTGACGTAGAGGCGCTTTTTGCCTCGCTGGAAGGCGCGAAGCCACCGAGTATTCTTGCCACTGGAGCTGGATTACTCAAAAAGCGCAAGTGGCTCGCTCAGCTGTTAAAAACAGAGCTATATTATAATAAATTCATATGCATGCGATGAGAAAGAAGAGTACATATTGCAGCAATTTCAGAGAGCTTGTGGTTGGTGAGAACAAGTAATTGTACAGTATGGAATGGGCTTTTGAGCACCAAACCGAAACAACTTAGGAGTAGGCTTTGGCGTTATATCCAGGCGTTATAATGGATAAAAGAGATTTCACTATTTGTGAAATAATTAGGGTGGTACCGCGGTCCATTCGTCCCTAGATCATTTGGGATGAATGGGCTTTTTTGTATTTAAAAGCGGAAGCGTCTTGCTTAGAATGTGAGGGGGATGGAGCTCCTGATGTAGAGGCGTTTTTTGCCTCGCAGGAAGGCGCGAAGCCACCGATCATTCTTGCCGCTGGAGCTGGATTATATAAAAAGCGCAAGCGGCTCGCATTGACCTACTTCCCCCACTCTTCAACAATACATACAAATTTCAAGGAGGCATTATTATGTCAGTTATTTTTTCTGGTATTCAGCCAAGCGGAACAATTACGCTTGGAAACTATTTAGGAGCAATGAAACAATTTACAGAATTACAAAACGAACATGATTGTTATTTCTGCATTGTAAACCAGCATGCGATTACAGTTCCTCAAGATTCTGTACAACTTCGTAAAAACATCCGCAGCCTTGCTGCGCTATATGTAGCTTGTGGTATTGATCCTGAAAAATCTACTTTATTTGTACAATCAGAGGTATCTGCGCACGCTCAACTCGGATGGATTATGCAATCTATCGCATATGTTGGAGAATTAGAACGTATGACGCAATATAAAGATAAATCATCTGGTAGAGAATCTGTTCCAGCTGGATTACTTACGTATCCACCATTAATGGCAGCTGACATCTTACTTTACAACACTGAGATTGTGCCAGTTGGCGACGACCAAAAACAACATATGGAATTAACTCGCGATTTAGCAGAGCGTTTCAATAAACGCTTCCGTGAAATTTTCACAATTCCAGAGATTCGCATTCCAAAAGTAGGAGCTCGTGTTATGTCATTAACAGAACCTACGAAAAAAATGAGCAAATCTGATCCAAATCCAAAATCAATGATTAGTATGCTTGATGAGCCAAAAACAATCGAAAAGAAAATTAAAAGTGCAGTAACTGATTCTGACGGTATCGTAAAATACGACAAAGAAAACAAACCTGGTATTTCCAACTTATTAACAATCTACTCTTCATTCTCAGGTAAAACAATTGAAGAACTAGAAGCTTACTATGAAGGAAAAGGATACGGCGACTTTAAAGGTGATTTAGCACAAGTAGTCGTAGAAGCAATTCGTCCAATTCAAGAAAAATATAACGAACTAATTAACTCCCCTGAATTAGATGAAATTCTTGACAAAGGTGCTGAAAAAGCAAACCGCGTTGCAATGAAACAACTACGTAAAGTTGAAAATGCAATGGGATTAAGCAGAAAACGTAGGTAATGAAAAAAGCGGAAGTGGCTCGCTTAGAATGTGAGGGGGATGGAGCTCCTGACGTAGAGGCACTTTTTGACTCGTAGGAAGACGCGAAGCCACCCATCATTCTTGCCGCTGGAGCTGGATTATACAAAAAGCGGAGGTGGATCATTCAGCTCTGACGGGCTAAGGTTTTTTCGCATAGAAGGCGTTCTTTTCCTTCTTATGCGGAAGGTTCTTAGACACGAAGAGCTTGCCACCGGAGCTGGATAAAATTAAAAAACCGCCAATTTGGCGGTTTTTTAATTTACCTTTTGTTCATTTTCCATTTCCCATAACTTTTCAAAGAATGGTTGCCCTTTTACAAGGCGTTCACATAGCTGTTCATGCTTTTTTGACCAACCATATTTCGCTTCCTCATAAAGGCGCTCCCAGACGTCTTCAAATTTCATATGTTGAACAGTCCCATATGCAGATGGATCCCATTCTGTATACCAATAGCGAATTTCAGCTGGATTTTTCGTTGTATGTAGTTGATCTAGCGCCATAAAAAGCAATTGTTTTAATTGTCGTTCTTTACGAGTTAAGCCATTCATAATATATGGCGATGGTGATAAAATATGATGCTCTTTTTGTGATTCTTCCACTTGAAACTCATACTTTTCTGCTTGGACATTTTCCACCATCTCATATACCATCTGCTCTTGACGAGGAATAAGCCTACTTTTTCGAATCGGTACATTGTACCCAATTGAATCCACTGCAATAATTCCTTTTCCATCTGTAACAACAAAACAATACTCTTGTTGCAAACGCTCATGATTTTTACGAATATACGCCTTATGATGTACGTCTTCCAATAGTTTTTGCGGAAGTTCCAATAATTCGTTCTCGATGTAATGATATAATGTAGAATCTACTTTTAATAATGGCACTTGATCTAATAATTCGATCGTATCATCCTTCCGCCATTCGTAAAAATGACAAACGTTATACCCATTTTCTTCACCTTCAAACCAATTTACCCACACATCATGTAGATATAACATTTTCTACCCCTCACTTCACTACTGTTTGTACATCTCATTATGTTCATTTTTTGTGAAATTTATTCCATCCAAGGGAATATATTCTACTTATTATTTCTTCACTACTTCTCACTTCCATTTTCATCATGCAAAAAAACTTGGCAGCGCCAAGTTTTTTATATTTATCACCTATTAAGAGGTAAAAGTATTTGCTTTATTTAATATACATATGGCATCCATGGACAATAAAGAAAGCGTGTTATCTTTCTCAAATTCCACACAATCTTTTACAATATGAAATCCAACGCCATATCCAAGCATCTTCGGGTACATTTGCATTCCATTTAGTACGCAGTCATGCTCCCTTGTTCCTCTCTTCATATCCTGTTTCTTTTTTACAACCTTCTCCCAATAATGAACCGCTTCCTCTTTTGTATAGTACGATGTCCACGGTGCATAACTTTTTTCTGAGTGCCTTTCATACACCGCTTGCTCTGCAAGCCCCTCCATTATCATTGTATCAAGTAATGTATAATCCTTTTCTTTCTTTTCAATTTGATGTAACCGACATATGTGATGATATTCATGGGTAAGCAATGCTTTTAATTCCTTCACTGTATTCCGTCCACAGACAAACAGGAAAATCACATGACGCATTGTTAAGCCAGCTTTTCCGTTATATTCCGCTTGTACCGTGCGATTATATGAATCTGATAACAAAATAAAGATAGGGACATCTGGCCCTTGTAACCAGTGCTTTAGTTCCTCATACTCCTCAGAAAGCTCTTTCCAAATCTGCTTTTCCTCTAGTCGCTCAATTTCTTTTTGTCCTTCCATCACTGGACGATACATACCTTTAGAAATTAAAAAACGGTACAACCTCTCCTTTGGTAATGGAATGTATTTTGTAAACTTCTCACAAAGCTTTTCTGGACGCCCATAATAAAGGTGCAGCCAATCTGCCGTTTGAATAACCCCCATCTTCACTCCTCCCTTTTCTTCTATATATATGCAAGAAAAGGAGCGAACGCGAAGTGATAAAATGAAACTTTTGATTGGCTTTACTTTGTTTCTGATTGCGTTACTTCATCTTTCCCGCATGCGCCCAAAAAGATTAGTAGTAAAGTCATGATGCCGAAACAAATCCCCTTCATTTTTACTACAATTATTTATAAGCTTTAAATACCAACACTACGTTATGACCACCGAACCCTAGTTATGGCTATGAAATCAAAAGCTGACCCGCTCTCACTTTCTACTTTTGTTTTTACATGGTATGGAGCGAAAACAGGCACTGACCGCTTCTACACATGATCGGACGCTCTCTTCCATCCAAAAAAGGGTGTTTTAAGAAGTAGCTCTCCTTTGCTACTTCCCAAAACACCCTTTTACTACATTATTTATAAGCTTTAAATACTAACACTGCGTTATGACCACCGAACCCTAATGAGTTACTTAAAACAGTGCGTACTTCTTGATGTCTCGCTTTGTTTGGTACGTAATCTAAATCACATTCTGGATCTGGTGTTTCATAGTTAATTGTTGGCGGAATCACGCCATCTGTAATAGATTTAACAGAGAAAATCGCCTCAACAGCGCCTGCTGCTCCTAATAAATGACCAGTCATTGATTTTGTAGAGCTAATCGCTACTTTATATGCATGTTCACCAAATGCTTCTTTAATTGCCATCGTTTCGTATTTCTCATTCGCATCTGTACTTGTACCATGCGCATTAATATAATCGATATCCTCAGGCTGAAGACCCGCATCTGCTAATGCTTGACGTATCGCACGAACACCGCCCTCACCGCCAGGAGCAGGCATTGTAATATGGAACGCATCACCTGTTGCACCATATCCGACAAGTTCAGCATAAATACGTGCACCTCGTGCTAACGCATGCTCCAACTCTTCTAGTATAAGAATACCAGCTCCTTCTCCCATTACAAATCCACTACGATTTTTATCAAATGGACGACAAGCAGTTGCTGGATCCTCATTAAATGTTAATGCTTTCGCTGAACTAAATCCTGCAAATGCCATACTTGTTAACGGCGCCTCTGCACCGCCTGTAATCATTGCATCTGCATCACCGCGCTGAATGACTTTAAATGCGTCACCAATTGAGTTTGCCCCAGATGCACAAGCTGTCACAGAACAAGTATTAATTCCTTTTGCACCTGTAGCAATTGAGACTTGACCCGCAGCCATATCAGGAATCATCATTGGTATCAAAAATGGACTTACACGGCGCGGGCCTTTTTCCGTAAAGATTTTAAATTGCTCTTCATACGTTTCCATGCCACCAATACCAGAACCTATCCATACACCAATACGCGGTGCATTTTCTTCTGTAATGTCCAACTTTGCATCTTCAACTGCCATTTTCGCTGCTGCTACCGCATATTGTGTGAAGCGATCCATACGGCGCGCTTCTTTTTTCTCAATATATTTTTCAGCTTCAAAGTCGTTAATTTCCGCTGCTACTTTTGCTGGAAATTGTTCCGGATCTAAGCGTGTAAGCCGTCCGATTCCAGATACACCATTTTTAATGTTTTCCCAAGCTGTTTCTACATCTGTTCCGATCGGCGTAACAGCTCCTAGTCCTGTAATTACGACACGCTTCTTTTCCATACAAAATACACTCCTTTTTTTCTCTCAGTCCTTATTTGCCCCAACGAAGAGCGACTGCTCCCCATGTTAATCCGCCACCAAAGCCGACTAATATAATTAAATCACCGTCTTGAATACGTCCATTTTGCAATTCCTCTACCATCGCAATTGGAATTGAAGAAGCTGACGTATTCCCAAACTTTTCAATTGTTGTACTCATTTTTTCTTGTGGCAAACCTAATCGTTCCCTTGCCGATTCCATAATACGAATATTTGCTTGATGCGGAACTAAAAAGTCCACATCTTCTTTCGTAAGACCTGCTTTTTCTACAACACGAAGACAAGAATCACCAAGTTGACGAACAGCGAATTTAAAGACTTCTCTGCCATTCATCATAACATATTCATCTTGATAAAGGTGCTTGCCACCACTTCCATCTGCGCCTAATTCAAATGAAAGGATACCCTTTCCTTCTGAAACAGCTCCCATTACAACAGCACCTGCTCCGTCTCCAAATAACACTGCCGTATTGCGGTCGTTCCAATCTACAATTTTAGATAATTTATCACTACCAACTACTAATACGTTTTTATAAGTTCCAGTTTGAATAAATTGCTGCGCTGTAATCATTCCGTACATAAAGCCCGCACATGCTGCACCTAAATCCATTGCTGCTGCATGTTTCGCACCAATTTGTTCTTGAATTACACAAGCAACGGCTGGAAAAGAGCGATCTGGCGTTACTGTTGCAACTAAAATAAGGTCAATTTCTTCTCCACTAATCCCTGCATTTTCAATAGCTTTCTTGGCAGCTTCTACCGCCATATATGAAGTATCTATTGTATCATCGGCAATGCGTCTCTCTGCAATTCCCGTTCTCGTACGAATCCACTCATCAGATGTATCCATGATTTTCTCTAAGTCGTGATTTGTGACTACTTTTTCTGGCACATATCTTCCGATCCCTAAAATGCCTACGTTCACATCGCAGCCCTCCGTTTTATATCAATTATTATGACTTGGTACTAATTCTAAAACATAAATGTTTATTTGTCTAGAATATATTTCTAAGTAAAAAAATAAAGCCGACATATTGTCGACCTTATCTCATAGTAGAACCAAAAGCAAACTACCTATATATCCCGCTCTTTTCCAATTGAACTCCCCCCTCCTTCACTTTGCTTAGAAGAGGGAGTCTTCTCGGTTAAAATGACAAAAATACTTCCGTATCTGCTTTTACTTGGCGTGGGGCAGAAAAAGGCTCTGACCGTTTCTATGCATGGCTAGATGCTCTCTTCCTCCAAAAAAAGGGTTTTATGTCTAGTTCACCTTATTTTCCCGCTTTTCCAAGCTCATATGCTTCGTTCATTACTTTCATTAACAACTCTAGTACTGGCTGCGCTTTTTCCATATCAAGTGCAATCCCATTATCATCCAAAATGGCCTTTGCTTCCGGCAGATGTTTCATAGCGATTTGTAAAAACTGCATATTTTTTTCATTCATATTTCTTCATCCTTTCCATAAAAGGAGCACTAATCTCCTTACTTCTACACTATATAAATTCCTTTTGATTTTTCAACATATAAGTCGGTGCTACAAAAACAAAAGGTGACTTGCACTCGTGTTCTCTCTTTGTTTTTAACTTGGTATGGGGTATGGCTTCTATGCATGGGCGGATGCTCTCTCCCACCTAAAAAAGAAAGGTTTTATATCGGTTTTTCAATTTGTATTTATATTGATTTTCCAACATACAAACCACGGCTATGAAAATAAACGGAGATTTTCACTCGTTTTCTCCTTTTGTTTTCACTTGGCATGGGGCCAAAAAAGGACCTGACCGCTTCTATGCATGGGCGGATACTCTCTCCCACCTAAAAAAAAGGTTTTATATTGGTTTTTCAATTTATATTTGTATAGTTTAACATATGTTGTGTTCTTCGTATAACTCTTTATATCGTTTTAAATGTGTCAATTGCTTATTTAAACCGAATTCTAACGGCGTGTTTTTCACAATACAAACACTCTTTATCTCTTCTCCTTTTACTTCTTTAACAGTTTTTTTTACTTTATGCTCGGCATTTAAAAGGATAATTCCTTTTTCCCATAGATTTTCTTTACCACTGATCATATTATATACACCTAAATTTTCTATGTTTTTGCCTTTTTCCCATAAATATTCACACACATCTTCTACATAAAGAAGATCCGCTCCATTTTCATTTTGAAGAAGCTCATATTCCTTTTCCATAAGTTCAGAAAGAATAAGCCTGTGGTACGTCATAAAGGAAGGCTGCCATGGGCCATATAAAGTTGGAACACGAAGTATACTATAACGAATATTCCCCTTCTCCACTTCTTCTTCTACTTTCATAAATAATCGTTTATTTTCAGATTGATCTTGCACATTTGCTATTTCAATAGAAGAAAGTACATTTAGCTTCACTTGTTTTCTTTCGCACATATGAATGACACGCTTTAAATATTGTAAAATGATTCGTTCATTTCGAAATCCGCTTTGCCTGTTCGGTTCACATAAACAAAAGTAAGCCGCATCAAATTGATCGGTTTCTACTGTCTTCCATCCGCTCTCATCTCTTATAGACGAATACATAAACAAATCATTCCGCCCAATTAAAAATAACTTTTCTTCACTTACTTTTGACATACTTTCCAGATCAGCAAAATCAAGGCCATATACTTCTACTTCTTCCGCAAGCATTTTATTTACAAGATGATAGCCTACAAACGAAAGTGCTCCTATAATTAGTACGCGCTTCATGTCACCAACCCTTTCTCCCTCTAAACAAATAGCTCCTCATTTATGTATATTGGAGCTTCATAAATCTTCTTCATATTTTTTAAAGAAATGACATGTATGTTGAACCATCTTATATTTTACATGTTGCAAATGAAACGATAGTGAGGTCTCACAATTTTTATTTATCCGCTTTTTTTCATATTCACGTAACAATTGCTTGCGCGCTTTTTGTTCTTGTGTGGATACAAATATTTTTACAGGCACACAAGAAGGTAAATAAGAAAAAGACTTCTTAGCAATTTCCGCTTCTAACTGAGCTTCCTTCACATCATACGCAAGCAATAACTCTCTCACTAACCTTTTATAGAAAAATTTATGCTCTTTTTCAAATTCCACATGTGCAGGCAAATCTAGGCATGGAGTAAGCATCACTGCAGATCGAATACATTCTGGGTATCGATTCATCATTTCAAGAGCCACAAGAGCCCCCATTCCATCTGCAATGATATGAATTTGTTCGTTTAGTGTTTCTTTTTTCATAACAACATGATACAAACGCTTCGCTAAACGAACCGATTGATCATTCCCCCAATGTCTCCCGTATAAATTAGATGAAAAAACGGTATATCCATTTTCTATCAACCCATTTAAAAAATGAGCGCGCCCCGCATGCTGCGTCCATAAACTTGTACCATTCTCAATAAAATAATTGTAATCACCAAGAAGCATGACACCAAATCCATTGGGCCTCTCTGGCAAATAAATCACACATGGTTCTTGTTCTAAGTAAAAAAAACGTTCCGTAACACTCATCATTCTCCCGCCTTATTTTCTAAACATAAAAACTACTCCTTTATAATGTATGAAAGGAATACAATTTTGCTTTGAAAAATCTACAAATATTTTTTCTATATTCTTTTTTCAATTGTGTTACAATAAGGACAGATTGAACGAATAGGGGTGTGAAAAGATGCGTGTAATTTGGGCCTTTATTTGGTCGTTTATGCTTGTACATATGATGAGCTACGTAATTAGCTCTATGACTGGCGGTGTATACGATTTCGCGCTAGCGTCTAAATTCTCAATTGTTCTTGCTGTGCTTGTAATGGCAATTGCAGCAGCAATTCCAAACGAACCAGTAGAACAACACTAATAAAGAAAGAGCCCGGATTCAACCTCCGGACTCTTTTTTTATTGGACATGAACAACTAGTTCGTTATTTTCCACATCAACAACTACATGACTATTATCAGTAATTGTTCCCGCAATCAATTCACGTGCTAACTTTGTTTCAACTTGACGCTGTACATATCGTTTTAATGGACGCGCTCCATACATCGGATCGAACCCAGATTCCACAACAAACTCTTTTGCTACTTCTGTTAATTCCACTGTAATATGACGATCTATTAAACGCCCTTGTAACTCTTTTACAATTTTATCAACGATTCCTTTGATCTCATTTGTTGTAAGTGGTTTAAATAAAATAATTTCATCCACACGATTTAAAAACTCTGGGCGAAAATGTCCTCTAAGCTGCCCCATAACAAGATCTCTTGCTTCCTCTTTAATTGTACCATCTTCTTGTAACCCTTCTAATAAATGCCCTGAACCAATATTTGATGTCATAATAATCACTGTATTTTTGAAATCCACTGTTCGTCCTTGTGAATCCGTAATACGCCCATCATCTAACATTTGTAATAAAATGTTGAATACTTCTGGATGTGCTTTTTCAATTTCATCTAATAAAATAACGGAATATGGTTTACGGCGTACGGCTTCTGTTAATTGTCCACCTTCCTCATATCCTACATATCCAGGAGGAGCTCCAATCAAGCGAGACACAGCATGTTTCTCCATATACTCGGACATATCAATGCGAATGATTTGCTCTTCACTATCAAATAAAGATTGTGCTAATGTTTTCGCAAGTTCTGTTTTCCCAACGCCTGTTGGTCCTAAGAAAATGAATGAACCGATTGGACGATTTGGATCTTTAATACCAGCGCGAGCACGAAGAACTGCATCCGCCACAAGACTAACTGCTTCCTCTTGTCCAATAACACGTTCTGATAAAATTTGCTCTAAACGTAGCAGTTTTTCACGTTCACCTTCTACAAGTTTTGCAACTGGTATGCCAGTCCAACGTGAAACGATATTTGCAATTTCTTCTTCACTTACTTCTTCACGAAGCAAACGGTTCTCTTGTTCGTTATGCGCTCCCGTTTCTTCCGCTTCTCTTAATTCTTTTTCCACTGCTGGAATTTTACCATGACGAAGCTCTGCTGCTTTATTTAAGTCGTAATTCCCTTCTGCTTCTTCTAATTCACGACGTAAACGTTCAAGGTGTTCCCTTAAGTCACGAACTTTATGGATTTCTTCTTTTTCTTTTTGCCATTGCGCTCGCATTCCATTTGCAACTTCTTTTAAATCAGATAGTTCACGTTGCAATGTTTTTAGTCGCTCTTGACTACCACGATCCGTTTCTTTTCCTAAAGCAGCTTCTTCAATTTCCAGCTGCATAATGCGGCGCGTTACTTCATCCAATTCTGTTGGCATAGAATCAATTTCTGTTCGAATTGTTGCGCACGCTTCATCAACAAGGTCAATCGCTTTATCTGGTAAAAAGCGATCAGATATATATCGATCAGACAATACAGATGCCGCTACAATCGCACGGTCATGAATATTTACACCATGATAAATTTCAAAGCGCTCTTTTAAACCACGTAAAATAGAAATTGTATCTTCTACCGTTGGCTCTTCTGCTAACACTTGTTGAAAACGACGTTCTAGCGCTGGATCTTTCTCAATATATTTTCGATACTCATCTAAAGTAGTCGCTCCAATACAATGAAGTTCACCGCGCGCAAGCATTGGTTTTAACATATTCCCTGCATCCATCGCCCCTTCTGTTTTACCAGCACCAACAATTGTATGGAGCTCATCAATGAATAAAAGAATACGCCCTTCACTTTTTTTGATTTCATTTAACACAGCTTGCAAACGTTCTTCAAACTCACCACGGAACTTTGCACCCGCCACAAGCGCGCTCATATCTAATGCAAAGATTGTTCTATCTTTTAATCCTTCTGGTACATCTTTTCGTACAATTCGTTGTGCCAATCCTTCAACAATTGCTGTTTTCCCAACGCCTGGTTCACCAATTAAAACAGGGTTGTTTTTTGTTTTACGAGAAAGAATGCGGATAACCCGGCGAATTTCGCTATCACGACCAATGACAGGATCAATTTTCCCTTGTCTTACTTCTGCCACTAAATCACGGCCATACTTTTCTAACGCTTCATATGTTACTTCTGGATTTTGACTAGTCACTCTCTGATTCCCCCGAACTTCCATTAAAGACTGTAATAATGTATCCTTCGTAATGTGAAATGCTGTGAACAAGTGATTCATATCACCTTTTTCCTCACAAAATGCGAGCAATACATGTTCCACTGAAATATATTCATCTTGCAGTTTTTTTGCCTCTGCCTCTGCTTTAACGAGTAATTGCCCTAAAGCATTTGTCACATACACTTTGCCAGCTTCTACACCACTTCCTGTAACAGATGGTTTCTTTTGAAGCAATCTTTCTACTTCTTTCGTTAATTGTTCTATATTGACATTCATTTTTTGAAAAATACGCACTGCTAATCCATCTTGCTGCTGTAATAATGCAAGTAATAGATGAACAGTATCAACTTCTTGATGATGATGAGATACCGCTAAAGATTGAGCACTCATAATTGCTTCTTGTGTTTTCGTCGTCATTTGATTTAAGTCCATCTTCACAAACCTCCAAACATTGGAATCCTCTTGATGTTTGACCTTTTTTGATTTTTTGACTTTATTTGACCTTTAATTTAATTATACGCCAATTGTCTTTTTTATACAATGAATTTGATTATGAAATTTGAACTTTGTTTCCCCAAAAAAGTATGTATACCTCTGCTCTTCAATCACAAAAGCCGCAATATAAATTGCGGCTTCTCTTATGGCTTTCTTTTATATGTCCACTGGCGGTTCTGATTCGAATTCTCAGGAAACCTTTGACCAGCAGTTAATTTTACCAGTTGTGGATCTTTAACCATACTTCCTGTTTCACCAATTTCTACATAAATCCCATCATTTGGTGCTTTCTGTCCAGAACGAAACCTATGATTTTGTCCCATTTTCATTCTCCTTCCATGACATCTTTACACCGTTAGTATATCCATTTTTGAAAAAGCCTTTCTGTTATGTTTAGGAAACGAGTCATATTTTTTATTACTGTTCATATGTATGACTTTACATGATAAAGCAGGAGAAAAAGCATCACTTGTTGAAAAAAAAGAAACCGACCTATTCTAGGCCAGTTCCAAAGGAGAGTCAAACATATACGAGAAGATTACATGTTCATTATATGTCTTGCTGCGCCCGTAATGTAACCCTTTTCACAAATTGTACAAAATGAAAGAAACATTATTTGAACTTTCAAAAAAATCATTGACTTTTCTGATTTTGGGTAGGAAATAGTGGACACTAACATGTTTCGCGACGTAAGATGAATATATAATGAAACTTCCATTCATGGTTGTTTCTCCCGCATTAACGGGGATGGAGCCCCCCCGCTGATGGAAGTTCCACTTTATCTATACACTTTCCAACCTCTTATTTCTGCATCTTAAAACGGAAATACAGATAGAAACAAAAAATTTTTCATAAGAGGTGAAAACATGAAAAAACAACATTTAATCGCATTAGATTTAGATGGCACTTTACTTACAGACAATAAAATTATTTCCGCACGAACAAAGCAAACAATTGAAAAAGCAAAAGAACAAGGACATGTTGTTGTCATTTCAACAGGACGTCCATTTCGCGCTAGTCACGCTTATTATAAAGAACTTGGTTTGAATACACCTATCGTTAACTTTAACGGCGCTTATGTTCATCACCCACTTGATACAAATTGGGGAACGCACCATTCCCCCCTTGAGCTTTCTACTGCACAAGAAATCGTTCGCGCTTGCTTTGATTTTGGCGTTAAAAACATTTATGCCGAAGTAATTGACGATGTATATGTTCGCGAAATTGATGAGGATAAAAAGCATATCTTTGAATTTGGCTCTCCAAATATTTTTACAGGAGACTTACTAAACATTTTGCAAGATCATCCAACATGCTTATTAATCGATGCACTGGATGAGCAATCAACAGCTATTCGTAAGCATTTAACAGATATGCATGCAGAAGTGATTGATCATCGAAAATGGGGTGCTCCTTGGCCGATTATTGAAATTGTGAAAAGCGGCCTCAATAAAGCGATTGGACTTCAAAAAGTTTCTAGCTATTATAACATTCCACAAGAACGAATTATTGCGTTCGGTGACGAAGACAATGATTTTGAGATGATTGAGTTTGCAGGTCACGGCATCGCCATGGGTAATGCCATTCCTGAATTAAAAACATTAGCGAATCATACGACATTAACAAACGAAGAAGATGGAATTGCTCTTTATTTAGAAGAGGTTCTTGGATTGTAATCTAAAAATTCCCTACTTATAGTTTGGCTCAAAACGCTCATACTATAACTAGACACAGCGATGTGTCAGTTGTTTTCTGCTAAAAAAGGGGGAATTACGAATGGGTAAAAAGAACAAATCAAAACGTTTCACCCAACAAGGGGCCGATGCTGTTATGAAGCATGCTGAAAGATTCCCGTACCGCGGTACATTAGCTGATGCAGAAAAAGAACGAAACAACTCTTCTCTCGGAGGGGTTTAAATGGGTAACTTATTATTTCAGCAAGCACGAGATGCTGTTGCAGGCGCCGTTTCTTGTTCAAGCGGCACAGAACAGCGGGAACTCGTTTATAGAGCCAAAAATGCTTTGCAATCCGCTTATGCTAATTCTTCAACTGCTGAAAAGGTACAACTGCGCGAGATGCAACAGCAACTGCAAAACATTACTAACACACATTAAAACAAGAGGACCGATTCCCGGTCCTCTTTAATCTTTCCGAAACAACCCAAATATACCGACTGTTTGAATAACATTTGTAAATGCGCCAGGATCTACCTGTCTAATAATTCTCTCTAGTTCATATAGCTCGTAACGGGTAATCACAATCATTAGCATTTCTTTATTTTCATTTGTATATGCCCCTGTCGCTGGTATAGTTGTAATACCGCGTACTAAACGTGCTTGAATCGCTTTTCGTACATCTTTACCATTTTTCGTAACGATAAATGCTGTAATTTTCACATGACGAGTATGAATTGCATCAATAATCCTCGATGATACATATAGTGTCACTAACGTGTATAACGCTTTTTCCCATCCGTACAAATAGCCAGCTGCAATAATGATGATTGCATTAAAGAAAAAGAAATATGTTCCGACAGGCTTATCTTTTATTTTTGACAAAATCATTGCAATGATATCTAAACCACCTGTGGAAGCTCCCCATTTTAAGGCAATTCCTACCCCTATCGCTGAAATGAGACCACCAAAAATAGCATTCAATATAATATCATTTGAAACAGCCTTCACTGGTATAATTTCTAAAAACAGTGTCATAAATACAACACATAAAAAACTAAATAACGTAAACGCTTTTCCGACCTTTTTCCATGCTAAAATAACAACCGGAATATTAAATAAAGCAAAAAGTACTCCCGTCGATATGTGAATCGATGCAAAATCACCTAACACTTGCGAAAGCAATTGAGATAATCCCGCGAAACCGCTCGCATATACTTTTGCTGGCGTTAAGAACAAGTTCATTCCAATTGCATTTAATAAACCTGCGATGATAACAACAATTAGTTTTTTCGTTAATTCGGCATAATTTAATTTTAAGTCCATACCCCATCCACCTTTATACATAATAGGTTCACCACTACTCGTATACATAGTCTTTACGAAAACGGAAATGATAAACGTACAACTGTTTAGAAATGGAGTTGATATGTATGCCGCATACAAGCGATAATGACAAAAAAGCACGCGATAATAATGCAAAGCGCACACAAAAAAATGAACAAGAACAAAAAAATATTCAGCAAGGAAAACGTGCATACTCTAAAAAAACAGATCATCTTTAATTATTTCGTACATCAACATAATTGTTGATGTACTTTTTTATTTCACAAAAAACATCTCAAATTCACTTCTTGTTCACTTCTCTATTTTACAATAATAACAGCATAATTAGATGAGGTGTTAGGATGAAAAGAAAACAATTATGGATAGCAACAGCTGCGCTCGGAACGTTAATGCTGTCTGCTTGTGGTCCAAAAGATAACTCAGAGGCGATTGCAACATCAAAAGTTTCAACCATTACAAAAGGTGATTTTGACAAGCAGTTAAAAGAACGGTACGGAAAAGATATGCTATATGAAATGATGGCACAAGATATCATGACAAAAAAATATAAAGTATCTGATGATGAAGTCGATAAAGAATTCAAAAAAGCAAAAGATCAATTTGGTGATCAATTCAAAACGGTATTAGAAAGTAACCGCCTAAAAGATGAAGATGACTTTAAAAATCAAATTAGGTTCAAATTAGCAATGAACGAAGCCATTAAGAAAAGCATTACAGATAAAGATGTAAAAGCAAACTATAAACCTGAAATTAAAGCCAGCCACATTTTAGTAAACGATGAAAAAACGGCAAATGATATTAAGAAACAACTGGATGAAGGTGCTTCATTCGAAGAGTTAGCAAAACAACAGTCACAGGACCCAGGTTCAAAGGAAAATGGCGGAGACCTTGGATACTTCGGTCCAGGTAAAATGGTACCTGAATTTGAAGAAGCGGCTTACAAATTAAATGTCGGTGAAATTAGCAAACCTATCAAGTCATCACAAGGCTATCACATTATTAAACTTACCGATAAAAAAGAATTAAAACCATATGATGAGGTAAAAGATTCCATTCGTAAAAATCTGGAAGAAAAGTTGTTAGCAGATCAAACTACCGGTCAAAAAATATTGTTAGACGAATTCAAGAAAGCTGATATTAAAGTAAAAGATAGTGATTTGAAAGATACATTCTCTCGTCTTTCCGGACAACAATAAAAAATCTAGCAACAGAGTGGGCTAGTAGAAAAATAGTAAATGAAATTTCACCCCGCATTAACGGGCAGTAAGACTCCCACCTCAAGATTCAGAGAAAAACGAGAAAGATAAGTGAGGAATCAACTGCTCGTAAAAGCCCGATTGGCGAGAGCTAATAATCAGTGGGAGATGAAGAAAACCCCACTGATTAAAGTTTCACTTTACCGGAGCAAATTCGAATATATCGACGTTCCGACACATAACGACAAAAAATAGGAGCCTGCTGACTCCTGTTTCCCAACACTCTGAAAATCCGAACAGGCATGAGCCTGTTCGGATTTTTTTATTTCTTGAAGTACGTCCAACCTTCTTCTTGATAAACCTTTTCTTCTTTCATCAACTTACCAAGCGCACGTTTAAACGCTGCTTTACTCATATTAAAACGTTCTTTAATGTCTTCTGGATGGCTTTTATCCCAAAACGGCATTGCTCCTCCGCGGCTCTCCATGTACTCATAAACCACCGCAGCATCATCTTCCATTCCCTCTTCTTTACGCGGAAGAAGTGAAATATTAATCGTACCATCATCTTTCACATCAATAATACGGCCCGTTACACGCTCACCAATACGAACTTGTTCTTTTCTTTCTGTGTGGTGTAAAAAGGCACGGAAATGTTCATCCGTTAATACAAACGAACCAACTTGAAGTGAGCGATATACACGTCCGTTCACATTTTTATTACGCATAGATGGCGTTGCCTCTACAATAATTTCCTGCATATCTGAATCTCTTGCCGGAAGAGCAATAAGACGGCCGCGATTTGTTAATTTTAATGTACAATATAACTCATCGCCTTCTTCTGGCCAAACTGGTGTATAAATTGGAAACTCATCAGCTGGGATTAAGATATCCTTAGAAACACCGATATCAACGAACACACCTAAATCAGGTTTTACTTCTACAACTTTTACCCAATTCCAATCACTTATCGTAATAAGCGGCGTCTTCATTGTCGCAGAAATTCGCTCTTGATGATCAAGATATAGAAATACATCAATCGTATCGCCTTCCTCAATTTCTCCCGCTACTTCATTTTTATGTAAAAATACTTCTTCATAACCATCCTCATCGTCAAATCCAACCATATATCCAATTTCCGTTTCTCGTAAAACAGTTACCTGTTCAATCGATCCTGGCTGCAAATACATATATTTTAATTCCCTTCTATATATAAAGTATATTTTTATCATTCCAAAGAAAGCTTCATTATAACACGAATTTTCCTTTATTTGTCCAACTCGCAAAAATTCACTATAATAAGAGATGGAATTTAATTTGGAGGTGCTTACTATGGCAAAAGATAGTTCTTTTGACATCGTTTCAAAAGTAGAATTACCAGAAGTAACAAATGCTATTAACATCGCATTAAAAGAAATTCAAAATCGATATGACTTTAAAGGAAGCAAAAGTGATATTAAATTGGAAAAAGAAGTAATCGTTTTAACTTCTGATGATGAATTTAAATTAGATCAAGTAAAAGATGTTCTTATTTCAAAACTAGTTAAACGCGAAGTACCAATTAAAAACTTAGACTACGGAAAAGTAGAAAGCGCTACTGGTAACACAGTACGTCAACGTGCAACACTGCAACAAGGTATCGATAAAGAGAACGCTAAGAAAATTAATAACATTATTAAAGAGTTAAAATTAAAAGTGAAAACACAAGTACAAGATGATCAAGTACGCGTAACAGCAAAAAGCCGCGATGACTTACAAGCAGTAATCGCAGCGGTTCGTAGCGCTGATTTACCAATCGACGTACAATTCATTAACTATCGTTAATAGAAAAATAATAAAAAATGATAAACACACGTAAAATAGCGCTTCACCTAACCCTTTTTGGTCAGATGAAGCGCTATTTTTTCATATTTTGGCACGCTACGATGAGATAGGCCTGCATTTGGACAGACTTCAGCCCTCAGAACCGAGCGTATCGATAACCATCTACTTTTGTCTATAATTGAAATTTATCAGGACTACACTTTTTTTCAAATATTCTCATTAATCAATTCTATTTTACAGAAAAAAACTGTTTCACCTTCTAACTAATTGAACTACCCCCACCTTCACTTCATTTAGAGGAGGGGGTCTTCTCGGTTAAAATGATAAAATCCATTATTCTACCTATGATATTCCTTATATATAAAATTATAAATTATAACATAAAAATATAATAACTTCGTATGCAATATTGCATACTAAAACAGATTGCAAACCATCTATTTTCTGAATATAATAAACATAAAATATGGCTAAATTTTCAGAAAATAAATAAAGGTAATTTTAAAGAGCGGATTGAATACCAAAAACGTTCATCTAATAAACGAATTATTAATTGTGTTTATTTTCAAATAGCTAGATTTCACCTTTCAAAACTCATTTTTTTGAAAAGATTTTTAATAGTATAGAATAATATTTATATCAAGAAAGTTAGTCCAATACATAGTAATCTTAATAAAGGTTATAGCTCAGATAAGTCAACAAATATTATCAGACATTATAAGATTCTAAAATAATCATTATTTTAATTTAAATTTTCAGAATAATCAAACTGAAATGTCCGAAGTAAGAAAAATTAACATGTACATATTTATTACTAAAACTTTAATGAATGGTGGGAATGAAATGAAACGCAAAGTATTAACAAAATGGTTTGGAATTATAAGTTTAATCATTATGTTGCTAGGAGTTTCTATTCCACAAGCAGCAGCTGAGATAATACATCAAGAAAAGTTTCAAATTAACTGGAATCACATTAAATTCAAAGGTGCTGAAGTAAAAATAAAGGCAGATCTCTTAAAAACTTCATCAAAAGATGTTGCATATTGTTTATCACCTGATTTGAATTCACCAAACGGAGAGGAACTTCCTGAAATCGGGAAAGAAAATGATTTTGTATATCGTGTTTTACTTTATGGCTATCCTCAAAAAACACCAGCTGAACTGGGAGTTTCTACAAAAGAGGAAGCATACTATGCAACTCAATTAGCTATCTGGGTTGCATCTAAAAAAATCGAAATTGCTGATTCAAAACCAGAGAACCAACCGGTATATAATCTTGTAAAACAGCTGATAGACAAAGCTTCTAAAGGTACTGAAGTACAGGAAACATACTTAAACATAATACCTAATGAAAAACAGACAGTAGAGCAAAATGGGGACTATCTTGAAACCAAATTATATACGGTTCAATCAAATGCCTTATCTGGAGTATATTCCGTTCAATTGGAGGGGGCACCAGAAGGAGTGAAAATTTTAAATGAACAAGGTGAAGAAAAGAATGAATTCTCTATAAAGGAAAAATTTAAAATTTTAATTCCAAAAAAATCGACAAATGGAACTTTCAAACTAAGAGTACATACAAAATTGCAAAGTTTACAAGCAGTTATTTTTGATGGCAAACAAAAGGTTCAAAATACCACAGCTTTATTGCCAAGAATGAGTGAAAAAAGTAGTACTGATATAGCAGTGCAATGGGAATCATTAGGATCTCTAAAAATTACGAAGGTAGGAGAGAATAGAGAAACTTTAAAAGGAGCGGTATTTGAGGTTGCAAGTGAAAATGGCGATTTTAGGAAAGAAATCACTACAACTAAAGATGGAGTTGCACTATTAAATCAGCTTCCTATTGGTACATATATTATAAAGGAAATTCAGGCACCAGAGGGTTATGTACTGGACCCTACAATACAGAGAATGGAAGTAAAGAACGGCGAAATAGCAAAAATAGAAATAAAGAATAAAAAAATAAAAAACGAGCTGCAAGTTACAAAAATACATGATACATATAAAAACACTAAACAATCTGATGATATACAAAATAAAGAGTACACAGAAGAAAAAGAGCATGTAAGTCAAGAACAATATTACTTACCATCAACAGGAGGAAAATTTCCAATTACATCATATATAGGAATATCATTTGTTGTTTTAGGACTCTACATATTGAAAGCAAAACACAAATAAGTTACAAATAGTAGAGGCTTATTATTAAAATTTATAGAAGGTAGTAGCTAATACTTAATATTCAAGATACCTTAATAGCCCTATATAATGTTAACAGATGTTTCGTGAAAATGTAGGTTATAATGATTCTCAAAAATGAAAACGCTTGCAAAATTAAAGTTTATTAAACTATAGGTATGTCTTTTTATCCTAGAAACTATGAGAGACGCCTACTAAAATAAATGAACATTAATTTTGCATTCAGGAGAATCCATCCAATTTTGCAAGTGGTAATAGTTTAGTAAATAGGTGAGATAAAGAATAAGCCAAAAAAACAAATTTATCCAATAGAACCGTATAATGCACAAAAAGGGTATTCATTGGCGGCAATTACATTTACATACTAAAGCATAAAAAGCTTTTTCACCATGAAACTGATACTGTTGAACCTATGTCCACAGAACAGGAGGAGCTACTTAAATAGAATCTGCGTTGTCTTTTCGGATCTCTGAACCATTTAAATAACGTTTTACAGCCTTTAATTTCTCTTCGATTGTAAATTAAAAAGCACCTCCAATTGTTAAACTGCGTCTAACAATTGGAGGTATTCTTCATAATCTCCTTTTATTTTCATAACTACGGCTTGTATATAGTCTAAAACCTACCCACTCCTATTATTTCTTCTTTTTCTTTACCGCGATTAAAAAAGCAATAAACAAAACATTTACCCCAATTAGTAAAGAGATAAAAAGCCAATTAACCCCTGTTTTTTCTCTAACTTGATATACATTTGCTTCTTCTCGCTTCAATACGAGATAATAATTCCCATCTTCTTCTCTAATGATTTCATCTTCCAATAATCCCTTTAATTCTCGATTTTCTCCTATCTCATTTGCCGAAAGTGAAACTTTTTGTGTCTCTTTCGTGTTGTTAATTGCAACAAGTGTCACTTCATCTTTATACGTCCTTTTTAGCACACTCATCCCAGTCTTATCATATAACAACTCAAATGTCCCACGGCGAAGAGAAGGGAATTTTTGACGAATCTCTCCCAATCTCGTTACATACTGTAAAAACTTTTCATCTGTTTTAAAGTCCATTAAACGGCGATTATCTGGCACTCCTCCGCCATCAAGCGCAATTTCCGTTCCGTAGTAAACAATCGGCATCCCTGGTGTTGTATATAAATAAGTAAGCGCAAGTTTTAAACGAGTCGGCGGATAATATGCGTTCTCTTTCGCGATTCTGACAAACCGCTTTGTATCTTGATTATCTAAAAAATTACTTGTTACTTTACCATATTCTATTAAACTAACGTCATAAAGTGGTTTAATAGGTGTATCCGTTTTCGCAAAGACATCTGTTATGTGCTTATAGTACTCATTATGTATACCCTCTCCCTCATCAGCCATAACGAGGAAATCTTTTTTTATTCCTTGAACACTTTGTTTTACTGTATTTAAAAAGGCACGAGATATTTCTTTACTATGCATAAGATAACTTCCATCTATGTTTGCTTCTTTCATCCACCATTTTATCGAATCAATAAGCGTTTCTTGCTCTTTTTCTACAACAAATTGAAACACCACTTTCATATCTCGTTTATGTGCTTCTTGTACAAGTTGTTTCACATCTTGCATTGACCCAAAATGTTCATTCACTTTTTGCAAATCAACCATACCATACCCATCATACGTTTCACCTTTAAAAATTGGCGAAAGCATAATAGTAGTGAATCCCATCTCTTTTATGTAATCTATTCGCTTTACAATCCCTTGTATATCTCCCCCTTGGTATCTTTCTAAATTCCCTACATCAAGCTGTTTATCATTTTTTGCATCTCCATTATTAAAACGGTCAACCATAATAGAATATACTACTTCATCTTGCCACTCTCTTTTTTCTTCCGCTAATGTATGTATAGGCGCTAAGAAAGCAAATACCATACAAAAACAAATCAACACTCCTCTTCTCCATATCTTCTTCACATAATATCCCCCAACTTCTTTTTAATTGTAAGAATAGTATATCAATTTTCCGAACAAACCGCACTTACACAAACGACATGTTAGGTTTCCTTACGCAACATTTGAAATTTTCTGAAAAACATGTTGATTTTTTATTTATTATTGAATATGATATGAAACATAACATTGAATGTAATATTTTATAACATTATAGGAGGGGAAAAGAATGAACATGGGAGATACTGTGTTTTTATTTTTAGCGACGGTAATGGTTATGATTATGACGCCAGGTTTGGCACTTTTTTACGGCGGGATGGTTCGTAGCAAAAATGTACTGAGTACTACAATGCATAGCTATAGCGCGATGGCGATTGTTTCCATTCAATGGATTTTTATCGGTTATTCTTTATCATTCGGGCCAGATTGGAATGGCGTCATTGGTACATTAGATTGGTTCGGCTTACAAAACGTAACTTACGCGCCAAACACAGACTACTCCGCTACTATTCCTCACAATTTATTTATGATGTTTCAACTTATGTTTGCAATCTTAACACCAGCGCTCATTTCAGGAGCATTCGCTGAAAGAATGCGATTTTCTGCTTTTCTCATTTTCATCCTTCTTTGGACGACAATCGTTTATAATCCCGTTGCCCATTGGGTATGGGGCGTTGGCGGATGGCTTCGCGAACTCGGAGCATTAGATTTCGCTGGCGGTAACGTTGTCCATATCACATCCGGTGTTGCTGGGCTTGTATTAGCGATTTTCCTCGGTAAGCGAAAAGACGTAAACGGATCTTCTCCCCACCATCTCCCCTTTACACTTTTAGGCGCAGGCTTATTATGGTTTGGATGGTTCGGGTTTAACGTCGGTAGCGCCCTTACACTGAACGATGTAGCACTGACCGCATTCATTAATACAAATACCGCTGCAGCAGCTTCCGCTTTAACATGGATCTTAGCAGAGTGGTTCTTCCAATCAAAACCGACCGTAATGGGAGCGGCTTGCGGCGCTGTATCAGGCCTCGTTGCTATTACACCAGCTTGCGGATTCGTCACTCCTTTCTCCGCTCTTTTAATCGGAGCGATCGGAGGCGTTCTTTGCTTCGGAGCTGTCTTCTTTTTAAAACATAAACTTGGCTATGATGATGCACTTGATGCATTTGGATGTCACGGTATCGGCGGAACATGGGGCGGCATTGCAACAGGACTATTTGCAACCACTTCTGTAAATAGCGGCGGCGCTGATGGACTATTTTATGGAAATGCCGCACTCCTTTGGAAACAGCTCACTGCAATTGGAGCGACTTATGCATTTACAATCGTGATGACGTACGCCATTATTAAAGGAATTAGTTTCTTCCTTCCCGTTCGCGCGCATGAGCATGAAGAGCAAATGGGTTTGGATATTTCGATGCACGGTGAGAAGGCTTATGAATATAGTGAGAAATCACTAGGCGAGGTGGAAATACAAAAAGAGGCTAAGTGATGCATTTTATAAGTATATAACTTTTATAATAGAAAAAGGTTTATCTCTTTTTAAATTCGAATTTAGAAAGTAAAAAATCTAATAAAAAATAAAGTTCTTATAAGTATTTTAAAAGAAAAGACGACTGAAAATTCAGCCGTCTTTTTATTCATTATATTAGTAGACACATATAGCAATTAAAATTTGAGAATAAAATAGAACCAGGAATATTATTATTTCTTAGGATTTCCTACATACGCTGAAATATCAACGTTTAATGCTTTTGCTAAGCGCATACCGTAATCACGATCTGCACGGAAGAAGTTACAGATTGCAAGTAATTTTGTTTGCTCATGCACATCTTTTAAATCGTTTGTTAAGTTGGCAATTAAGTTATCTTGTTCCTTTTTAGAGAATGAACGGTAACGCTCACCCGCTTGCTGGAAGTCGTTTGGTTTATCGATTTTTTCACGAGATACATAACCTTCAAGCTTCATAGTTGAATCACGGTATGCTGGATCCTCAACTGGATTTTCAGCATGACGACTTGGCTCGTAGTTAATTGTTGATGGTTGTTGATTCATTTGCATTGCACCATCACGTTGTTGATTACGAACAGCTGCATATGGGCAGTTCACAGGGATTTGTAAGTAGTTGGCACCAAGACGGTATCGCTGTGTATCTGGATAAGAGAATAAACGTCCTTGTAATAATTTATCTTCAGACGGTTCAATACCAGGTACAGTCGCACTTGGAGTAAACGCAGCTTGCTCTACTTCTGCAAAGAAGTTTTGTGGGTTGCGATTTAACGTCATTGTTCCGACTTCTATTAATGGAAAGCGATCTTCTGGCCATACTTTTGTTGGATCTAATGGATCAAAGTCTAAAGAATCCATTTCATCAAGTTGCATTACCTGTACGTGAAGATCCCATTTTGGATAATCTCCGCGCTCGATTGCATCAAATAAATCACGAGTTGCATGGTTGAAGTCTTTTCCTTGTACTTGTTCTACTTCTTTTGCACTCAAGTTACGAACACGTTGCTGTGGTTTCCAATGATATTTAATATAAACAATTTTACCTTCTGCACTAATCCATTTAAATGAATGTACACCGAAACCTTCCATTTGACGATAGTTTGCAGGAGTACCGTAATCAGAGAATACCCATGTCATCATGTGTGTAGACTCTGGAGACAAAGTCATGAAATCCCAGTAACGATCTGGCGTTTGAATATTTGTATCTGGTGCTGGTTTTAAAGAGTGCACCATGTCAGGAAATTTAATTGCATCACGAATGAAGAAAACTGGTAAATGGTTACCAACGATATCATAGTTTCCTTCCTCTGTATAAAACTTTACAGCGAAACCACGTGGGTCGCGAGCTGTTTCCGGAGAACCTTGCCCATGAATAACCGTTGAGAAACGAACGAATACAGGCGTTTCTGTTCCCTCGTTTTGTAAAAACGCTGCTTTCGTATATGCTTTCATGCTATTTTTCGTTACGAAAACACCATGAGCACCTGCGCCACGCGCATGAACAACACGTTCCGGAATACGTTCACGATCAAAATGAGCAAGTTTTTCTACTAAATGATAATCTTCTAATAATACCGGTCCACGGCGACCAGCTGTACGAGAATTTTGGTTATCTCCTACCGGAGCACCTTGGTTTGTTGTTAAGCGATTATTTGGATTCATCAAGAGGAACCTCCTATTATTTCATAATAATAATTACTTATTTAAAATTATTATAATTTAATTATTGTTCAAAATTAATTTTTTGTCAATTATTTTATTCACTTTTTTGGAAACAATTTCTACTAAACAAGCAATAAATAAGCCTTGAGCATTCGGCATAGCTGGCCTGAAATAGGATACACCTAGTTCATCCGTTACAACTTTACATTCATAATCGTTGTCATACAGCACTTCTAAATGTTCTGCCACAAACCCGACAGGACAGTATACAAAAGATTCATAACCATGCTTTTCGTATAAATCTTTCGTTACATCTTGTATATCTGGTCCAATCCATGGATCTGGTGTATTTCCTGCACTTTGCCAGCCAATTGTATAATTTTGAATACCTGCTGCTTCAGCAATTAAATCTGCCGTATGCTGTAGTTGCTTCACATACGGGTCTCCTGCTGCAATAATCTTCTCCGGTAAACTATGCGCTGAAAAAATTACAACAGCTTTCTCCCCGTCTGTAATTCTAGTAAATGTTTCTTTTATTCGGTTTGCCCAATACGCAATAAATTTCGGTTCATCGTACCATTGCTCAATCGGCTCTATAACAGGACCATTTATGTTCTCAGAAATCTTTTGGGCACGCTCGTTGTACGCTTTAATACTAAAAGTTGAATAATGAGGTGCTAACACAATACTAATTGCTTCCTCAATACCATCCCGCTTCATCTCTTCCACCGCATCTTCAATAAATGGAGCGATATGTTTTAGTCCCAAATAACATACAAATTCAAATTCTGAAAAACTCTTATTTAACTCATTTGTTAATTTTCTAGCTTGTTCCTTTGTAATTTTCGCAAGTGGTGAAATACCACCAATCGCTTTATAACGCCCCACTAAATCATCAAGCGCTTCTTGAGATGGTTTACGTCCATGACGAATATGCGTATAATACGCCTCTACATCCTCAAGTGATTCTGGTGTTCCGTACGCCATCACAAGTAAACCTATTTTCTTCTTATTCATCTATATTCACCTCAATATCAGAAATGAGAATCTTTTTCAAGAACATTCGTTTACAGTATACCAACCGATAATGAGTACGTCAAAAGAATAATTATAAATAAGTATTATTTATAATATGATTTTTAATTTTATTTGACAATTTATTTAATATCATTTGTCATATTCTGGTTTGCTTCCACTGAATTTTGAGATAGGGTCTTACTGTCCGCAAATAGCGAGATAAAAATGTAACAGTTAACATTCTAAAATCAAAATAAAATGAATAACAAATGAATAAAAATTATACGTAAGATATAAGATCATTAAGATATTCAGTTACATAAAGATCATTAATATGTTGATACACAATTAATGACGATACTCATTCAATTTGTTAGTATATAAATGACTTAACCACGAATAATCAATAAACATTCTAGTTTATGAATTTTTATTCGAAACTAAGTATATCTCAACTATTTTCAGGAGGTTTTTTTCGAATGAAGTTACATAAGGTGAAACATTTGCTACCTATATCTGCTGCAACAATTACACTCGTATCTAATCAAGGAACAGCTAATGCCGCAACGGTTTATACTGTTAAAAAGAATGACACTCTCTGGGATCTCAGCACCCACTATGGAGTTTCACTTCAAGCCATTAAACAAGCGAATCATAAGACGAATGATCGAATTTATATTGGAGAACAATTAACCATTCCAGTCTCGCCTTCATCAAGCGAATCTACACAACAAAAAGATGTGGCAGCTTCAAATCATTCAACTCAAGCTGTTTATCAAGTTCAACGAGGAGATACATTAGAAGCTATCGCAAAACGATACAATGTATCCATACAATCAATTAGACAAGCTAACAATACAAACGGCGATCGGATTTATGCAGGTCAACACTTAATTATTACGACAGGTATTTCAGAACAAGAACTGGACTTAATGGCTCGTTTGGTCACTGCCGAAGCCGGAGGAGAGCCTTACGCTGGGAAAGTCGCAGTGGCCAAAGTTATATTAAATCGCGTTGATGCAGTAGGATTTCCAAATACAATTACCGATGTTATTTATGAACCTATTAAATACGGCTATGCCTTTACACCAGTTACAGATGGAAGAATTGATCAACCAGCAACCCGCGAAGCGAGAATGGCGGTAGAAGAAGCAATTTCTACTAAAGGAATTAATTCTGATTGGCTTTATTTTTATAATCCAAAAACCTCTACCGACAAATGGATTACGACACGCCAAACTGTTGCAGTAATTGGGAATCATGTGTTTGCTAAATGAGGAATTGATTCATTAACTATATTTACTCTCGGACAGATCTCTTCCCTTGGAAGGTCTGTCCCTTTTCATTTCTCTTCTATAGATTCATAGAGAATATTCAACTACCCCTACCTTCACTTCGTTTAGAGGAGTGAGTCTTCTCGGTTAAAATGATAAAGAAGACACTCTAACAAGTGTCTTCTTTCGTTGTAAAAATCTCTTAAAATATGTATCTAGTATCCTACATACTCATAAAAAAACTTTCGTTACATCATAGCGCCGTTATCTTTGAATGAATACCATTTCCCATCAATGAAATGTTTGCCTGTTGCCATCGCACCGCTAGACTGTAAATAATACCATGTGCCATTATCTTGCACCCAGCCTGTTGTCATTGGGCCATCATAAAAGTAATACCATTTCCCGTTATAACTTAACCAACCTGCGTGGCTTGCTCCAGTTTTATCATCAAAGTAATACCAATCACCATCAACTAATTCCCATCCCGTTACCATTGATCCATCTGGATTGAAATACCATACAGTACCACCTTCAGCTAGTTTTCCTGTCCGCATAGCACCACTGTCATCAAAAAAGTAACGCTTTCCTCCTTCATCTAACCAACCTTCGTTCCACCCATTAGCTGAGCTTTTCATTGTGCCATTTGCATTTAAGTAATACCATGCGCCCTTATCTTTTAACCAGCCTGTTTTCATCGTTCCATCTGCATTCAGGTAGTACCAATTCCCATTATCTTCAATCCAACCTGTTTGCATCTTAGAAGCCACAAAGTAATACCAGCTTCCTTTATAACTTAGCCAACCATTATGAGTATTAAAATGCGTCCGGCTTTCTTCGAAGTAGTACCATTCATTATTAATCAAATTCCAACCAGTTGCCATTGCTCCATCAGATAAGAAATAATTACCATCAGGATGTGAACCTATCCAATTGTTTACTTTCATATCTCCAGAGCCTGGATTCATGTAGTATATCTTACCATTATATTCAAGATAGCCCTCGTGTAAGTTTCCTCCTTGGTGAACGTAATACCATTCTCCTTCGTACTGAACCCAGCCTTCGTTCGTATATAACGCACCGTCTGCTCCTAATAAATAACATGAACCTTGATTAAAAATATTACCCGTTTTCATTGCTCCACTTTCAGCAAAGTAGTACCACTTTCCAGCATCACTTAACCAGCCATTACTTTTCATTGCCCCATCCGCATTCAAGTAATACCATGTACCATTATCTTTTAACCACCCTGTTTTCTTCACACTATTTTGATCATAGAAATACCATGTATTTCCCTCTTTTACCCACCCTGTTTTCTGCATTGCCTGTTCTGTTTTTGGAGTAAGTTGTTTTACAGCTTCTTGGTTTTCAGCATGAGATACTGCAGG